>NZ_CP017641.1:6266500-6567000 GCF_001983935.1 Fuerstiella marisgermanici | reverse complement strand
TCGGGTGAAGGCACGCCGGCTTCGTTGACCGCCGCCATGGTCCAGTTACCCTCTCGTGTATCGCGGGCTTGAGAACTCTTGAATTCATCCAACGCCCAGAAAATCGGGAGCCACCGATCGGAATCCGGACCGGCCTGGCTGGCGATGTGAGCGGAGTTCACGACCAGCACGGCGTGAAATTTGAACCCAACCGATGGTCGCGGCTGCACGTTCCGAACGCCTGCCAGAAACAACGCGGCAAGAAGTTGACGGTAGCTGAGCCCGTTCTTCACCCGCGTTCCGATTTCTTCCAGCAACTTTTGACGCGGCGTGTCTTCAATCAACCGAACCAGCGACTCACAGTCCGGGTGAAAGCGAACGGTGCTCGGATCCAACTTCGTTTCGTCGGCCGCCAGCGGTTCAAAGGCTGGCAACATGGACGAACCGGCAAGCAGCGTACCGGTGTGACTCATCGATTTCAGAAAGCGGCGACGTGACGGATTAGCTGACATTGTTCGGCCCTCTTCGAAAAACGGTTACCTACATCGTATACAGACGCGATGCAGCCTGACCAGTGGTTGTCCTGAGATTGCCGTCAACTGTCGCGCTCCGGGCGAGCCAACACTCTGCGCCAGGTCTGGCGCGGGAACGGATCTCACCACTTGAAACCAGAAAATGCACTTCGACGCGTGGCCTGCAGAGGCGCTGAATGCATTCGCAAAATCTGATATCGTGAGCGTCATTCTGCCGCCTCTGGCCCCCTACCCTGCGACCATCCAGCAAAATAATGAGAGCCCCGTCTGTTGCCCTACCACCTTTTGTTCCCCCTGTTTTCCAGCGTTGTCTTCGTTTTTGGCATGATGCTGGTCAAGCAGGCGATCGATAAAGGTGTGAGTCCATGGACCGGCACGTTTTTAGGCAATGCGTGGCTGGCCATCGTCTGGGCGCTTGTCGCAGTCGTGCGAGGGGAAGTGATCCCGGCGTCTGCATGGGGCCACGCCGCCATCATTGGCGTGCTGTTTGTCCTCGGCCAGGTGTTCACCTATTTGGCCTTTCAATACGGAGACGTGTCCGTCGCCACGCCGATCTTCGGGGTGAAGGTCCTGATGGTGGCCGGACTGGTGTCCGTGCTCACCGGCGACGCTGTGCCGATTGAAGTCTGGGCCGCCGGCGCCATGGCTACCGTGGGAATCGTACTGATCCAATGGTCAGGCGGCGGTGCCAAACGCGGAAGCGAAACTCATCGGCGACTATGGCTGACTGTGGCGTTGGCGTTGAGTTCCGCATTTTGTTTATCGTTGTTCGATGTGTGCGTTCAGAAATGGGCTGCCGATCTGGACAGCTATGCATTTCTACCCGTCATGTTTGGCGTCGCGGGTGTCTTGTCGCTCATGTTTCTTCCGCGAGTAGATCCACCAAAACGCTGGCGTGAACTGAAGGCGACTCGCTGGATTCTTGGCGGCACCATACTGATGGCGTTACAGGCGACCAGCATGTGCTTTTCGCTGGCCGAATTCGGTGACGCAGCCCGCATCAATATTGTCTACGCTCTGCGAGGACTGTGGGGCGTGCTGCTGGCATGGATGTTTGCCAGACAACTGCAGACCAACGAAGCGTCGCTGGCAGTACAAACCATGCTGCGACGACTGGCAGGGGCCGTGCTGCTGACGATCGCCGTGTTGATGGCGGTGTCAGTCCGATCGTAGGCCGTTTTTCTTGATGGCACTCACCGCCGTCATCAGTCGCTCGACCGCCAAACACCACGGGCCGTCTACCGTCCCAAACGCTCAAAGCAAGTTTGACTCTCTCTAATAATCGCTCGCCCGTCGTCCAACTAAATGGTGTCCACTTCATGGAAAGCTGTTCCGGAATCGATTGAAGTTAACCTCCTTGACTTCTAATTTGGGCTGGCAGCAACCTCTTTCAAAGAGCCGAAATAACTGCAGCACCGGTGATCCGCTATGTTATGACTGTGCATCGACTTCAGGCTCACTGTCGCAGACTTGCCTGACGTGCCCGGCGAAAACGGCCGCAACCGGTGATTACGAGAACCGGCTGTTTGTCAGATCCGTGATCGGCCGAGTTCACATCTTCGCGGGACGAGCGACTAATAGCGACTCGATGACTGCGGCCAATCGAGACGGCGCGCCAACGTGCTGGACGTACGAATGCTGCCCGTCTTGGTCAGAAAGCCAGCGGGTTTGGCCTGCGTCGTCCACCTGTACGCGACCGCCTTCAATGGTTTTCCAGAACTCAGGTTCGGCACCACGAACGGCAAACAGCGCGGCGGCCAGGTCATAGGCCGGCTTCCCCTGATCGATCGCCATTCTGCCGGCATACGGACGAAGTTCATAAGCTTTCCGAACCGGATTCCTGTTCGACGTGAGCTTCAGTCCTTTACCGACGATTAATGCATGGCCGACCTCGAATCCATGCCAAACAATTTCACCCGGCCAATGATCGGCGACAAATTGAGCCGCCTCGCGATGAGTTGCGATGTTGGTCTCCGGTCTGGTCGATTCCGGAAACGCGCCGCCCATCACCACCAGCCGTTCAACCTTCGCACGAACCAATTCCGGTTCCGCTCGGCATAGTTCTGCCAGATTCGAAAACGCACCGACGCTGCAAATGGTGACGCTGTGGTCAGGTTGATCGCCCAGAACCCGCATGTAAACGTCGAGTGCATCAGGAGCTTCATCATCTGGTCCGACATCATTCGCGAAATCGTCTCGCAACGTCACGGCGAAGGGGCTCGAGCGTTGCAGCGCCGTGGGACCGATTTTGTCCGTTCCGATCGGAATGCGCGGACGGCCGTAATAGGTGTTAATCGCGTCCGTTGCCGCGGCAGAGGCATTCGTCAGGTCCGCTCGATTAACAACCGTAGCGAGCAGTTCGCATTCGCCGCGGTCAGCCAGTGCATGCAGGATCGCGAGTGCTCCGGCATCGTCGCAATCGCCCGACATATCCGTATCCAATATAACCTTCATCGGCGCAACGGGCTTCAGGCATTCGACGCTCACATAGTACGCTCCGGAAATCGGCTTGCCGTCGGGATCATCAAACCATGTCTGCAACGTGGTGCGACCGGCTGGCAACGAAAGTTCAAACCGAACGGAAGTGGCATCCGCCTGAACCTTCGCGCGCCGTTTGGTGCTTCCCACTTGTATTCGCGCTGAACCGATCTGCCAGGCAGGACCTGCGGGTAGCATACCATCGGTCAACTGAGTTTCCGCGACGCCGTCGCGAAGCTTCAACCCGGATTCCTCCGGCCAGCGACTCAGCGTGAACGCATAGTCGCCAGCTCTTGCTACATCGATATGCCACAGTCCGTTTTTTCGATCGCCACGACGAACCTGTGCCTGCTGGTCAACAAAAACGTCCGCCCACTCACAGGCCGTCAGCACCACCGGGTTCTGCATGGCGTGCCCAACCACGGACGGCTGAAATTCCTTCGCCACTTGTTTCACGCCGTCCCACCAGTCGTTTAGGTGCGAACGCATTGCAGCGACGACAGCAGGATGTTTTTCAATCACGTTGTTTGCTTGCAGCGGATCTGCGTCGAGATCGTACAGAGCCTTGTCTTCCAGCAATCTCCACCTCTTCCACAATACGGCGGCGCCCTCGCGACGTGGAATCGAACGGTTGGTCGGCAATGTCCGCACAGCTCTAAACGGCATCCGGCTGTAGTTGATCACCAGCATCCGATCGTCCGCGACTTCCGACGTGCCGCGAAGGACGGAGGCAAGACTGATACCGTCACAGTGGTCGATAGACGAATTTGGCAATCCTGCCAGGTCGACCAGTGTCGGCAGCAGGTCCTGCACCTGAGTCAACCCGGACACATCACCGGACGGCCGCAGTTCCCCGTCCGGCCAGCGGATGAAGCACGGAACGCGATGACCGCCTTCCCATAACGACGTTTTGCCGCCCTTCATGTTGGCGTTGAAATAGCGAGGTCCAAACGTACTGCCGTTGTCGGTCAAGAAGACAAACACTGTGTTGTCGCGTAGTTTGTGCTCGGTCAGAAACTGTTCCAGCCGCCCTGTGTTTTCGTCGATGTTGGCACACATCGCCAAAAAGCGGATCAGTTGTTCTTCCGTGTCCGGCGTAAGTTCTGAGGCGAAGCTCGGCAAATTATTCCGAGCCGCCTGCAGTGCGTTTCGCACCGGAGCGAGATACTTCTGAGGAACATAGTGAGGCTGATGAGCAGCAGCGGTGGCCAGGCAACAGACGAATGGGCGTTCCGCTTCGGCTTCCCGCTTCATCCATGACATCGCTTCGTCGAACAGGACATCGGTCGTATAACCGGAGTAGACTTTTCGGTGACCAATGTGGACGTAGGTGTCGTCAAAGTAATCGTTCTGCCACTGATCCGGGACAGAACCAATATGCGACGACGGAAACCAAACGCTCTCCTGAAAACCTCGGTCCTGAGGGCGATATGGCCAGGTATCGCCAAGGTGCCATTTGCCGAACAGCCCGGTACTCCAACCAGCCTCGGCAAACACGTTGCCCAGAGTTGGAAGTTCGCGGCGCAACAACGTACGGCCACTGCTGACATTCACGGCCCCGTTCCGTAAAGCATCAACTCCTGTCATCAACTGACCGCGAGTCGGCGTACACATCGGCGCCACGTGGAAATCCGTCAATCGGATACTCTCAGACGCCAGGCGGTCCAGATGAGGCGTCGACAACACAGGGTTCCCATGCGCAGACAATTCGCCATAGCCCTGATCATCAGTAATCACCACGATAACATTCGGCCGCACCGCCGCCTCAATATGCGACACAGCGCTGACGACGATCAGCAAAGGCAGAAATCGGCGGCCCAACAACCCGCTGCCCCGAAACGCCATTTCGCCGACGCGGAATGGTTTGCGAAATGCCTGGCCGACCAGACGGATTGAAAGCTTGCGGGATCGTTGCATCAGCGGTTTCAAACAAATGCGATTCGGTTGGAATGTCGTCACTGTACTGCAGTATAAAGACCGACATAACGAATAAGGGAGCCGAGCAAACAAAACGTTTCCCGATCAATCGTGTAAGCGTTGCTTAAGCGTTCCAATGGTCCCCTGAAGCGACACAACTCTGAGCAATCAAACTCAGCCGCTGAGCTTTCGAGCGCCAGCTACACCACACCACATCCGTCCGGGCAGCTCTTTTTCTGTGAAACCGTGAAATCCGTTTCCATTCCCGGTACACTAAATGGGTGCCCGCCTGCAGACACCATCCCTCCCGCTCTTCATTAAGGAACTTCAAACATGGCGACTTCACCCAACACCGAATCATCCTTCAATCGTCGTAACTTTGTGAAGCTGGTCGGCGGAACTTCGGCACTGGCCGCGTTAAGCAGCACCAACCTGAATGCTGCCCTGTTTGCCGGACCGTCGCCTTCCAGTGCTGCGGAAACGGCTGTGACAGAATTCTACAAGTCACTGTCAGACGCTCAGAAAAGTAAGATCTGTTTCGGTTTCAATAACAAACTGCGAGACAGGATTAGTGCCAACTGGATGATCACCGACATTGAGATCGGGTCGGATTTCTACACGAAGTCTCAACGCAAGATGATCGACCAGGTGGTCCGCGGCCTGACCAGTGAAGACGGCTATTCACGTCTGCAAAAGCAGATGGAAGACGACAACGGCGGGCTCGAACAATACAGCGTGGCCGTGTTTGGCACCCCCGGTGAAAAGGAATTCGAATTCGAACTCACGGGCCGCCACCTCACATTGCGAGCAGACGGAAACAGCGTTGAGAAAGCTGCCTTCGGCGGACCAATCGTATACGGTCACGGCGAAGAAGAAGACGTGAAGAAAAACCTGTACTACGACCAGACAAAGCAGACCAACGAAGTTTTCAAGTCTTTAGACGCAGACCAGGCGGCTCGCGCTTTGGTCGCGAAAAAGCCTTCGGAAACCGCCGTGCAGATTCAGGGCGATAATGCCGCGTTCCCGGGAATCGCCGTAAGTGACCTAAAGGATGATCAACAGCAACTTGTGCTTCAATCGCTGAAGGTACTGCTGGCCCCTTATCGCGAAGAAGATCGGGCCGAAGTGATGCAGATCGTGGCCGAATCAGGCGGCGTCGAAAAACTGCACATGGCATTTTACCAGGAAGGTGATCTGGAATCCGACAAGGTGTGGGATATCTGGCGAGTGGAAGGCCCGGCATTCGTGTGGCACTTCCGCGGCGCGCCGCACGTTCATGCCTACATCAACATCGGGCACCGGAAGCACGCTTAGACAGACAGCCTTTCAAAAGCAGCCTCGTTTTAATCAAAAGCGGGGCTGCTTTTTTGTTGCGCAGAGCTTCCGCCGAGTGACGCGACCGTTATTGGTCGCAATTACGGTTAGCGACAGTCGGCGGCCATGGTTTACGCTTCTGTCAGAAGGTCGGCTTCGGTCACGCGGCGAATAAGTTCTGCCACGCTGCGGACGCCCAGTTTGCGCATAATGCTGGCACGGTGTTTTTCCACCGTCTTTTCACTAATCCCGGCCTGCTGCGCGGTCACTTTGTTGGTCAACCCGGCGGAAACCAAACTAAGAATGTCAGATTCCCGGGGCGTCAGCAGTGAAAGCTCCTGCCGAGCCTCAACGGCGCGGTGCCAGACGGCTTGTGGAATGGGAATCGCGGCCTCGCAATGCACAATCCAGAGCCGTCCGATGGGGCGTCCGCCGTCGTCGAAAACGACGGTTGTCGTGGTCCGATAGGTCTTTCCACTTTCCGTCTGTGTTTCTGGCAACGCCCTCGACGAATCACGGGCGTGGCGAAGTTCGTGCACCAGCCAATTTGCCGGAAGCCCCAACCGAACACATCCTTCGGCGATCAGCGGGTCGTGGATTGAGAGCCCCGCACCGGAATTGATGGCATTCTCATCCAGCCCAAACATCTCGGCCCAGCGGCGCGAGCAGTGGCGGATGATGCTCTCTTCCAGCGGCGCATAGCTCCACGCATCGCTGCATGCGATTGATATCGCTCGCAGGATCGCGTTCAGGTTTGAGGATGGTTGTTGAAGAGAATCCACAAAAGGGGGGTATCTGAAACAACGAGGAGGGCTCGACAAGGCAGAAACTATTGGTGCACCGCCCTAATCGCAGCAGCGGCAGAATGCGGACCTGCTTTTTCAGAATTTCCCCGGGTTTGCCCCAAATCGACAAAAACCCAGCGTTTTCGGGCCTATTCGCACGTGTTCTTCGCTCGAAGAACCATGCGGACCGAGCCAAATTGCCCCCGCGCCCGCCGCTCACGAAGATTCGAAAAGCACGGCAATCGCGGCCGGAAGCCGCGCGGTGGGCGCTCTCGGTGGTCGTTCAGCGACCGCCAAAATGGCCGCGGGCGGGCAATTGAGGGCCTTTCGACGCGACTAGGCACCAAATCTGGCTTTGCCGCCTTCAACATTGCTCGCTTTTTTGAGGTGACCAGGCAAATCCGGGGTTTGCGCAGTATGGGCACATCGCTTGCTGAACAAGGGCTGCCAGGGACGGCGATCAGGTTTCACAAAATACTTGCCGCGCCTTTCGCCATGCCAGTCATCCAGCCATACAACGAGCAACCGGCCATTGCCGTGCCATCCCAGGACGTGGCGGGGGCTGCGCTTTGCGTGCGGCCGTACAAGGCGACCAGCGAACAGTTGCAGACTTTCGTGGAAGACACGTGGACCGAAGCCTACCGGGGTCGAATGGCATTCCCCGTGTGGACCGCCGAATATTTCGACTGGATCCGCTCAGCCTCGAATGCATCAAACCGCTGTCTCGGCGTTTACGACCAGCAAAAACTAGTGGCCGTTCTGCTGGGGCTACAAAGCAAATTTCAGACGCCGAATTCCGGGTTCAGCGGCGGGCACTGGAGTTGGCTGTCAGTCGCGAAGTCTCATCGCGGTCGAGGCCTAGCGAAACGGCTGGATGCCACTCGAGTGGATCTGGAAAAGGCTGCTCGATCAGACCTGATTGTCAGTTACCGCTTTGTGGGTTCCAGATACTCACTTGCCGAACGCGAATCCCACCTATTTCCGCTCAAGAAGTTTCATCAGAGACTCGGCTTCTGGGCTCGACCATTGGACGGCGACCGGTTGCATCAGTGGACGATCAATCGCGCTGAGGGGTTGCTAAGCCGTCTGGTGATGCCGGTTCTGCCCGCAGTCAATTGGACGGGCTCAAACAGCGGCAGCAATGGTATTCGCCTGTTCCATCACGGTGATCTGGCAGACTGCGCTCGGGCGGCTGCGACGCAATTCCGTGACTGTGTGCTGAAGGTTCGTTGGGACAAATCATCATTGCGTCAACAACTGATGGGAAGTCCGATTTCGCAAACCGTTGTGGCGGAACATCAGGGGCGGGTTCAGGGCTTTATCAACTTTCACATTCTTCCCTTCCAGGCTCGAACGCGCGAACTGGTGGCGGTCGTTGACCTGATTTGTGTCAACCAGTTGCCGGCTCGACAGCAGCGAGCGCTGATAAGAAATGCGCTGGGACTGATGCGTGATCAAGGAGCCATTCTGGCGCTGAAGATTCGCTGCGGCGATGTGTCAGCCCCGTTAATGCTGGCGACAAACTTTACTCCTCGCTGGCCTGATTCTTCACTGGTGCTGCAGTGGACGCGGTCCGTGCAGCGAATCCCAAAGCGTCGCCCCATCCACGTTCTATGGCGTTAAATAAGAAACAGGAGACCCAAGGTGCTCAGGATTCTGCCCAAGATAACTCCCCGCGTCGTCTCTCGTGGACTGCTGTCCGCACTGCGACGAGGATCATGCGACGCCTTCGAACGACGCCTGTCGCGCGCGGCAAGCGTGCAACGGGACTGGCTGCTGAATCGCGTGCGGCTGTCGGAGCAAACCGGATTCGGCAAAGACTATGGCTTTCAGCACATCCGATCGCTCGACGACTTCCGGAAGCAGGTCCCGGTCGCGGGCTACGATCACTTCGAACCGTATATTAATAGAGTAGCGGCCGGAGAAACGTCCGCTCTGATACCGGAAACGGAGAAGCTGCTTCAGTTTACCATCACGACCGGCAGCAGCGGCGTGCCAAAGTTGAATCCAGTGACCAACACCTGGCTGCGCGAATACCGCAAAGCCTGGGACGTTTGGGGGATGAAACTGTTTGTCGATCATCCGCGGCACATCGGATCGAAGATGCTGCAGATGTCTGGCACATGGGACATGGGAACAACTCCGGGCGGACACCAGATCAGCATGGTCAGTTCGCTGCTGACGAAGATTCAGAACCCGATGCTGAAGCCGTATTACCTGATCCCCGATGTGGTGAATGATATTCCGGACCCTGTGACGCGACACTATGTGGCACTGCGGCTGACACTGCTGGAGGACGTGGGCTGGATTTTGCTGATGAATCCGGGCACGCTGATTCGACTTGCCGAGATCGGTGACACGCATTCCGACACACTTCTGCGCGACATCAGCGATGGAACGCTTACAGACAAGTTTGACATTCCTTCCCACATTCGGCGCGTGCTGGAAACCAAACACCTGAAACGCTCGGTGGCGGGCGCTCGACGTTTAAGTCAACTGGCATCTCAGAGGGGACGTCTGCTGCCACGCGACTACTGGAACACACCGGTGATCGGTTGCTGGCTGGCTGGCACGGCGGGGTATCAGTCTCGCAACATTCCGCAGTACTTCGGCGATTCACCGTGTCGCGATATGGGGCTGGTTTCGAGCGAAGGGCGGCACACGATTCCTTTGCAGGACACAAATCCGGCGGGTGTACCTTCGATCGAATCAGGCTACTACGAATTTATCCCGATGGACGAACCGATAGGTGAGTTCCCTCACACCTTGAGCGGCCACGAACTGGAACCTGGTCACGAATACCGACTGGTGATGACGACAGCGGCCGGCTATTTTCGATTTGATATCGGCGATATTGTGAAGTGCTGCGGATTTACCAGCGAAGCACCGCTGCTGGAATTTGTGCAGAAAAGTGCTAGAGTCGGTGATCTCGAAGGTGAAAAGCTAACCGAACATCAGGTCGTCGCCGCCGCCCACATGGCGGCCGAACAGATTGGGGTCAATCTGAGTCTGATCACGGCAGTACCACGAAGGCTGGAACACCGACAACCTCGGTACGACTTCCTGGTCGAATCCACAGAAATATCCGACGCGCGGCAGGCGGAGCGATTTCTCTGCAACCTCGATGAGCGACTGGAAGAATTGAATTTCCTCTGGCGTGCTCGACGGCGAGAAGGCGTGTTACAGGCACCGCATCTAACGCGGCTCGCCCCACGCGAATGGGACCGTTGTATTCAAAAAGAGGTCGCCAAACGCGGGACGGGGGACTACCAATATAAGCACCCCGGTTTGGTGATGGACGAACAGTGGCTGGATCAGTTCCACGTTCACGACACCATCACCATGCAACCCGCGACAGTGTAAACCACCACCATCGAAACCAACCCACCACACTCTTACGTACAAGACTCATCCATGTCTACCGCCACGACTGATGCCCCCTGGGTTCCTGATCATGCTGAGCCATCAGAGCTGGCCTGGGATACCGCGCGCTCTGGCCAATCGAAGCTGACCAGCCGCCACGATTTAAACGCCGGTGAACGCGCTCAGCTTGAGCAGATGGCGTATCGCTATGCCTGCGTTCCCGAAAGCTACGACATCGTTGTTTCTGACGGACACGTTCTGCGCACCCCGTGCGGCAAGGGTGCAATCAGTGTGCTGGCGGACGGACGCTTCTGGCACCTGGCCGGCGGCCTGCTGGCTCCGGAGAATCTGAAGCCACAAATGATCGACTGGCTGCGGGCTTTGTCGGAACAACAGAAGCAGACTCTGGCCGTGTACAACGTGTCGGCAACAGACGCCCGTCGCTTCCGTGACGCGGGCTTTGTGGTCAACAAGTTCGGCGAAGAACCGTTGTTGTATCCTCGCACCATCGATTGGGTGGGAAAGAAATTTGAATGGGTGCGCCGTCAGACAAATTTCTGCTCGCGAGCCGGCGTGGAGATCGTGGAAATCACGGACGCGAACGAACAGCGCAGTCTGGCGGAAACGTTGCTCAACATTATGACGCAGGATCTGGCTGGACGTACGTTTGATAAACCGCTGCGATTGCTGGAAGGCGAATTCGATCCCTTCGCGTTGCGGCGGCGTCGCCTGTTTGTGGCCCGCCAGCAGTCAACCGGCGTCATTGAAGCATTCCTGGCGTGCAGTCCGGTCGACGGAGGTCGAAGCTGGGCATTTGAAACCTATCGCAAGCGCACGGACGCGACGCGCGGAGTGACTGCCTTCCTGTTTCGCAGCGTGATTGATCAACTTCGCGACGAAGACGTAGAACAGATCTCGCTGTGCCTGATTCCCGGCCGCAACGTCGCGGATGCGGCGATTGGCAACGACGACTGGCGCATCGAAAAAGCTCTGTCCACCTGGTTTCACCGCATGGACTTTGTCTTCAATGCCAAGGGGCAGGACCACTTCAAGAGTCGGTTTCGACCGCGCTACGTGGATCGCTATCTGTGCGTCGCCCCCCGCAATTCCGTCGGATCATTGTGGTCGTTTTTGAAGACCACTGGCGCGATCAATTGCAGCTGGACGAATATGATGAAGCAACTTCGTCGCAGTGTGATTGGACGATAGCTGCAGCGTTTCACCCTGAGTTGTGGCCGCGGAGCAAGCGATTCAGAGTATGAAGGCTGTCTCCCACGATCTCGAACCGTCCACAACAAAAGGTAAGCTGCTCTATCGTTCGTCTTCGCCGCCAAGTACGTCCTTCACATAGACTTCCATGGTCAGTGTTTTGCACGCGGCCAATAGCGGCGAAGCAACGGCGGCTCCCAAAAACCCGAACAGTACGCCCATCAACGCCTGAAAAGAAATCAATAACGCGGGCGGCAGTGAGACCTGTTGTTGCTGAATCAGCGGCGTAATGACGTAGCTTTCCACAAGTTGCAGCACCAGATAGCCAACAAAAACAATCGCGACGGTGCCCTGCCCCATCGGCAGCGCAAACAGGATCGCAAGAATCAGAGCCACCAGGCTGCCGATGTTCGGCACGAATGTCAACACGCCTGTCGCCAGACCCAACATAGCGCCCATCGGAACGCCAGCCAGGGTGAGTAGTGCTACGGCACCAAGTCCTGTGACCAGCATTGAGCCACCTCGTCCGATCAGCCAGTGCCACAACGTTTCGCCAGCGATGTTCAAGACGTCGCGAGTTCGCTCTCGGCGTGGCTGAGGGAAAAGTACCACAACTCCGTCACGGTAGGTTTCCGGCGCGAGCGAGAGAAACAACCCAACGAAGAAGATGAGCAGGCTATTCACCGCGAGGCCGAACGAGGTTTGAAACAAACCGAAGACAGCCTGCAGGCCGGTACCGGCCACCTTCGAGATGGTCCCTGACGTTAAGCCCGACGTCTCAGTCTGCGAGGGTGCAGACGACTTGGCGTCAGCGGCCGATTTCGTGTCCTCAGGTTGCGACGATGCATCGGCCTCGTCATCCGTCTTCGATTCAGACGGGCCCAGAAATCGACCAATCAGCGGTGTTGACGATAACACTGAGTAGACCGCCGGGTAATCAGCCGCCGCCTGCTCCAGTTTTTCCTGAGCGGCCAAGAGGTGCTTGTCGGCGTCCGCCAGTTGGTGTCCAGCCCGAACACCAAATATCAGCAGACTGCCGATCGCCAGCACCAACAGCAGTGTCGTGACGGCTCCAACGCGAGCGGGATAGCTAAGCGGCAGTACTCGCGACAGGCTTCCTGCCGACTTTGTCAGAAAGACGCCAAACAGAATCCCAAGGAAAAGTATGAAGAACATTTCCCACGCGACCACGAACGCGGCGACCGCAGCAAAAATGCCCGTCGCTGCCAGAAGAGTGGCTCCGGACAGGCGAGCGGGTTGCGAGAATGTCTCATCTGATTCTGGTTGTGTCACTGGGATTCCAAATTCTTGTTGGCTCGATCTTTGTCGTGACGCAGCTTAACGGCGGCGTAACGACTGGTTCGTCTATTCATTCGTTGGTGCATGCACGTTTCAAGCCAGAGTTGTCGTGTGGCTGGCAGATCCTTCCATCGCCATCCTGCCACGACGGTTTCGCAGCGCGCGTTAATAGGCAGTTTAGCTATGGCATCGCAGGACGCGAACTTACGGTCGACTGCCGACCGCCCTGGCTGCCAATCAACCTCGACCTTTGGCGCGCTCGGACACCCTTGACGCAATACCTTCGAATATCGCCGGGTGCAACAAACGGAACAGAAACTGCAATCCTTAGCAGGCTGTCGAATAACTTCCGCTGAACCTGCAAAGGACCACGATGTTGCAGCTGACATGGAAGCTCGGCAAAAAGATCACGACCTATGACCATTCACTCTCCAAAACCTGACAGCAAGTCAGACGCAACGGCTTCGCGGGCTTCTGCGGTCGCCAGACGCGCGTCCGGGATCCACGTGATTCTGAATGAATCTGCAGGAACGGCCAAGGCGGTTGGGTCGCTACTGGAAGACTGGTCACGCAACGGATTGGTCACCTTCCACCGACCAGACACCGCAGAGGCAGCGGTTGCGATGAGTCGCCGGGCGGCCGATGCAGGTGCAGACGTCGTTGTCGCGGCAGGCGGTGACGGAACCGTAAACTGCGTCGTTCAGGGTTTGCTGGCTGCCAAACGATCCTGTCCGTTGGGTGTGCTGCCGCTGGGCACCGGAAACGACTTTTGCCGCAACGCAGGAATCCCGCTGGATCCCGCCGCGGCGCTGGACCTTATTCAGATCCGCGTCGCCAAACCTGTCGACGTAATTCGTGTCAGCACTGAGTCGGAATGTTTCCACTACATCAACATGGCGACTGCTGGCAACACAGGCCTGTACGCCGATTTGGTGACCGATGACATGAAGAAATTCTGGGGACCCATGGTCTATCTGCGCGGAGCCGTGGATGTGCTTTCAAACCTGAAGACGTACCGCGTGCAGCTTCAATTCGATGACGAATCGCCGGACACCTATGACGTGTTAAATCTGTTTTTTGCCAATGGCTGCGTAACCGGAGGCGGCATGACGATCGCTCCGGATGCACAGTTAGACAACGGATACATCGATGTGGTCGTGGTGCTGGACTGTTCGCCCGTCGACATCGCAGCCCTCGCAACTCAATATGCACTGTCTGACTACCGGTCGAATCCCAACATTCTATTTCGCCGTGTGCAGTCTGTTGCCGTCCGTTCGAGCCCCCCACTTGCAATTTCCGCTGACGGCGACATTCTGACCGATCAGCCGACCCGTTTCTCCGTCCTACCCGGAATGCTGCAAGTGATCGTTGGTGCATAAAGTTTTGCAGGGGTTGAGCCGTCACCCCATCCTCGGTCAGGCACGTCGATCCTGTTTCCAAAAGCATCTGTACACTGTGCACGGCAGCCGAAAATCACGAGCTGATCGCAAAATGGCCGCGCGCTGAGCGACCTGCGCGGTTGTTTGCCGTTCAGAGTGAGCCGCAGTGATCAGATGGCCGTGGTCTGATGCGCTCAGACGATTGCTTAGGTTGCAGGGAAACTCCGCTCACCGGCATGAGGAATGCATTGCAGACAGGCGACTCGCCCGATTTTTCAAACCAAAGTCAGTCGGCCCTACGAATGGCCTAGCCGGAGAATTCGGCCCGAATAATCTGTCACGAAGCAATCGTCGCTCCCGTACGACCTCTTATCCTGGTCCTTGTGAACACGCCCGAAAGCTGGATGCGTTCTGAGCACCTGGAGATGGTATCGGCGAACTCCGTTTTGCCAGCGTGACCCGGCATCGCCACTTCGCCCCTGACCTTTGGAGATCTTCGTGATTCTCAATCGCTTCGCTACTACGCTGCTGCTGACTTTATTCATGACCTCTTCACTACCCGCCCTAGACGACCCAAAAACTTCCCGTCCGCCAAACGTTCAGGCCGCCTTCGATGCCATGGAGGCTCGAGACGCAGCAAGCAGCAATTCTGCGGAACACGTCGGTCAGATCGGGGGCAAAATTCCCGTCATGAAGGCGATCTCGATGTTTCGTGAACGCGTCGCGAAGCGCACCGAAGACTTTCGAAGCATGACTGTCCTCGGGCAGCTTTATATTCGGCTGGCGAAAGAAACGGGCAACCACTCAGCGTATCGATCGGCAGAGAAGACGCTGCGAGAAGCACTAGGGATCGCTCCTGATTACCTGACTGCAAAGAGTTCCCTGGCGGTGGCCCTGGGGGCGCAGCATCGTTTTCGAGAGGCGTTCAAACTGGCTTCGGAAGTCTACGTTGCCAATCCGATTGACACGAAGGCATTGGCGACAATCGGGGACTGTCAGATTCAGTTGGGACAGATCGCAGCGGCAGAGACCACATACGCAGCGCTGCTTGAGAAAGCAGGAAAGACTCCCGCTGTGCTTAGTCGGCTGGCTCAGCTGGCCGAACTGAAAGGCAATCCACAAGCTGCCGTTGAGCTGTTGCAATCGGCTCGCGATATGGCCCACGAAGCCGGTCAGTCGCCGCACGCAGTGGCATGGTACGATATGCGTCTGGCTGCCGTTTATCACATGGCGGGCGATGCGGACGAGGCGCGAGTTCACTATCAGTCGGCGCTGGAACTGGATTCCGCACTGCAGCCGGCTCGTGTCGGACTGGGACGCCTTCTGGCGGACCATGGCGATATCGAACTTGCGCTGGACTTGCTGGAAGAGAGTGTGAATGCGAACGGTTCAGCGACAGCCATGATAGCGCTGGCTGACGTCCTTTCACACCAGGGCCGCCCCGACACGGCAAGAGTCTGGTACGACCGCGCGGAAGAAGTCCTTCTGCAGGAAATGCAATCTGCCGGAACAGCGCATCAGCGCGATCTGGCCATGCTGTACTGCAAGCGAGGCCATAAACTGGACGAAGCTGTGGCCATGGCAAAGCAGGACCTGCAGTCACGAACAGACATATACGCTCACGACACGCTGGCGTGGGCGTTGCACAATAGCGGCCGTCACACAGAAGCAGCCGCCGTTATTCGCAAGGCACTGCAGCTGGGAACGAAGGATCCACAGCTGCATTATCACGCGGGCTTGATCTGCGACGCGAACGATCAGCCCCAACAAGCGATTACGCATCTGCGTCAAGCGCTGCAGTGGAACCCGCATTTCGGCCTGCTGGAAGCCGAAAAGGCACGCGCGAAACTCACGGAATTGGAAGCCACTGCAGACGCGAAACTTTAACGACCGCGGCCCGAATATCTCTTCCCAGCCGAGTGCACATTTGAGAATAATTCTCACGGTCGCTCGGAATCACTGAATCACTTTCCCCACCGAAACCTCTACCCAACACAGCGGAGTGAACTCTGCTGCTCAACAAAGGCATCATAATGTTATTGACCAATTGGCTCGCACAGCTGACACAAACTTCTAACTCACGACGCTCGACGGCGCAACGCTATCGTCTTGTCCCCACACTCGGCCAAACGCGACGCCGACACACGTCACGATATCAAACATCAGTCGCTGAATCGCTCGAAGACCGCATGCTGCTGACTGTGTTTATGGTCAATACCATCGAAGACGGCAGCGCTGTCGGCGATGGCATGCTTAGCCTGCGGGAAGCTATCACGGCGGCCAATACCAACGCGGCGTTTCTGGACGCGCCTGCTGGAGAGACCGGACCGGGCGTGGTCGACACGATCACATTCGATCCGGCGCTCAACGGCATGACGATCACCTTAAGCGGCACGTCGCTGACCATCAGCGACGATCTCAGCATCTCCGACGCAAACCTGGTCCCTGTTGTGATCAGTGGCGATGATGCAAGCCGCGTTTTTGAGATCGGTGCCGGCGCGGGTACCGTGTCAATCAGTGATGTCACGATCTCCAACGGTAACGCCGATCAGGGCGGCGGGATCTACGTGAACAGCGGCCAGACACTCGACCTCACCGACGTGACGATCAGTGGCAATACTGCCACTGGTGTCACCGCGACTGACGGCGGTGGCGGAATTTACAACGCAGGCGGCACGCTCAACATTACCACCTCGACAATCACCGCCAACAGAGCCACCGGGACGTCGGGCAGCGGCGGCGGGATTTTCAGTACGGACGGTACTGTGACGATCAACTCATCAACGATCAGCCTGAACGAAGCCAATCGAGCGGGCGGCGGTATTGAACTGATTGAAGGTACGGCAAGCCTGACCTCTGTCAACTTGGCCAACAACGACGTCGACCTTGGCACGGCCAACCCAGGCAACGGTGGCGGAGTTCACATCACCGGCGCGGCTGACTTCACCATGGACGGCGGTAGCGTCTTCGGAAATCTTGCTGGACGCGAAGGTGGTGGACTGTGGAATGGCACCGGAACGATGACCATCCAAAACGGCACTCTGATCCAGGGCAACGAAGCGGGCGGAGACGCTGCTGACGACGGCGGAGGCGGAATTTTCAACAACGGCGGTACACTCGTCATCGATGGCTCGGCGGCTGCCGTGCAGATCATCAACAACATTGCCTTCGGTGCGGCGGGAAGCGGTGGCGGTATTTTCAATGCGGCCGGCGGCACAGCCACGATTAACGATGCTGTCATCACAGGCAACGAAGCCGAACGCGCGGGCGGTGGTATTGAAGACGCCTCCGGAGTGGTCGACGTTGTCGGCCTGGCATTAACAAACGTCACGCTGGACGGCAACACGGCATTCGGTACCGACGCCGCAGCGCCAGGTAACGGCGGTGGTCTGCATGTAAGCGGAGCGGGTGACGTCACGATCAACGGCGGCACCGTCAACGATAATGTGGCGGCGTCTGAAGGTGGTGGACTATGGAACAGCAGCGGCTCGATGACCATCACCAACGGAACCCTCATCAACAACAATACAGCTCAAGGATCTGGCTCAGACAATGGCGGTGGAGGAATCTTCAACAACGGCGGCACACTGACGATTGATGGATCCAGCAGCCTGATCACCATCAGCAACAACGAGGCCACAGGTACATCCGGCAGCGGCGGCGGAATTTTCAGCACCGACGGCGCTGTGACAATGACCGCCACTACCCTAAGTCAAAATGAAGCCAACCGCGCGGGCGGGGGAATCGAACTGATCGAGGGAACGGCCACTTTGACCGATGTCAATATCCTGAACAATGACGTCGACCTGGCGACAGCGAATCCGGGCAACGGTGGCGGAGTTCACATCACCGGCGCCGCAGACTTCACAATGGACGGCGGTAGCGTCTTCGGAAACCTGGCTGGACGCGAAGGTGGGGGACTGTGGAACGGCACCGGAACAATGACCATCCAAAACGGCACTCTAATCCAGGGCAACGAAGCGGGCGGAGACGCTGCTGACGACGGCGGAGGCGGAATTTTCAACAACGGCGGTACGCTCGTCATCGACGGATCGACGGCAGCCGTGCAGATCACCAATAACATCGCGTTCGGTGCGGCGGGAAGCGGTGGCGGTATCTTCAATGCTGGCGGCACTGTCACCATTAACGATGCCGTGATTGACGGCAACGAAGCGGTTCGAGCGGGCGGCGGTATCGAAACAGCGGGCGGCAGCGTCTCCCTGACCGACACGGATCTCACCAACAATGATGTCGATGACGTGGTTGGATTGATTGCCGATGCCGCCCCGGGCAACGGCGGCGGTTTGCACATCGGCGGTAATGGAATAGTAACGATCACCGGCGGCAGTGTAGGCGGCAACATCGCGGCGAATGAAGGCGGCGGCCTATGGAATTCCGCTGGCGGAACGCTGACCGTTAACGGCACCACAATCGACGGCAACTCAGCCATTGAAGGCGGCGGCATCTTTAACGATTCGTCAGACGGCACAGAAGCGCAGCAGTTTACGCTGAACATCACGGAACTAAACGGCAGCGGCGTGACAGGAACGGGTTCGGTCACGCTGACGCAGCCCACGGCAACAACTCGGGAAATTCGAGTTGTTATCAACGCAACCGGCATGGAAGACCTCAGCAGTTTTGGCGGGTTCCATGTGGCTCACATCCATGGTCAGTTCGCTGGTAATCGCACGCGACCGATTCTTGAACAGGGCGATGGTCCGTTCTTCGACGGAGCTGGCGGCGCGGCGAACAACTTCCCGCCCGTAAATTCGATTCTGCCATCGGTCGCGGCAAATGATGGCGTGACCATTCAGGATGGCTTTCTGGACTTTCTGGAAGGTCGTCCGGAATACGGCCCCGTACTTTTAAACCTTACTTCAACTCAAATGCGAGACGCGGGAACTCACGGCACGAATCCGCCAGACGGAGTGTCGCCGCTGGCTCACTTTCTGAACCTGTTCACAAACGGTGACATCGACCCCACCGCACTTTATCCGCAGGGCACCGACTTCGTACTCGACACCACTTACACGTTCGACCTAACCGACCCTGACGAAGCGCGGCAGTTCAACAATTTGGCCCCGCTGGACCTGCGAGAGGTCGTCATCCATGGTGCGTCCATCGACAAAGCCATTTCTGATGCTATCGACGCGGCGGCGATGGGAACGGCTCCCGGCGGCACGGATCTTGGCAACGGCCAGGCATTTCGAGTGACCGCGCCGGTTGCGGCCGCTGAAATCGTTGCGGTAAGCGGCACCGTCAACATTACCGGAGCGACCATCAGCAACAACATTGCCACCGGTGATGGCGGCGGCCTCTACAACGAAACTGGTGCGATTCACGTGACCGACACCGACATTACCGGCAACACGTCCGGTGGCGACGAGCCGGGTGAAGGCGGCGGCGGTGTCTTTAACGAAGGTACGCTCGAAATCAATGGCGGAACCATTTCCGGCAACTCGGCCGTAACCGGTTTGGGCAACGGCGGCGGCATTCACAACGCAGCCACAGGCACGCTGACGATCACCGGTACAACCATTTCCAACAATCAGACGGCTCGAGCCGGAGGCGGAATCGAAAGTGCAGGAACGCTGGAACTAACGTCGGTTAATCTGACGAACAATCACGCCGGAATTAACGGCGGTGGTTTGCACGTGAGCGGGCCGGCATCAACCGGCATCGTTGGCGGCAACGTGACAGGGAACGTCGCGGTTCAGGAAGGCGGCGGCTTGTGGAACGGAACCGGCACGATGACAGTGACCGGCGGCACGGTGGTGGATGATAATTCAGCCGGTGGTATGGGAGCCGATCAGGGCGGTGGAGGAATCTTCAACGCCGGAGGCACCATCAACATCAGCGGCGCCACAATCACCAACAATCTGGCCAGTGGCGGAACGACAGTGGCACTCGACGGTAGCCAGGAAGTTCCCGCCGTAACGACCAACGCGACGGGTACCGCAAATCTTCAGTACAACGCTGAGACCGATACATTCGACCTTCAGTTGTTCATCACCGACATTGCTCTGGCCGATGTCACTGGTGCTCATATTCATGTGGGCGATTCCGGGGCCAATGGCGATGTCATCGTGAACCTGCTGGACAATGCCAGCTTTGTGGAATTCAACGGCGGTTTACAGCTGACGCTAAACGACATCGACTTCCCCGCTGCCAACGAAGCCGCATTATTCGCGGGAGGCACGTATTTCAACGTGCATACAACACAAAACGCGGGCGGCGAAGTGCGAGGTCAGATCACCTTCCCAGCAACGATGGGTTCCGGTGGCGGTATCTTCAACGACCAGGGAACGATCTCCGTGACCGATACGTCCATCACCGGCAACATCGCTTCTCGAGCAGGTGGCGGTATCGAAACCAACGCGGGCGAGGTCACACTGTCCAACGTCACGCTCGATAACAACGTTGCCGGCCCGACCAACGCGGCCTCGCCTGGCAACGGCGGCGGATTACACGTGACGGGAGCTGGCACGGTTGAGGTGAGCGGCGGTACGGTCACGGGGAACTCAGCGGCGAGCGAAGGTGGCGGACTGTGGAACGGTACGGGCACGATGACCATCACCGATAGCGCGGTAATCTCAGACAACGTCGCCAGTGGGGACGCTGCTGATCAAGGCGGAGGAGGAATCTTCAACGCGGGTGGTACCGTCGATGTAAATGGATTCGACGGCACGGTGACGTTTTCGAATAACGCCGCCAACGGAACTGCGGGTTCGGGCGGAGCAATTCTGAATGATGGCGGAGTCGTGACGGTGTTCTCAGCGGCAATTTCCGGCAACACGGCGTCTCGCGCCGGTGGAGCAATCGAAGACAACGCCGGACGTACGACCGTGACTAACTCGTCACTGACCGACAACCGAGCCGAAGCGGCACCCGGCAACGGGGGAGCACTGCACATCACCGGAGCTGGTACCGGCGTGCTATTAAACACCACGGTCAGCGGAAACTTTGCAGCCAATGAAGGCGGTGGACTGTGGAATTCGGCGACCGGTCGACTGGCCGTGCTGAACTCCACCGTAACCCTAAACACCGCTGCGGTCGATGCCAGTGGCGGCGGCATCTTCACAGTCAGCGGCGGATCTACAGATCTGCGGAACGCACTTGTCGCGGGCAATACATCCGGCAGCGCGGCCGACGATGTGACGGGTAGCGTGGATCTTTCGACCAGCATCAACAATCTGATTGGAAACGCAGCCACAAACGGAGGACTTGTCGACGGGTCGTCGGGCAACATCGTCGGAATCAGCGACTCCGGTACCCGCGACATCAATACCATTCTAAACACGACTTTGAATACGTCTGGTCCGACGGCATACCATGAATTGATTCAGGGAAGTATCGCCATCGATGCCGGGGCGAATCTCGCCGTTCAGGCAGTCTTCACTGACCAAAAAGGGATCGATCGGCCTCTGGGCACCGCCTACGACATCGGTGCAGTCGAGTTCGACGCCAATGCGACGGACGGCACCCAGGTTTCTATCAGCAGCAATTCGCCGGTCGTCGAAGGACAGGACGCCATCATCACCGTGACGCTGGACCGCGCTCCATCAGCGACGGTCACGCTGACGGTTTCGGCAGCCAGCAATACAGCAATCAGCGGTAGCGACTTCGAACCCTTGGTAGGGCAAACACTCACGTTCGAACCCGGTGCGTCGCTGACCCAAACAGTCGTGATCGCCACATTCGACGACGGTCACAGTGAAGCGGTGGAAACGTTTACGGTCAGTTTGTCCGCAGTCACGGGAGCAGTCGTCACAACCGGGCAGACGACGGTCACTATCAATGACAACGATACCGTTGGTGTTCCGGTCCTTGACGCCGTGCCGCGTTTCCCGGACGAGCTTCAACCAGAATTAACATGGCAGCCAGTGACCGATGCAGTTCGTTACGAAGTGTGGTTTACGCGCCGGTCCCCTGCTGAGACCCGACTGTTTCTGAACGACACGATGACGACAGAGACGTCGTACATGCCGCCCGTCGACCTGGAGGCTGGGTTTTATCGGTACTGGGTTCGAGCCTTCAATGCGAACGGATCGGCCGGTCCATGGTCGAATGACAACACGTTCGAAATTCGTCCCACGTTGGTCAGCCCGTTGACTCCCACATTTAACCCGCGACCGGAATTCCAATGGGCTGCGATTCCGGAAGCTCCTGGGTACGAAATCTTCATCCGCACTCTGGCTGGCGACATCGTTGTCGACGACATTCAAGGGACGTCGTACACGCCTCCAACAGATCTGGCCAGTGGCCCGATTCGCTGGTGGATTCGCAGTTCTGATTCCGTCGGTAACCGCGGCTGGAGTCTGCCGGGCGAGACCGGTATTCGAACCACTGTGACCGCTCCGGTTGGACAGTCGAGCAACAACCCGCCAACGATCTCATGGTTGCCAGTGACCGGTGCGGGTCGCTACGTGCTGCACGTTCAGAATCTGGACACGTTGCTGGTTACGATTCGAAACGACTTCGTCACAGAAACCTCGTTTACGCCGGACAACGCCTTGGAAAACGGCAACTATCGAGTGTGGGTGAAAGCGATTGAAGCCGACTCGAATCTATTCACTTCGGGCCTGTGGAGCATTCCCGTCGACTTCTCTGTCGGCGCGGTGAACGACGATTCTGAAGCGAAGTTTGCCGTTGTCGAATCGCTTTCGGACTCGCAGCTGATCACGATGACGTCCATCGTTGAAGGCAACACGGAATCGAAGACGACGACTGAAGAACTGGCCAGCGACAAGTCTGCGACGTTTAGCCCTGAAGAGCCATCGTCTGAGTCTCCTGACGCAACGGCTTCCGCCAGAAAGTCTGCGAAACAAGTTCCCGTGTCATCGGGCGACTCGCTACTCGACCCAACGCTGCTGGACGAATGGATGGCCGACCCCATCCGCATGGCTATGGTGCTGCAGGGGTGAGTCCGGGCGGCAACTCCAACCTACCCGCGAACCGCCTGAGGTCTCAACACTTTGAGCGCAGGCGGTGGGAAGAGGAAATTTCACATCGAAACGTTGCTTTAAGCGTTGGCCGCTCGTGAAGGATCGTGCGGGCGTGGTACTCCACCCCAACATGCAGACTGCTCTTCAACCTGAAGCGCACCTGTAGCTGAGAACCGCCCGCCCTTCAAAAGTGCGGGGCAATGAACGGCACGTGCGCATGTCTAGAGCAATTTACGTTTTGTTGTGGACGGTTCTGGCTCGTGGGAACCGGCCCACGTAGGACCCAAACCCATTTCCGCGGCCACAAGTCAGCGTGAAACGCTGTAGAGTCGCGAGCGCGATGTGAGTCTTCCCGGATTCGTCGAGAGAAACCGGCAGGGGCGTCGGCGCTATGCCACCCCCTCCGCCTCGAACGCTCTACCGCAGCACGCACGGCAATGGTTGCCCCTGAACGTACGGTTCCCAAACGCGGTGAACGGGACAGCCCAGCTTGTTCCCTTTTGACACAACTCGGCAGGCCGCAAAGTGAAACGTGGCGTCTACGTATGCCGGATTGTTAATGAAGGTGCTGATCGGAGTATCCGTTGTCACCGTGATGAACTTCGCGTCGCCGACCGAGTGGTTGAGCAGCTTTAGCGTATCCTTATTGTGCAACATGTAGTCGCAGACTTCGCTGCCTCCGGGAAACTCTTCTTCCGGCACTGGAAACTGACGACTGTCGATCAGCTGCCCAACATCGTTGCCTAACGGATAGAACTGTCTGCAGTAACAGCACAGTTTTTGTTGAGGCTTCAGGCGGACCTTCCGAAAGGGTGCTGGCCACGAACCGTGACCGGACAGCACGATGTTCGAACGCGATAACTTTTCAAAGTACGTCTTCTTTGCCGCCAACGCCGCAGTCGGCGCAGGAGGCGGGCCGGCGTCGGTCGCTGATGTCGAAGAAGAAACAGCCTTCGGTGCCGACAATCCGCCCTTGATTGCCTGAAGACTCTCGGCTGACAACCCGTATGCCGCTGGACCGGATGGCGACTTTGGCTTGCTCTTGGGCAATGCAGTCGCCCCCCGAAGCTGGCCCAGATACCGCGCGATCTGCATTTTAAGAGCGTCTTCCGTCTGCGTCTTGTACGTGTTCTTCCACGCTGTCGCGACAGCCGTCGACGCAGGCGATTCGGCGGCCAAGCGAGTCAGAATACATCCTCGAATCGCATGTCGCTGTGACTGAGTGGTTCCACCGCGACCGAAGCGAGACAGCTTTAGCGATAAAGCCTTACTGATTGTCGCTGCGCTGAAGACCGAATTGCCATTCACGTAGTCAATCAGCAACTGGTGATTGGTCGCGGACACTCGCTTTATGTAGTCCAGAGTGTGTTGAATGCGATCCTGATCCGATTTTCCCCAAGACATCGTTGGCCCTTTGTGTCTGGTTGGCCGCGTGTGCCTTGCTGACTGTTGCGGCCGGCGAATGAAAACGGGGCGCAATGTCGCTGTTGAAAAACAAGCAGAACTGGCCCACACAAAACTCGTTCAAGGAGTCTGACAACCGACAGGATCGACGTCCACACACTCCTTCCGCCACTAAAGTGTCAGCGGAATCGCAGTTTTGAGGCACTCCGGCGGCCATGAAGCCCGGCCGCTTGAACAAGCCGCAAGATGACGCCCTGCGGCGGGACAGAAGCAGATTCAATCGATTGCGCAAATGAATGGCCAGCAAAGGCGACGTGAACTGCGTCACACTTAATCGCGTTTTGCGTCCCGTTCGATCGCCTGATGATTGAAGAATCGGAATAGCCGTTCACCGACCATGTTGGAAAACACGATTGAGAAAACAGTGAGCAAAACGGTCAAGGCCGTTGAATCGTGATAACGACGTAAGGCGACCACGATTGACATCGCTACCCCCAATATGCAAATCGTTGAAATCCATGCTTTAATCATCACGAGCATCATTTCGATCCGTTACCTTCAAACGAACCCATTGGTTTTATCGACAACGCACGCCACCGACGAGGAACGACGAGGGCGGACATTTAAAAGCAAGCGGCTCGGTAATTGTTTGCCGATACGAGAACGCCTGCCGCGATATCGCAGAGTGTCGCAGATATCGCGTTCGTAACCACGAACCAGCGTGTCGAAGCGTACGTCACATACGGCCTCGTGCAATGGGCACGGAACAGGCATCGGCGAACATGCTGTTTCCACGACGGCACAAACACCAACAGCGGCCATAGATCGACCAGTCGAGTGTCACCGCCCGGTGCAACCTGTGCCTATTCGCACATTTCTCAGTCCTCCGGAAGGTGAGGTCCCGCATTCATTCAGGAAACGGCGGCGGGCGCTGAACAGCATGTTGTGCCTCGCTTCCACCGACGGCACAATGGCCTGACCGTTCAATCGCAAGCTCAAAGCCGTTCCGCGAAGCTATCTATCATGAGCAACAACAAATCAGAAACCGAATCTAAAGGCACCGGAAAGCCAAAAAGCAAGAAGCGATCTCCTCGCAGCAAGGCGAAGGCCAACGGTCAGGCATCTCCTCGAAAAGCCAGCCAGGGCGACACATCTCCGTCGGTCACTCCGGCCGGCATCGAACGGTTTACGGTTTCGGAATCGATCCTGGCCGCTCAGGAAGCAAAGATTACGGCTGTCAAAGATATCATCAGTGGTGTTCCGCCGCATGATGTGAATACGCTGGCAAAGGTGCTGCACGCAGTGATGGAAGGTACATCTTCCGATGACGCGGCCGTGTTGCGAAACGCATTGTTGGGGCAGAATGAAGTTCCAGTTAACGAAGCTGGCCCGGCTCCGGATGATATGCTGTCAGCAAGCTGGCGCAGCGGGGGGTATCCCTATCGCAACCTGATGACTCGCAAAGCCTATGAGAAGCAAAAATACAAACTGCAGGTCGAATTATTGAAGCTGCAACAATGGGTGAAAAAGACGGGCGAACGAGTTGTCATTCTTTTTGAGGGCCGCGATGCAGCAGGCAAAGGAGGCACCATCAAGCGATTTATGGAACACCTGAATCCTCGTGGTGCCCGCGTTGTCGCTCTGGAAAAACCGACGGTCACCGAGCAGGGACAATGGTACTTTCAGCGTTATGTAGAGCACCTTCCGACGCGCGGCGAAATTATTCTGTTCGATCGGTCATGGTATAACCGCGCGGGCGTGGAACGGGTTATGGGGTTTTGTGACCAGGAAGAGTACAACGAATTCATGCGTCAAGTGCCTGAGTTCGAACGTAATCTGGTTCGCAGCGGCATTCACCTGACGAAGTTCTGGTTTTCCGTCAGCCGGAAAGAACAGCGACGGCGATTTAAAGAACGTGAACGGCATCCGTTAAAGCAGTGGAAACTGTCGCCGATCGACCTGGCATCACTGGACATGTGGGACGAATACACCAAAGCCAAGGAGGCCATGTTTCAGTATACCGACAGTGTTGAGGCTCCATGGACCGTCGTGAAATCAGACTGCAAGAAGCGAGCTCGTCTAAACGCGTTGCGTTATGTGCTGCACAGCCTGCCATACGACAACAAGAACCTCGACACGATAGGTTCAGTGGATCCACTGTTGGTGGGACGAGCCCAGGTGAGGTACGCTGCGGAAGACTGAAGCCCAGCTGGAGCGTCATACCAAGACCTCTGCCAGGGTTCGCACCGACGCGACAGTGCGTATTTTCGAATTGCCCATAGATCGCAGCTCGCACAATAACCGTACTTGCACAGACGGTCAGTCGCAGTAGACGTGCAGGCCAAGTTCTCGTAGCTCATCATCGATTGCGGCGGATTCGGTGCTGCCGACTGTGCGTGCGACTTCTTCGCGAAGCAGCTTGCCGAACTTCTTTCGTGCCCGATGTAGTGTTTGACGAACCCAGTCTTCTGTGAGTCCATCGCGGTTCAGAAGCTCGCTGAACGCCGACGCCATGTCTGCGGCAGACGCGTCTGGAAACTCAGCCCGGTAACGCAGGACGGAATACACGGGCGAGGCGGACGAATCCTGTAACAATCGCAGTGATTCCCATGCTCGCTTCAGCACTTCCTCACGCCACATGTCGTCAAAGCCGGGAGCAACGTCGCTGGTTTTGGCGGGTTGGGAAGAGAATTCCTGAAGCGATTTTCGTTCGGCCGACTTTCGGCGAAAGTAGTCCGTCGCCAGGTTACTCAACGATCGTTTCAGGAAGTCACGAAACCGTCCGCGATCCCGATCCGCGCTTTCAAAGCGACCGGCCAGAAAACGTACCGCAAAATCCTGGGCGAGGTCATCGGCCACATTTTCGTCTTTGACGCAGCCGAGCAGATACTGGTAGACCGGTTCGGCGTAACGATGCAGCAGCGCTTTTCTGGCTTCCACAGATTCCGGAGTTTCGGCTTTCGATCCGCGCGCCAGACCCAGCTCAGTCCAGTTGGTGTCGATGTCGCTAAGTCGTTTTGCAGGAGTGTTCAACGCGGGGCGCCTTTCAGTTGACGTCCGCTTCTTGAGACGGCGGATCCGACGGCAATCTGAAGAATTGTAAAGCAAAGCGACAACACTTCTCCATGACAAACGTAGTAGAATCCGAGTCGTGCGTGTCGGAGCGGCCGAATTTGGCCCTAATTTGGACGGCACCGGCATCGCACGACTCTTTTTCTCTGGCCTTGATCCACTCCCCCCTGCCCTTTCCGTGCATCATGAAGTCATCGAGTCCCAGCGCTGACACCGACAGCTTCGACATGACGCCGCCGTTTCACGATACGGGCGGTGTGCCGGAAGCGGCCGGGGTCCAGCGACTGCGAGACATGCTGGAAGGATCAAGGGCCGACGACCTTTTAAGTGGCCGGATGCTACAGCAGTACCAGCTTCTGGAACGCCTCGGTGCCGGAGCGATGGGTTCCGTTTACAAATCGCGAAATACAGAAACCGGCGAACTGGTCGCGGTGAAAGTTCTGGACGCCAGCTTCGCGCGGCAACACGATGCTATCTTGCGGTTCGAAAAAGAAGCGAGGTTACTGGCGGAAGCGAATAGTCCGTTCATCACCAGGCTGCGGGACGTCCGGATCGATGGCGACTGGCCATTTCTTGTTGCCGAACTCGTGACCGGTCAATCCGTCGCGGCGCTCCTGAAAAAACGAAAGCGTCTAACCGAAAAAACGGCGCTGAACATAGCGGCCGATGTGGCTCAGGCGCTGGTGGATATCAGCGAGCTGAAAATCATTCACCGCGACATCAAGCCCGATAACATATTGCTCGGCGGCAACGAAAACTCGGCCGATTCTGCCAGCGACGACCAGTTCGTCGTGAAGCTCACCGACTTCGGCCTCGCTCGGCACACTCAGCAAACACAATCGATGGCGTTGACACGAGCCAACACCATGCTGGGCACGCCGCTGTACATGTCGCCGGAACAGTTTTCGAATCGTGACCAGCTTGACGTGCGGTCTGACGTGTATTCACTGGGAGCCACGTTGTTTGCCATGCTGACAGGGCGGCCCCCGTTTCCGTCAGACGACATGTTGAAGCTGGCAGAACTGCATCGCCACGAAGTCCCACCAGACACGCGTTCGCTCCACTCAGACATCAGCGAAGGTATCAGCCAGGTGGTGGCCCGTTGCCTGCAAAAACGTCCCGATCTCCGCTACCCCTCAGCAGCAGAACTGCTGGCCGATTTGCAACGCCTGCAACGAGGTGAAGCCACCAGTATCGTCGTGCATCCGGCGCTGCCTTCCGGCGACAGCGACCAACGGCAGACGTTTCGGTTTGAATGGAAACTGGCTTCTTCGCCTGCCGAACTCTGGCCCTTCGTTTCCAACACGGAACGCCTGAATCGAGCCATCGGCCTGCCTGCAGTTCGCTACACCACGACGATCGGCCCGAACGGTGAATCACAGCGGTTCGCCAACGTGCGGATCGCGGGCATGGCGATGAGGTGGCGGGAACATGCGTTCGAATGGATCGAACAACGCCGCATGGGCGTGTTGCGGGAATTCGAACGCGGGCCGCTAAAATGGTTCAGCAGCGTGGTCGAATTCTTTCCCACGGTTGATGGCCGCACACGACTTGTCCACAGCCTGGAAGTCGAAGGGCGAGGGTGGTTTGGGCGGCAGTTCGCCAGGTACAAAATGGGAGTAGAAACTCGGCGATCGCTAACACGAGTCTACCAGCGCATCGACGCAACTCTTTCCGATACGCGCGGGGCTGATGCGACGCGTGATGCCTTTGAAGCCGAATCCGCAATCAGCCGCCAGCAGCAAAGTCGCCTAAAAGAACTCACAGCGCAACTCCAATCGCAGAACGTCGACCGCGAGACACTGCGATTGATCACAGAATTCGTTCGCATCGCACCGGCGCAAGAAGTCGGCCACATTCGACCCCTGGAGTTAGCTCGACGACTGAACCAACCGTTCGACCAAACGATGGCCGTCCTGCTGCGAGGGGCGAAAAGCGGCCTGCTGGAACTGACATGGGACGTGATCTGCCCCGCGTGCCGCGTGGCTGCTCAAACCTATGATATTATGCGAATGGTGCGGGACCACGATTTCTGCGAAGCGTGTAACACCGACTTCGACGTGGATTTGCTTAACGGCGTGGAACTGATCTTTCGCGCCCATCCACAGGTACGCAGCAGCGACACAGGAAAATACTGCATCGGGTCGCCCGCCCATTCACCACATGTTGTCGCGCAGATCAAGCTTGAGCCGGGCGAAACACTGGACGTCGGGCTGTCACTGGCAGCGGGGATCTACTGCATTCGCGGTCCGCAACTGGCACAGTCACTGACGTTTACCGTGCGTAACAGTGGCGTCGCTATTGAATCCAGGATCCTGAGCGGCACTCAACACCGTCGCGAAGACGACACCGTTGCATGTGTCATCAAGCAGCGAAATCCGGGCGACGACGCCCCGGACACAACGGTGCTGACTGATGCTCGCCATCTGAGCCTGCGGCTGAAACAGGACGCCGACTGGCAACAGCAAGTCGTGCTGCCTGCTGGCGGACAACGACTGACGCTCAACAACGATTTCGATCGCGACGTCGTGGTACGCGTCGAACGATCCGACCCGCCCGGTAACACGTTCTCCGCCAATGCAGCATTCGGTCTGCCGTTGTTCCGCGAACTCTTTCCCGGCCAGTCGCTGGACCAAACTCAACTGGCGTCTGTCACGACAGTCTCTTTGCTGCAGACCAGCGCAAGACCGTCTGGCGAGCTACTTAGCACGAACGATGATGCGATCGCCGAACGAATGTTTGAAGCGCACTTGCGACAACTGAGTGAATACTGCACGCGCCACAACGGTACGTGGATAAAGATCTCAGGTCACGGTGCATTGATGGCCTTCATTAATACAGACGACGCATTGCGCTGTGCTCAAACACTTCATGACATGGTCACTGAATTTAACGCCACACCCGCCTGGGACGTTTACTGTGCCGTGAATGCTGGCGTGATGAATGTGAGTCTGATTCATGGGCACCTTGACTACCTGGGTCCGGCGGTCGACCTTCTGAGTCAGCTGCTGCAAGCTGCCCGGCCCGGTGAAACAGCCGTCGGGAGCGATATCGATCTGAGATTCTGGAATTCCGAAGCAGTTGATGGACGCTCAGAGTTCCGACCGATTTGTGACGGTCGTGGCGTCGCCGTGAAATGTTGATACAGGCGTCATAGAGTGCAATTGGAGGTCTATTTGCTGCAATAGATCCAGTTTTCGCCTTCTTCTCGGTCGGTCAGCAGTCACTTCGACCTCTCGCCGACCGGCGTCATACCCGCGACAGCAGTTTTTCACAGGCGCACGACGGGTAAGAATGGCGGCCATCCTGATTGGCACGGATCGTGCATAGTGAAGGAATTGTGTTGAGACTTTCGTCCAACATTTCCAGTCCACCAATCGGACGTCCAATGCGGCGTCGAATCAGGAGAACGAATCATGCTTTCATGGGCCCTCACTTTTTTCGTATTGGCACTGATCGCCGCTGCACTTGGTTTCGGCGTACTGTCTGGCACAGCTATGTCGATCGCCAAAATCTGTATCGCTGTGTTTTTGATTCTGGCCGTGATCAGTCTGGTCACCGGTCGCCGCGTCCCCTCGTAAGCTCCACCGCCCATCGGCGGAACACACCTTCAGTGACGCGACTGGATCTTCGGTGGCGTTACGGCGAAGGCATGTGTTTGACAACGGGTTGCACCGGTATCTGATCAAGCGACAGAAACCGGTCTTCCCGCAAAGTCCTTAACCACTGGGCTACCCAGAGACATAGATAAAGAAACGAATCATGAAGAAGCTAATGATGTTTGCAGCGATGACTCTGTTTGCAGTGGTTCTTGGCTGCCAGGAAGAGCCTACCACGGGCGACAAAATTCGCGACGTTGGCGACGGCATCGGTGATGCAGTTGGTGAAGTCGGAGATGAAATCGGCGATGTGAAGGACGACATCGACACTGAGTAGACCCTGACGCGGAAAGTACAGCATGATGACGTATCAACAGCTCGGAGACATCCTGAAACTAATCCGGAAGTACCATCAGCGTGTCCGCAATACTTTGAATGAAGCTCAGGAAAGTACCTCTTCTGAGGTCGTCGAATCGATCGTCAGTCAGCTGAAGCAACACGAAAACAATTGGCAGATCGCTTTAAGCGAGTACGGTGACGAAGGCGACGACGGCGTGCTGAATGTGTGGATTCAATACGTCCCGAACGACGACATTCAACAAGCCGTTCAGGATGCCGAACTCAAGCCCGACATGTCGATCGATGACATTCGCCAAAGTGTTATCCAGTTTCACTCCGCACTCACCGCTCTCTATCGAACCATGAAAGACTCAGTCACGGCACCTCGCGTTAGTGAGTTTCTGACTCGTCTTTACGAAATGGAAGAAACGGTGACCGGCCAGCAAGCCTGGTCGAGTCGCTCAACATAATTCCCGCCTACAGAAAGAACGAAAGCAGCAGTGTGAAATATCTCATCACTTTCATCGCTCTCAGTTTCGTGGCTTTCAGCGTGGGCGGGTGTGGCCCGAAAAGAATCGCGGGCCCTCACGCAAAAATCTCAACCATCACCCCGAAAGGACTCTCATGCCTGCCTTAAAACCTGACCACCCGGGAAAACCTGTGGTTGCTATCACAGGTGCGGCCGGACTGATCGGCTCGCACGTCATTCGGGCGTTGAAAAACGACTACAAACTAGTCGGGCTGGATCTGGAAATTCCGGAAGTAAAGTCACCGGACGTTGACTGGATCTCAATGGACCTGACTAGTTCCGGCAACGTGCAAACAGCGCTGGCGGAGCTCAAGCAACGGCACGGCGACTCGCTCTACAGCGTCATTCACCTGGCGGCTTACTATGATTTTTCGGGTGAGCCCAGCCCGATGTACGACGAGTTGACAGTCGAGGGCACGAAGCGACTGCTGGACGGGTTGCAGGACTTTCACGTCCGGCAGTTCGTATTCTCCAGTAGCCTGTTAGTGATGGAGCCGAAGACTCAGGGCCACGAAATTTCTGAAGACGACGCGGTCGCCGCAAACTGGCCCTACCCTCAATCGAAACTGGCCGCCGAAGAAGTCATCCGGAACCGAGCACGAGACATCAACACAGTGATCCTGCGAATCGCGGGCGTGTACGACGAGCAGGGGCACTCACTCCCGTTGTCACATCAAATCAGTCGGATCTACGAAAAGCAGACGGAAAGTTATGTCTTTCCCGGCGATTCGACTGCCGGCCAGGCGCTTGTACACCTCGACGATCTGGCAGACTGCTTCTCGAAAGTCGTGCAACGAGCTGGTCGGCTGGAACAGCAAGAACTGTTTCTGGTGGCTGAGCCCGATGTCATGAGCTATCGGCAGCTACAGGAGGAACTGGGTGAAATGATCCATGGCGACGCCTGGCCCGCGATCCGAATTCCCAAAGTTGTGGCGAAAGTCGGAGCGTGGGTGAAAGACAAGCTGGCTTCGGACGGTGATGAGCCGTTTATTAAGCCGTGGATGGTCGACATGGCCGACGCCCACTACGCCGCAAACATTGACAGAGCTCGCAAACGCCTTGGTTGGCAGCCGCAGCACACGCTGCGGAAGACGCTACCCAAAATCGTGGCGAGCCTGTTTGAGGATCCCAAAGCCTGGTACGAACGTCACGGGCTCGAATGGCCCGGCGATGAAGCTGAGCTGCCTACGGAACCACCTGAAGCCGCCAGCGCGCTACGGGAAGAAGTGGTTCGAACGTAGGCGCTTTCGATATTGATTGGAGAAGACAAATGCCTGTCGATCGCGAACACTGGCTGGATGACGTCGACGATGTCATCCGCTCACGGCACTACACATGGATACCTGAAGGACTAGGCGGAGAACCGCCAAAGACCGCCATGGCGTGGGTGCTGACTGATGTGATGCACATCTGTAGTCGAGCGGGAATTGATTTTGACGAAGTCATGCAGACCGCCGCCGAACGTTTTGTCACGGAAGAACGCGAACAGGCAGCAGCGACAAGTGAATGACGGCACCGCCGGACGATCATTAGAGCAGTTTCCTTTTTGCCGTGGACGATTCGGGCTCGTGGAAGGCTGCGTCGTAGTTCGAAATGCCTGATCCGCAGCCACAGTTCAACAAGATTCGCTGTAGCCTTTCATCACCCGCAACCGAGTTAGGATTTCACCATGTCAACCGTCACCACAACCGGCCGAGAAGTGCATCTCAAGTCTCGCCCAGACGGCATCCCGACGGCGGACAACTTCGCCGTTCACGAAACCGAAATTCCGGAACCGGTCCACGGACGCTTTCTGGTGCGCAATGAGTGGATTTCGGTCGATCCGTACATGCGCGGACGGATGCGAGACACGGAAAGCTATGTCCCTTCGTTCGAACTCAACAAACCAATGGAAGGCGGCTGCGTGGGTCGCGTGGTTCAGTCGTTGAACCCGGACTTCGTGGAAGGTGACTGTGTGCTGGGCAACCAGGGCTGGCGGGAGTACTGGTTTTCGGACGGAACAGACGCCACGAAAATTGACGCGGATAAGATCTCGCCTCAGGCCTATCTTGGCGTCCTAGGTATGACAGGAATGACCGCTTGGGTCGGCCTGAACACGATTGGTAATTTGCAGCCGGGCGATCACGTGTTCGTCTCCGCAGCGTCCGGAGCAGTCGGCTCGATCGTCTGCCAGATCGCCAGGCACAAAGGTTGTCGCGTTGTCGGCAGCGCCGGTTCTGCAAAGAAGATTGAATGGCTAAAAAACACGGCGGGCGTGGATGCCGTGTTCAACTATCACGACGTGGATGACGTCTCAGAAAAACTGGGCGAACTGTGCCCTGATGGCATCGACCTGTACTTTGACAATGTTGGCGGTGATCATCTGGAGGGTGCGATCGACAACATGAACGACTTTGGCCGCATCGTGTGTTGCGGCATGATTTCAACGTACAATGATGCGGAGCCCAAACCCGGCCCGAGCAACCTGTTTAAGATTATCGCTAAGAGAATTCGCATGCAGGGCTTCATCGTTCGCGATCACATGGACCAGCAGCCGGAGTTCACCAAACAGATGAGCGACTGGATCCAGTCGGGGGAGATTCACTGGGAAGAAACGGTGACCGAGGGGCTTGAGAACGCTCCGCAGGCGTTTATCAATCTTTTCCACGGCGACAAGATGGGAAAAGCACTTGTGAAGCTTCACTGATCCTGCAGATACTTCTGTTCCAGTCTTCCCAGCGGTATCAGGACGAAAGCCGTCAACCCGGCCGTCACCAGCGCCAGCGTGTATGCTCCCATCCCACACGCGATACCGATCGCTCCGGTCACCCACACGGTCGCCGCCGTGGTGACACCGCGCACATCGCCCCCGGATTGGATGATCGATCCGGCTCCCAGAAAGCCGATCCCGCCGACGATTCCTGCGATTACTCGGACAGGATCTGAGTTTTCCTGAAGGTATTGTTCGTGCATGACGCTTGTCAGCTCCAGAGCCGACAGCGTAAAGCTGCAGGATCCCAGCGCCACAAGGATCTGAGTTCTTAGCCCGGCAGGATGCTTCTTCAATTCCCGGTTCCACCCGATAACCGCGCCCAGAACACATGCTGCCAGCGGCCGCAGAAACATTTCCAGCTTGAAGTCGTCGAATAGCATATTGGCTGCTCAGCGGTTAACTATGGACGCCTGCCTGTCACAGATTGTGACAGCGAATTCAGTTATGCCGACATCATATTACCCTGCGGTTGACGGACAACGGTTTGCGACGATCAGCGAGCCGGAAGGCAACTTTGATGGCTGATCCGAGTCAGCCGCGACATATCGGTGTGCGGCCCGCGGTAAGCCACGCCATCTCACCCGCGCATAAAAAAAGCCCAAGCGGTACGCTCGGGCTGTGGATTGCCGGACGAACGACACCAATTTTCATTTGGTATCTTCTTCTTCGTCGTCCTTCTTCTTCTTCTTTTTCTTACCAGCGACCACCTTCTTGATGCGGACTTTAGGCAGCCCCACAGGGCTTTGACCATCGTCCCAGCGGTCCTGTTCTTTCAGCACAGCAATGCGCTCACCGCGTTTCAGGACATTGCGGGCTCGGACTACGCCGCTCGGCTTTTTCAGCGATTTATCGATCGACACAACTAAGACTCCAGTGCTTACAATCGCCTGACAGGCGGAAATTCCGGTAGTTATTCGCCCCTGACGGCGGAAATCAGCGAATGTCAGGCTTCGACGAACGCGGGAGCATATCGACATTCCCCGCTAATCTCAACCACGGTTTTGTCCGATTTTCGCCCATTTTCACTTACCGGACTCACGAAAACGACGGCGTAATCGCGGTCCTAGCTTCAGAAACGCTACCCTTGCCGACTTCTATGTGTCGGCCTTAAGCCGGTCGTGGATCAGGGAAGTTGCAGAAAACGGGTCAGTCAGTGACTTTGCAGAGCCCGCAGGCTGTTCGGGCGAATGCAGGCAAACTCAGGGGCTGGTGGGCTCAGTTCTGCTCACGAATCGGTGCGAACTTAATGCGGCTGATGTACCGGATCATCTTGCCGTCCACCATTTTGCCAGAACAGTTGCTGATGGCCGAAATGATGTGACGGTAATCTAGGTTGAAGTCCGGATCGATTTCGACTTCCTGCTTGTCCAGATTTTCAGGACCAGCGGCCTTCAGCGAATTCACGGCCTTCAAAACCTGATCGTTAAGTAAAGCGAAGGCGGCTGGCCCCTGCCCAAGGCTCTGCTGATTGAATTGAAGATCAGCAAGCTGCCCGTCGGCACCAGCAATCAGCCGCACTTTCAGCGGCGGCAGGTCAGCATCTGTAACAGTCGACTGCTGTGGCTTGCCCAGCGGCATGTTGATGTCGAAGTTGCCTTCAGGTTCGACAATTTTGAGTGTCAGCATGAAGAAGATCAGCAACTGAAACACGACGTCGATCATCGGCGCCATTTGCGTTTCAATTTTCTCGCCTTCGCCGCTGCGGTTTCGAATCTTCATGGCGTTACCAACGAACAGTCCTGAATAAAGTTCCGGACAAGCCTACGATTTTTGAGTGGCCTTCAACGCGAATCGCTGAAAGCCAATTTCCTGCTCCTGACACATCTGAATCAGCTTTTGCACCAAGCCGGACGACACATCTGCGTCGGCTCGAATTTCCACCGTGACATCTTCCAAAGGCGTGCCGATGGTTTGGTAGAACTGAGATTCCTGTCGCAGCTTCGTGGCGCTGGCTTCGACTTCGAACTTTTCCCCAGCGAAGAAAATAAACGGCGTCGTGTTAGTGATCTCGCCCTCTTTGTCTCTGTCGAAGCCAAGGTTGATTGTGAACGTGTTTTCGCGTTTGACTTCCGGGGGCTTGGCCAGTTGATCTTTCGGCAAAGTAACTCGTTCGTCGGCCTGCTGCTGTTCGAAGTTGGTGATCACCATAAAGAAGGCAATCAACTGGAACACGATGTCGATCATAGGCGTCATGTCGACATCGGGAGGGCTGGAGCCTGATGACTTGATCTTCATGAAGTCGCCTGTGAATCGAATGAGTGCGTAGAATAATTTGACGTTCAAAAGGCGGTCACGGATTTGCCCGAGCAATAGCCTGTCGAAACTGTCGAATTCCTCGCGACGGCCTGGGAAGGCCATCACATAGTTGAGTCTCTGGATACGTTACCGCCGCAATTCCGAACCGGAAATTGCCAGCAGCAATACCGACACTACGAAGCGGCCGGAGGTTTCTGGCCCTGCTTGCCAACGGCCGCAAAGCGACTCATCAAACCTTCGCTCACCATTCCGATTTCCAGCACCAGCCGCTGAATACGATTTTTCAAAATGCTGTAGAAGATCATCGCCGGAACGGCAATACCCAGACCAATCAGCGTGGTAAACAGGGCAGTTGAAATCCCTTCGGCCAATTCGCTGGGCTTGGGTGAAACGGCACTCGACGCGATCTTGTCGAATGATGCGATCATCCCCTGAACAGTTCCCATCAGACCCAGCATTGGAGCGACCGTGCCGATCAACGCCAGATAGCTGAGACGATGTTCCAGAGCCATGTTTTCGTCTTCGCCCGCTTCCTGCATGCCTTCGACAGCTTCCGGGTAGCCTCGACTTAAACGCCCCATGCCGGACGCGAGAACTCGGGCAACAAACGAATCGTCATTGCGAGCAATTTCGTACGCGCCCTGAAAATCCTTGCCGTTAAGTTTCTGTTCAAACTCTTCCACAAAGTCATTCGGTAGCAAAACGTCGCGTCGTACCTGCAGCAGGTTCATCATGATGAGTGCGACCATCACGAATGACAGGGCCGCGAAGATCAGCATCCAGAACACGCCCAGAGCGTCGATCATCCAGCTCAAGAAGTTGCGGCTTTGCACGTTGGACGTGGCTTCGCCTCCGCCCGCGTCACCAGCCGGAGCAGCATCGGCCGCAGGTGCGGCGTCCTGAGCGACCGCGCTCACGGAAAGGCCCGACAGCGGGATCACCAGCAGGGCAAAAATTGTTGCCAGCATCAATACGCCCCAGCTTTTCAGGGACCGCTGCCGTGATACTCGTTCCATAAGGCTCAGCATGTTGTATCTTCTCCGAATGCCTGAAAGGCCGTAGCCTCAACCGATTCCGCTCGAACACCGATCCGCGAAATGTAGCTACTCAGTTTAGCCGCGTCATCCAATTTACCCGCGCTACCGTGGCGGAACCGAAGTTTTAGTGTGATTGCTACCTAAACCCTCGCTTTTTCGAACATTCCTGCAGTTTGAGGCGGTTTGGCAAACAGCACAGACTTCAACCCATATGCAACATGAGCGTGAAATCGGGGAACGACGGTTGAACCGGTTCTTCGCTCTGGAAGTCCTGTTTAGGTTTCGCACCTGAAACGACATCCGATCGATCAGGTCAGAATGTGCGTTACTCCGAAAATCAGTTTCCGTCAGCGGTTTAATTGTCTGACACCTAGCCGCCTGCCCCGCCCTTTTTGGCCCATGGGCTGTTGGGGTAACGTTCGGTCAGGCGAGCGGACGCTTCGATAGCGCGGTCTTCGTGGCCGGTGGGACCCCACAATTCGGTCAGGCGAGCCAGAGCTTCAGCATGCTGAGCGGGTTCGCCCGGATACAGGACATCAACGTGCAGGTATGCCATGAGTGCCGCTTTCGTCTCATTCTTCTGACGCAAACAGTCGCCTTTGCGGACCCACGCTTCGGCCAATGTACGAGTTTCTGACGCGGGAGATTTGCTGATCACGTCTTCCAGAATGGCGATGGCTTCGTCGACGCTGTTTTGCAGTTGCAGGCACGCGGCTTTGCCGAGCATGCTGTCGTAAAGAGCTCCAGCGGCTGATTCGTCGCCCTGACTTTTTTGAATCACGGAATCGAAGGCGGCTTGTGCGCCCGCTGCATCGCCGGCCTGCAGCAACAGTCGACCGAGATCGACGCCGGCCTGAAGCTGGTAGCCGGTGACCGGTGCCTGCTGAACTTCCTGCAGCAGAGTCTTCGCTTCGTCAACGGCCCCCGCCGCACTTTGCACGGACGCGAGCAGCAGAGTGGCTTCAAGATAGCGAAAGTTCGTCTTGTTCTCGGTGCGGAACTTCTGCAAGACCTCTTGCGCGGCGGCAGCTTTCGTGGGGTCCGCCAATGCCTGCTTGCCCATGATGCGAGCCGTCAGGAACTGCAATTCTGTTTTCAGTCGTTTGTCAGAAACGCCGCTGCGGCTGACTTCCTGAATGATGCTTAACGCTTTTTCCAGACCGCCACTGCGTTCGTTGCTGCGAGCCTGGTTCAGATTAAGCGGTTCGCCGTCGAACCGGACGACTTTCAGATTTGAAACCGCGACCGTCACGTCTCCGCCATTGGAGCGTTCAATCACAATCTTCGTCGGATCCATCGTGGTGAACTTGCCGCGTAACGTCACGTTGTCGCTGCGTCGTGTGGCGGAATCGACAGCGTTTGCGGATGGCAGGCTGATCAAAAGTGCCGCCACGGCCGTTAAGTGAAGTGGTTGTATTTTCATGCGACTGGATTTCTTTTCGGAACCGGCAAGAGCTGAACGAAATGGTAGTAGAAACGTTTGAGACAACAGCACCGTCTGGCGAACTCATCCCTCGTTCGGTGGCGGTTGCGGCGGACGTTTCTTGACTCTCTTCTTCACGACTTTTCGAACGGGCGGGTCATTTCCAACGGGAGGCGACGTTCCAGCAGCCGACGTGCTCAGCCGCTGCACACCTTTCTTCTTCACAACTTTTTTACCGCCTGCTGCGGCTTGCTGAGCTGCCGCTTTGGCTTTGGCTGCCTTTGCCGCTTTGTACTTCACCATCTCTTCCGGCGTGAGAACTCGCTTTTTTCGAGCCGTACCGGGTGTCGCGGCCGCCTTGCTGGCCGTTTTCTTCCGTGGTGGAGCGGCGACGGCCGCTCCCGCTTTATTGCCGGCAAGGCTGCTGAAGTCCGGCGCGTCGCCGCCCGTGGCATCGCTGCCTGTTCCCGGTGGAGGAGTGAATGATCCGCCGGCTGGTGCAAAAGTTCGTCGCCGTTTTTGCGGTTTGCTCATCAGTTTGTAAAACGCAAATCCACCGCCTGCGGCCAGAGCGATTGCCAGCGTCCCCATCAGCCAACCGGGGCCTTCTGACGGCGGCGGCGATTGTGTCACAGGCTGAGGCGTGGCCGCATTATCGGCTTCCTGTTCTTCTGAATTCGCAGCAACATTCTGAGGCGGAAGCTCCAAGGGTTTGGGCCTTTCCAAAGCGACGGCGGCCTGACCAAGATCCACCTGGATGTCCTGATAGAGCTGGTCAAATTTTGCGAACCATGCGTCGTCCAGATCAGGAAAGACCTGAGCGAAAATCGTGATCTCAGCGAGGCCCGACTGCAGCTGCTTTCTGCCGTCGGCGGCTCCCGTTTTGGCGTAACGGTATCGACTGCGAATGTACTCCAGACGAGCTTCCAGGAAGCGGTCTTTGAGATCTTTCCAGTCGGGAGAACTTTGTCGAGCCTGCAGCTTGCTGGTGATTCCGGACCAACCCCAGATCACTTTGTCGACGCCTTTGATCGACGTCAACAGCTTCTCCGGCTGACCGTTCGGGTCTGCTCCCCAGTCGGCCAGCGTGTGCGCGGCTTCGAATTGCACATCCAGCGACAGAGGGCTGGCGGTCAACACATCCTGAGCCAGCGTGACAGCTTCTTCGTAATTTCCCTGAGCTCGTTTGCAGCGAATCAGACGCAGCTTGATGGCAGTGATGGCACCGTCGGCAGCAAGGTTGTTCTGCAGAATTTCCTGATAGGCCTGAGTCGCTTTCTGGAAGTAGGCAGAGGCGGCGGCGGTGTCCTCTTTCACGCCCTTACCGAGTCCAAAGTACGTTTCGCCGATCCACAGCAGCGAGTTGTAATCGGACTGGTCTCGCTGAGCGTAAACTTTTTCAAGGAACTGTTCGAAGGACGAACGCACCTGAGCCAGCCGTTCGGCTTCTCCGGTTTCAGACAGCCGTTCGAGTTCGGCCTGCAACTCCTGGCCAAGCTGCGTGTACACGGCAGTCGTGTCCTGGCCGCCAATTGCCTCCAGCCCATTCATCGTCGCCAGAGCGTTGTCGATTTGTTGTACGCCCACGTAGGCTCGAAGCAGAAGCCGGTACGCCTGCCCGGCGAAGTCGCTGCTTTGAACGCCTTTGTCCGGTCGGCTTTCGCCTTCTGGAACCTGAAGCAGGCTGATGACAGAATTTTCGCCGCCGGACGTTAGCCGCTGAATCGTCTGATCGAAATTGCCGTCCATGTTGTTGATGGTCGCGAGCGAAACTTCAGCCGCCGCCATTTCAGACGTGGGCTTAACGTTGTCGCCCAGCTTTTGACGAGCCAGCGTTAAGCCTTCCTGCAGCAGCTTGGTGGCGTCGGTTTTCCACTTACTGACCGCCGCTTCGTCGTGTTCCGCCTGACCGTCTCCTGATGTGCCTGCAGACAGGGTGCCCGCCGAATTGGTCAGCCACGCCAACCAGTAAGACTGGCCGGCCTGCAATCGGGAGGACGCATAGTCGGACGAATTTTCCGGCACGGTCAAATATGTTTCCGCCGCTTTAAGGGGTTGCTTCAGGTCGCGATAGACCTGGCCCAGACGAATGCGAGCTTCGTTGCCGCGAGCGGATTGCGGATACTGCGATACGATCTGTTCGCAAATCTGTTTCAGCAAATCGAGTTCGAACTCCTGATTGTCGCCTGCGTCGTTGAAGGCCTGCACGGCCGACTGAATGGCGATTTCTGTCGCGTTAAGAGCAGAATCCGGGTGAGTAAGTCGATCTGCGTCCATGCAGTAACGCGACAGAATAATGGCTTCATAGTTTTTGCGCTGCACCATGTAGGCGTAGGACAAAAAGTAGCGTGCCTGAGCGACCGCTTTGGGATCGCTGTCTTCGTCTCGCATGGAAAGTGCGAGTTCAAACATGCGCGAAATTTCGTTCATGTGGGCGTCGCGAGCCTGAATGGCTTTCTGACGTTCGTCGCCAGATTTGGCGTCCTTCACGGCCTGGTCGAGATCCGCTTTTTGCGTGATCAACCCGCTGCCGCGTTCGAAGGCGGTGTCGAAGTCTTTGGGCTCCGCATCCTTTTCGCCAAGGCTGGCGTTGATGCGGCGAGCCATCGCGACGGCCGGTTCGCGATACGGACTGGGAAACTTGGCGACCGTATTGGCATCCGCGATTGTCTGTCGCTTGAGTGCTGTCTGCTGTTTGGCGTCCAGCGTTCGGTCCTTCGAAAGCTGTTCTTCCGCGCGAGCCTTCTCCCACAGAATTCCGAGGCCCTGTTCAGTGTAAAGACGGGAGCGGTTGATTTTGTCGTTTAACCAGCGAGTCGCTTCGTTGATCACAAGCTGATAGTCGCTGCGCTTTTCGTGGTTCAGGCAGATCAACCGAAACTGCAGCGCATATGACTTCAACTGCAGCATCGCCGGATGTTGCGAATCATCGTTAATGATTGTGTTGTACAGCCCCAAAGCGCGACTAATGTCGTCCTGTTCCTGAAAGCACTTACCCATCATCAGGTAGGCGTGCCGCCCAACCGGGAAGCTGCGCCACGCCGACGAAATCGCTTCGAATTCTTCGGACGCCTTGATCAGCGTTTCAGTGCGTTCCTTCGTCCCCTTTTCAAACGTCTGACCGCGTTCGTAGGTGCATCGAGCCAGGTTAAAGGCGGCTTTCAGGTACTTGTAAAAAACGTCCTGCCGCGCTTCGAACTGTTCCGGGTCTTCGGTTTTGTCGATGAAGCTGGGGAACGCTTTTTGTTGAGCGTCATACTGGTCGTGCGATTTTTGGTAGATCGCCTGAGCCTGATCAATCAACGCTCGGGCCTGCGTTTGGATTTCAGCACGACGATCAGCATTCGACGGGGCATCAGCGTCCCACAGTAAAGTGCGAGCTCGGTCCAGCAGCAGTTGGCCCAGCTCGAAGTTGGCATACGCTGCTCGCGGGTGTTGTGGATGTTCGCTGGTGAACTTCTTCAACGACCGTTCCGCTTGTCCCTGAGCCTGCTCGCGGTCTTCGGGAACTCGCAGCGACGAGCCCATTTCGCGGTACGTAATGCCGCGTTCCAGTTCCAGCGTATTCGCAAAATCCTGCGGCAGGTCAGAACGCTGTTGCAGTTGCTCGATGTACTCCAGAGCGGTGTCGAAGTACTTGCGTTGCCGCAGTTTGTCGATGAATTCCGCATGAGGTTCATCGGCGCAAACGGTGCTGCCAACGATGATTAGCAGCAGGATGCCGCAGGCCGCGACTTTTCCAGACAAATGCCGGACCATTCCGGGTCTCAACAGACGCATATTCATTCACTCTCACGCGGTTGGGCCGCATTTGGTTTTAAGCTGTGTTTCAGGTTGTTTGCCCTGCAGCGTTCAGAAGTGCTGAGAATAGACAGTTTCGGCTGGAATCGCAAAGAAATCCTGAACGAGGCACGGTTGTGGAAAGCCGCCCCATCACCTGTACCTTACCCCACGTGCAGCGTAGGGGGAGGTCGAAAAAACGATGCAATATTGAAGCGGCAGCCGGCATTCGGCGACGACCACACTTACTCACCCTGCCCTCACCCGAGCTTGCGTCGCCCGATCGTCCACTCCCACAATAACTTGCGAGAACGGTGGTTGTCGGACAAATCCTCGATTCGATTACCCGTTTGGTATACTGATTATCCCGTATGAAACCCGTCGGGCAACTTTTCCTTTTGTGACTTCGGCCCATGAGATTTCTTTCGCGAAACCTGACGCCCTGGACGTTGCTGGCGGTGATGTCGTTTTCTGCATCCGTATTCGGACAGGTTCAAGACGTCACCGCCGATAAAGCCGCGATGGTGATTCTCGCCCCGGAAGGCCCCGTGTTTGCTGAGCTGCGGATTTCGGTCGACGGCGAAGCCTACCGCCTGTGGGTCACGAAGTTCCTTGCCAGCAAAACGGACATTGACCGAAACGGAGAACTCTCGCTGGCCGAACTGGAACTCATTCCCGCTCGACTACTGCAGCAAACAAAAGCGCGAACCGCTCAACGGTGTCTGCAACAATCCGCCGGCGACAAAAATGCGACCAGCGTTTCCGTGGACCGCTTTACGACATGGCTGGCTGGCGAACTGAGCAAAAGCTTTGACGTTACGGCGGCCGCAATTCAGGCTTCGGAAGCCGTCCGGCTGGCTTCTTTGATCGATCAGGACGGAGACGGCAACGTGTCGCGGGAAGAGCTGGCCGACGGCACGTTCTCGATGCGGTTTCGAGACCTCGACGACGACCAGACCTTCAGCGCGTCTGAGTTGATGCCGTTTCGCGATCCTCGAAACCAACAGGCCGCCGTTACGCCGGACGTGGCAAACCTGCCGTTCGTGCAGCTCAGCGACACAGCGTCGATCGCACGCACCGCAGACCAGCTCGCCAACCGTTACGGGGATTCACAATCATTGCCCGTCGCGAACCTGCGGCTGCCACCGGACATGGTAGCTGCTTACGATCTCGATAAAGACAGCAAACTTTCTGTCGAAGAATGCCGGGCGCTGTTGAAGGCTCCACCCTTTCATTTGACGGCGAATATTCTGTTATCCGATCGTCCTAATCGCAGCGATTTGAAATTCGAAATCTCAGAACACGCCACCGCCTTCTGCACTGCTACAGCAGAACCACGGCGCAAGGGTCGCGTGAAGCTCATCGTCGACGAAATGCAAATCGACGTGCGCGCTCGAGGCGGTAGCGCGACGACCCGCAGCTTTCTGACCAGCTTTATTTTGCAACGCTTCTCCGTCGCGGACGGCGACAAAAACGGCTATGTCACGGAAGACGAGTTCTCCACCATTCAGCAGCAATTGGCTCAAAACCAAATGACGGCTCAATACGCTGATGTCGATCTTAACGGCGATGAAATGCTGTTTCGCGACGAACTGAAAATGTTTATCGAACGCGACGCCATCGCGACTCAAAGCAAAATCGAAGTCACGATTCGGCAGGATGGCAAGACACTGTTCAAACTATTGGACGCCAACGTCGATCGACGACTCAGCCAACGAGAACTTCTGGAAGGCTTTAACGCGCTGCTGGAATACGACGTGAACGGCGACCAGCGATTATCAGAATCTGAACTGGGCACCGCCTACGCATTGAACATTGGACTGGGGCAGGCTCAATCTTTTCGAGTCGACACGATGCAAACCATGGGCATGGAAGCTCGATCGATGGACGCCATTCTCCCTGGCCTGTCGGGGCTTAGCGGTCCGGATTGGTTTCGTCGAATGGATCGCAACCAGGACCGCGACGTATCGATCCGCGAATTCCTCGGCCCTCGCGAAATCTTCGACCAGCTGGACCGCGACCACGACGGCCTGCTAAGCGCGTCTGAAGCGGAGGCACTAGACCAATAGCGCGCCGAACTGCTAACTCTTCACCTTCACCAGCTTCATAATTCGTCCGGACACGTTCCAATCCTGCACGTACAGGTTTCCGTCCTTGTCCCAGTACGAACCGTGAGTCCCGCTGAAGATGCCTTCGATCCAGTCTTCCTGCTTGATGCCGAAGTTCGTTCCTTTCGAGGAATCAGGGTTGTGACCCAGCACGGCGATAATGACGTTGGTCTTATCGAGAATCACGAGTCGGCCGTTCAGGTCCGGCACCGAAACGAAATCGCCCTGCACAGTGGCGGACGTCGGCATTCCCAGACCCGTCATCACGACGTCGATGAATTCACCGTCGAGGCTGTAGTGCAACAGTCGTCCGCGAGGCTTTTCGAATCCGGGCGGTGTGTGGTTGCGGTCGCAAATCAGCAGTCGAGGTGGATCGTAGCGCGTATCCAGCGTCATGCCGTGAGCCGTGTTGAATTCCTTCAGCCCGTTGCCTTTGGAACCAAAGTGCATCAGGTACTTGCCGTTCTTGTCGAACTTGAAAATATGATTGCTGGCATAGCCGTCCGACAGAATGATGTCCCCGTTCGGTGCGACGGTGATGGCCGTGGGATTGAACTTCTTCAGGTCGAGTCCCGATTCTTTGGGAAATGGCAGCTTCAAAACGATGTCGCCGGTTTCCGCGCTGAACTTGATGCCTTCGGCGTTTTTGTTGCGAGCTCCATAGATGAATTCGCCGTCGGCTTCGTTGCGAATTTCCATGTCGTGAATGTTAGAATATTCGTCACCCAGAAACCGGTTGACGATTTTCCCATCCGGCGAAAACACGAACACGCCCAACTGGGCACTCGTGTAAATCCGTCCGGCCTTGTCGATCACGACGGCTCCGTGAGTTGCCCCGATCTGCGATTTCCCGTCCTCACCCAGCCCCCAGCCGGGCACCGTGTCGAAGGTCATATCGCCGCAGCCCATTCGCACTGGCTGAGGTAGTTGAGCCTCAGCGACGGGCAGCAATTGAACGATGCCAAATACAACGGCGATGGCGGGCAGGATTCTTTTCATCAAAGTGGACTCCGGATTTCAGGTATCGGAATTGGGGCCGTGAGCCAGGCATTCAGCGATGCGGGCCAGCCTGCGAGTCTATCGCGAAGAATTCGGGCGGGCAATCGGCGGGCGGTTGGCGACCAATTCTGTGGGCTAACGCTTGCACGAATAAACAGCTATCCTGCGGCCGAAATTTCCCTTGCCCTGCGGCCTGTTCCTGAGTTTATCCAACTGCTTTCACGTCAAACTTCATGAGCATCACCAGTCTTCTACGTTCTCGATTCCAAACCGCGCTGGCTCCGTTGGCGGACGATGTCGCGCCGCTGCTGGAGATGATTCGGCCGTCGCAGGACCCAAAATTCGGCGACTTCCAGGCCAACTGCGCCATGCCGCTGGCGAAGAAACTTGGCAAAGCGCCTCGCGATATCGCTGCCGAAATCGTTGCGGCCCTGGACGTAGCCGATCTGTGTGAAACGCCGGAAGTGGCCGGTCCGGGCTTCATTAACCTGAAGCTGAAAGACGACTGGATTGCCGAACGCGTGCGATCCATCGCCGGGGATGATCGCCTGGGCGTTGCACCCGTTGAGCAGCCGAAGCATGTGATCGTCGATTATTCTTCGCCCAACGTCGCCAAGCCAATGCACGTCGGACACTTGCGCAGTTCCGTAATTGGTGATTCCATCTGCCGAACGCTAAAGTTCGCCGGTCACAAAGTCACTAGCGATAACCACATCGGCGATTGGGGGACTCAGTTCGGCATGATCATCTACGGTTACCGTAACTTCGTGGATGATGCCGCATATCAGGCCGATCCGGTTGCCGAGCTGGCTCGCCTGTACAAACTGGTCAACCAACTTTCTGACTACCATTCTGCCGCTGCCAAACTTCCGGAACTCAAACAGAAGCTGGAACAACAGCAGACAGATCTGGCCGAAGCCGAAGCGGCCGCCGATCCTGCTGACAAGAAGGCGAAGAAGAAACTGAAGAGTGACCGCAAGGCCGTCGACGCGACGCGCGATGCGATCAAATCGGCGGAAGAAAAAATTGCCGTTGTCGACGGTGACGCGGCATTGAAGACTCAGGCGGACGCTCACCCGGACATCGCCAAAGCAGCTCGTCAGGAAACATCAAAACTGCATGCAGGCGACGCGGACAACCAGAAACTGTGGGACGAATTTCTGCCAGCGTGTCTGCAGGCACTTAACCATGTCTACGACCGACTCGGCGTGAAGTTCGACCTGACTTTAGGCGAAAGCTACTACAACCCGATGCTGACCGATGTGGTTTCCGGGCTGAAGGAAAAGGGACTGGCGACGGAAAGCGACGGAGCCACATGCGTATTCCAGCCAGGCAACGACGCTCCGTTTATCGTGCAGAAATCCGACGGGGCCTACACATACGCCACCACTGACCTGGCCACCATCCAGTATCGCGTGGAAGAACTAAAGGCCGACGAAATTCTATACGTCGTGGACAAACGCCAGTCCGAACACTTCAACCTGCTGTTCGAAACCTGTCGGCGGTGGGGTTATGAAAACGTGACGTGTCAGCACGTCAGCTTCGGAACCGTGATGGGCAAAGACGGCAAGCCCTTCAAGACGCGGTCAGGAGACAACGTCGGCCTGGAAAGCCTGATTGAAGAAGCGATCGGCCGTGCGAAATCCATCGTCGATGAAAACGATGACCGTCGCGAAACGCCGATGCTGGACGATTCGCAGCGAGCCGACGTGGCCGAAATCGTCGGCACGGGCGGCATCAAATACGCAGACCTGCATCATAACCGCGACAGCGATTACACGTTCGACTGGGACAAAATGCTGGCCACCAGCGGCGACACGGCGACCTACATGCAATACGCCTACGCCAGAATCTGCGGGATCTTTCGGCAGCTTGAAATTGATCGCGATTCGCTAAAAACGGCAGGCGGCGAAGTGCTGCTGTCGACACCAGAAGAACGCGCGCTGTCGTTGCAGTTGATTCAGTTCGATTCGGCCATTGAATCAGTTTTGACGGACTACCGGCCCAACATGATGACGGCATGGTTGTTCGAAACTGCAGGCCGATTCAGTACGTTTTACGCAAACTGTTCGGTGCAGAAAGCGGAATCGCCGGAGCTGAAAAACAGTCGACTTGTATTGTGCGATTTGATGGCGCGGGCGTTAAAGACTGGGCTGAGTCTGCTGGGCATTCAGACAGCGGAAGTGTTGTAGCCAACATTCGCAGAGAACAACTATGGCACAGGACCGCATCTATTCTGTCCCGCTGCATCACGTTGGGGACTTTGAATTCGACGACGCCGTCGCGGACGTGTTCCCAGACATGATCCGGCGATCCGTGCCCGGCTACGCGTCGATGCTGTCCATGATCGCTCAAACGGCCGAACGGTATTCGCAACCCGCCACCACGTTGTACGACCTCGGTTGTTCGCTGGGAGCCGGCACGGTTCTGTTGCAACAGAATGCGGCCACCGATTGCCGCGTGATCGCGGTCGACAGTTCCGCCGCCATGATTTCGAAGCTGAACGCTCGTCTGGAAAAAGACAACGCCGGCGGTGCGAAGGTCACCACGGTGCAGGCCGACATTCGTGAAGTGCCAATTGAAAACGCATCGGTAGTCGTGCTGAATTTAACGCTTCAGTTTCTGCCGCCCGAAGAACGCACGACGTTAATTCAGAAGGTGGCCGCAGGCATGCAGCCTGGCGGAGCCTTATTGTTGTCAGAGAAAATCTGCTTCGAAGATGCCGCTCAACAACAGCTGATGACCGACCTGCACCACGACTACAAACGAGCCCACGGTTACAGCGACCTTGAGATCGCTCAAAAACGAACGGCCATCGAAAACCGCCTCATCCCCGAAACACTGGCAACTCATGTCGAACGCCTGACCAACGCCGGATTCCGTTCCGTCGCGCCGTGGTTCCAATGCTTCAACTTTTCATCCATCCTCGCGGTGAAGTGATTTGAAGCGGTCGCATTTGACCGGGCTGAATCGTTGAACGTTCAACCCGCCACAAGGTCCTTCATTTCCCGGACCGCTCTTTCGAACCCAACCATCACCGCATGACTGATGATGCTGTGGCCGATGTTGACTTCGTGGACGCCTTCGATCTCAGCGATTGGTTTGACATTGCGATACGTGAGACCGTGCCCCATGTTCAGTACAAGGCCCTGCTGCAGTGCCCAGTTGCTGGCTTCGTGAATGCGGCCTAGTTCGGCGGCACGATCTGTGTCGGACTTCGCGTCGGCGTACGCTCCGGTGTGCAGTTCGACCGCGTCCACTCCCAGTTCGCGAGCGGCTTCGACCTGAGCGACATCCGGATCGATAAACAGACTCACACTGATGTTGCTTTGATGCAGCTGTTCGATGCAATTGTGAATTCGGTCTCGCTGACCAGCGACATCCAAGCCGCCTTCTGTTGTCAGTTCTTCGCGTTTTTCGGGAACCAGCGTCGCCTGGTCCGGCAGAATGTCGAGTGCGAAGTCGACGATCGCCTGTTCGACCGCCATTTCAAAATTCAGTTTCACGCGAATCGTCTGCCGCAGAATTCGTACATCGCGCTCCTGGATGTGACGGCGATCTTCGCGCAGATGCACGGTGATACCGTCGGCCCCGCCCTGCTCTGCCAGCACGGCCGCGTGCACTGGGTCCGGTTCATTGGTAAGGCGAGCCTGACGCAGTGTTGCGACGTGATCGATGTTGACGCCAAGTTGTGGCATGGTGATGGAATCCTTCGTGAGAACAGTGGGTGACGCCGGAAATGTACACAAACCTGACACAGCCGAGAATCGGCCGTTCGCGGTCAGGAATTCGCAATTCTGTTTCCGGAAATGAACGCCAGCGGCAACGTCTCGCGGCAGGGAATCTGCCTGAATCACAGCCACTCACAATGGAATGCGATTTGCACGCCCGGTAAGCTGGCAATCTTACTGCCGTTACGGCAGGATAGAGGGGTTCATAGAACGGACTTCGCTTTCCACTTGTGGAAGTGCCCCGGTCGTCGCGGATTTACCCCGCAACGACTGTGACAAAAATCCGGCGAACCCACCTTTCCTAATCGCCGAACGATACACCGAAACGTTCCACTGGAATCACTTCGGTGCCCACCTCAGACCGACGGCAGCCGCCGGTTTCTACAGTTAATAACCACAAGACAATTCGAGACTTACGCCATGAGTGCGACCTCAGACGTTGCTGAATCGAATGCCGCCCAATCGGCAGACACCGCGACCGACGTGATGATCGAAGCCAGAGGCCTTAGCAAATTCTACGGAGAATTTGCGGCCACTCAGGATGTATCATTTAGCGTCAAGCGTGGTGAAATCTGTGCCTTTCTGGGCCCGAACGGGGCTGGCAAAAGTACAACCATGAAGATGCTGACCGGCTTCCTGGCTCCCAATCGCGGTGAGTCATATCTGGCAGGCATCAACGTGGCGACAGATCGCATCAAAGCCAGCGAGAAGCTGGGATACCTGCCGGAAAATGGCCCGCTGTACACCGAGATGACGCCGGAAGGCATGCTCCGGTATATCGGCGAAGTCCGCGGTGTCAGCGGCAGCAAGCTGTCAGATCGGCTGGCCTGGGTGGCCGACAAGTGCTCGCTGACAGAAGTCTGGCGGAAGCCGATCTCCAAACTGTCTCGCGGCTTTCGTCAGCGAGTCGGGATGGCTCATGCAATGCTGCACGATCCGGAAGTCCTGATCCTGGACGAACCCACCAGCGGGCTCGACCCCAATCAGGTTCACGGAGTGCGGGAACTGATCACTGAGCTGGCCAAAACCAAAACCATTCTGCTGTCGACTCATATCCTGCAGGAAGTACGAGCCGTCTGTCCGCGAGTGGTGCTGATCAACAATGGTCGCATCGTCTTTGACGGACCGACAACGGACCTTGGTTCCAGCGAAGTGGAAATGGAAGAAAAATTCCGTTCGCTGACCAGCGCGGCCTGAGTTTTCTGAGTCCCTCGCCGCATTTTGTTTTCCTTCATTCGTAACCCATCAACAGGCGTCACCACACCATGATTCGCGCAAACGTGATTCTGGCTGTTACCAAACGCAACTTTCGCAGCTACTTCTCAGGCATTCTGGGATATCTGTTTATCATCGTGTTCTGCGTCGCCGCGTCGGTGATGGCTTTCAACTCGCAGTTTTTCGCGTCCAACCAGGCCAATCTGGACCAGCTCAGTCAGCAGTTTCCGCTGCTACTGCTGTTTCTGATTCCGGCCATCACGATGACGACTTGGTCGGACGAAAAGAAGCTGGGCACCGATGAATTGCTGTTCACTCTGCCCGCCACAGAAGTGGAAATTTTGCTCGGCAAATACTTGTCGGTGCTGGGTGTGTACACGGTGGCCGTCCTTTGTTCGCTGGTTAACGGCCTGATTCTAAGCTGGCTGGGGACACCGGATTACTGGCAGTTGCTGTCGTGCTACTTCGGCTATTGGCTTTCCGGTGCGTCGCTACTATCAATCGGAATGCTCGCCTCAGCGCTGACGAACAGCGCCACTGTGGCCTTCGTATTGGGCGTCGTGTTCTGCTGCGTACCAGTCTTCATTGGAAGTCTGTCGCGACTTGCCGAATGGGTGATGACGCTATTCGGATCAACCGGCCAGCTTTACGAACTTCGCACAGCACTTAACGGCCTAAGCCTTGAGCAGCAACTGGTTGACTTCAGTCGAGGCGTGATACCACTGTCGAGCTTCTGCTACTTCGCGTTCCTGACAGCACTCATGCTGTACCTGAATTTCGTCGTCGTTTCAAAGCGACGCTGGAATGCTTCCGAAGCGGTTGGCATGGAAGTTCAGTATGGCACTCGAGCCGTTTGTCTGTGTATCACGTTTGTGAGCCTGCTGGTGATGATCAGCCTGTGGCCAGCTCGAGCAGACTTCACGTCTGAGGGCCTGTTTACGCTTTCGGATGCAACCAAACAGACATTGAACAACATTGAAGATGGCCAGCAGATCACCATTCAGGCCTTCGTGAGCCCCGAAGTGCCAAGCGACTACAGCGAGACGCGCCGCCAGTTGTTGGGCCTGCTGCGAGAATTCGACCTCCGCGGCGGCGGCATGGTGGATGTTCGCCTGGTAGATGTTGAACCCTTCAGTGAGGAAGCCGAAGAAGCTCGCGCACTGGGCGTCGCACCTCAACGGCTTCAATACGAACAGGACGGCAAGTTTGAAGAAGCGGAAGTCTTTCTCGGTGCCGTGGTACAAAGCCCGACGGACAACGTTGAAATTCCGTTCTTCGGCAAAGGCCTGCCGATCGAATATGAACTCACGCGTTCGGTCCGCACGGTCGCTCAGGAAGAACGTCTGACAATCGGCGTGCTGCAAACAGATGCCAACGTCATTTCCGGCGGCGGCATGGGCGGCGGACGTGATTGGGAAATCGTCAATGAACTCCGCAAGCAGTACAAAGTCATCTCCGTGAATCCGTCTCGGCCAATTTTGGCTCCCGACAAAGCGGACGACAGCGAGGATGATGACTCCGACGAAACGGACAAGCCCGCCGAGAACTTTGACGTCTTGCTGGCCATTATGCCGTCGTCTTTGACTCAGCCGCAGATGGACAACTTTCTGGAGTTTGTTAAATCCGGTAAGCCTGTGCTGATCTTCGATGACCCCTGCCCGATTTTCGCTCAAAGTCAGTTCGGGCTATCGATGGCTCCCAAACTGCCAAAGCCGAGTCCCGGTGGTGGCATGATGGGGATGCAACGGCAACAGCCAGAACAAAAAGCAGACGGCGGAGCACTGACATCGCTGATGCGAACGCTGAAAGTCGAATGGGACAATGGCCGCGCCGTCTATGACAAGGCTGAACCTCACCCGCAATTCAGCACGCTACCTCCCGAATACGTGTTTATCTCGCGCGGCGGAAAAAGCAGTCAGGCCTTCAACGATGAGCATCCCATCACCAGAAACCTGCAGGACATCGTGTGTCTTTACACCGGCACCATTCAGGACGCTGGCGGCGACGACGACGTTGAGTTTGAGGCACTGCTGACAACCAGCGGCCAGTCCGGACTGCTCGACTGGGAAGACTATATCTCCCAATCTTTCAGCCCGATGACGATGTCACCGACCGCTCAAATTAACCCAAGCCCAAAGCGGTATGACGATAAATATTCTCACGTCGTCGCGGCTCACATCACCAGCGACGATGACGACACACCTTTGAACGTGGTGTTCTGTTCAGACATTGACATGGTCAGCGATTGGTTCTTCCTGGAACGAAATCGCGGCAACCTGGACATCGCGTTCGACAACGTCACATTCGTTCTGAACGCCGTCGACAAACTGGCTGGCGAAGAAACCTTCATTCCACTCCGCTCACGACGCGCCGAACTTCGAACTTTGACGTACGTCGAAGACGAAACACGCTCGTTGCGAGAGAAGCTGAACAAGGAAGAAAAAGAGGCCGACGAACTGATGACTGATCGCCTGGACGAAGCTCGTAAAGAGCTGCAGGCGGAGGTCGATGAAGTCGAAAAACGGGCCGACCTTGACCCTCGCAGCAAGAGTGCCCTGCTGAAGCAGAAACAGGATCAGCTCAACAGAAAACTGGACCTTGATGAGCAGGAACTGGAGCGAGAGAAGAACGCAAAAATCCGCAAGGCGGGACTTGAGATGAAGCGTGAGATTCGTCGCGTTGAAAACCGTGTGCGAATGTTTGCGTATGTCCTGCCCGCCATCCTTCCCATCTGCTTCGGATTATTGTTTCTGGGTCTACGACAGTTGTCGGAAACGCAATCCATTTCGGCAGAACGACGTCGACGCTGATCTGCCGCTGGCCACTAGTACTTTTCCCCGGAACCGACAGCAAGCTGTCGACCATTCCTGAAATCACGTTACCGCTCGATTTCAACACAGGTTGAGACATGAATCCACTTTCTCGAACCCTCGCTTATGCCGGCACTGCTGGCCTGACTGCCTTGCTGGCGTTCGCGGCATGGTCATTTTCGCAGCCGTCTTCGGTGGAGGGATTTGCCGAAGTTGGTCAGCCGTTCTTCCCCGACTTCGATGACGCCACAACGGCGACCGCCTTGACCGTCGTGGACTATGACAGCGACGAAAAAGATGTGCAGGAGTTTTCCGTCAAACAGAATGACGACGGCCTGTGGGTCATTCCTTCTCACCACAACTACCCGGCGGAAGCCGAAGATCGTCTTGCCAAAACGGCGACGTCACTGTTGGGTGTCGAAAAAACGGCCGTGCAGTCGCGCAACAAAGACGACTGGAAGCTGTATGGCGTGGTCGATCCGGCAGCCAAGGGAACCGAAACCGCAGAGGAACGCGGCACTCGCCTGACGCTAAGCGATGGCAGCGACAATGCCCTTGTCGACCTGATCATTGGTAATCCCGTCGAAGGTCGCGACGGCAATTACTATGTCCGCGAACCGGAAAAGAACACGACCTATATCGCGAAACTGGACGTGGATCTGTCCGCCAAATTCAGCGACTGGATTGAACCCGACCTGCTGAAGATTAACTCCACCGACCTCGTGAAAATCGTGCTGGACAACTACTCCGTCGACGAGCAACGCGGCGTCATCGAAAAGAAAGAGCTGCTGGAATTCTCCAAAGCCGATCTGAAGACATCCGGCGACTGGACTCTGGCAGAACTGAATGAAGACGCAGAAGAACTGGACAAGAGTCCCGTCACGTCAATCGCGAGTAACTTGGATCAACTGAAAATCGTTGGCGTGCGTCCGAAGCCCGAAGGTCTGGATGACAATCTTCGGATCAACCCCGCCGTCAAACAGATTCTGCAGATGCAGATGCAGGCTCAGGGCTACTTCATCGGTGGCGACAAGGACGGCAAAGAGCGTCTATATGCCAACGAAGGCGAACTGATTGCCGGCGCCAGCAACGGCGTCGAATACACCCTGTACTTTGGTGAGATCGCTCGCGGCACAGGCAAAGACATCGAAGTCGGCCTAAGTAAGGAAGAAGCAGCGAAGGACGAAAAGAAAGACGCAGACGAGTCAGAATCCGAAGACGACGCCGATACCGCAGATGCAGATTCATCTGACGAAGAAGACGGACCACGCCGTTATCTGATGGTCAAAGCGGCCTTCAACGAAAGCCTTCTGGGACCAAAACCTGTCGCTCCAACTGAGCCGGTGAAGCCTGCGATTCTTGAAGAAGAAACCAAACCGGAAGACAAAGAGGGGGCGAAGGCAGAAGCGAAAGACGCTGCCAAAAAAGAAGAGCCTAAAAAGGAAGAAGCACCCGAGGAAAAACCGACGGAAGAGAAAGAGGCTCCTCAGGAAGAAGCGACCGAATCTGAAGAATCCGACGCGGATGATTCCTGCGGATTCGAAGATGAACCAGAAGAACAACCTTCTGAGGAAGAGCCAGCTGCCGACGAACCAGCAGCCGACGAGCCCGCTCCGGAAGCCGAAAAAGAGAAGGCCGACGACAAGCCTGAACCAGCCGCCGAAACCAAAAAGGAAGAAGCGGCTGCTGAAAAGAAGCCCGATGAGAAGGCTCCTTCTGACGAAAAGAAATCGGATGATTCCAAGGCTGACAAGCCCGACGACAAGAAGACCGAACCGGCTGCCAAAGCCGACAAAGAAGACGTAAAGCCCGAGAGCAAAAAGGCAGACACTGAAGCTCCGGCGGCCAAGTCAGATAAGGAAGAAGCCGAACCGGAAGTGCCTGAGAAGGATCCGAAGCAGATTGCTCAGGAAGCCTACGATGCCGCGAAGACAAAGTATGATGCCGACAAACGTAAGTTCGACACCGACTTGAAGGCGTACGAGGACAAGGTCAAGCAGGGCAAAGAAAAGGCAGAAGAACTTTCCCGCCGATTCTCAGGCTGGTACTACGTGATTTCGTCGGACAGCTTCGAGAAATTCCGCATCACGCGCAACGACGTGGTCAGCAAAAAAGAAGCGAAGGAAGACACCGAAGCGACAACCGACGAAGCTAAGAAGTAGTCACTACTTCGAGAGGTCAAACTCTGTCGTCATGCCCTTGGCCTGCGACAGAGGTCCTCTCAGGATTTCGGTGGGCTCAAGGCACGGTCCGACAATGCGAGTTGTGCCGCCGGGAACGTTGGCGTGTTGCTGCTGACTGCTTTGCATCGCGTCTGTTTCCATTTCGGCGATCCACTGCCGAAGTTCGCTGGCGTACTCCTGAGACAGCTCAGACCGCACCAGTTCGCGCAGAAACCCGCCTGCCCCGTCGTCCGACAGTTCCGCTTCTTCGGCCGAAGCAAAACGTTGAGCCGGGTCCGGGTGAATCAACTGACGCAACAGCATGATCAGCGACTGGCTGAACGGAAACGTATCCAGCGGCAACAGCGCCGATAGTCGTTCGTACAGCGTGTTCTTTGCTTCCAGCAGTTCAGAATACTGCAGGCCCGCAAACGGCTTGGACCCCGTCAACATTTCCAGCAGCATGTAACCCAGACTCGCCAGGTCTGATTGAGGCGTCGCACGTCCGCCCGACAGAATTTCCGGGGCCGCATATTCCAGCGTACACGGCTGGCCCTGAGGCGGGCGACCCTCCCAGAACGCCGAACCGATATCGATAAGCTTCACCTGCCCGGTTCGCTTCACCATCACGTTGGACGGCTTTAAGTCACAATGGATGACACCCTGGCGATGCAGGGCCGAAACGCCGGTCAGACATTCCCGCAAAATGGCCACAGCCATGCCAGGTTTCAGGCGGCAGTCGACTTCGCCGGACGTCACAATCTGCTTGTTGATCGTTTCCCAACGCCCTTCAGTGACAGCGTCCTGCACAATCTCCAGCGTGTCGCGACGAAGGATGTGCAGCAGGTCGTAGCCGTCGATCCACTCCATCTCCATATAGAAGATGCCGTTATCTTCAATGAAGGTGTGAACGTCGACAAGGTGGTCGTCCTGAATCCGAGCCACCATGGAAGCCACTTCCGTCAGCCGGAACATTTCCTTTTCGTAGGCGGCCGTCGATGAAAACTGGTTGGGCGAAAAGAACTTGAGAGCCACGGGCATGCAGAAGCTGCCTGCCCCGCGACGTTCCGTCAGCAGGACCGTCCCCTGCCCTCCTGTCCCCAGCGTCTTCAGAAAAGGCCGTTCGGTCGCCCAGCCGATGCTTCCTCGTTTTAGAAACGATTCAAACACCGCTTTCCGCTCGCGCAGTTGCCTTGCGTCGTCGGATTCCTCAGGAATTTCGTCAGGTGCGTGCACCAGCGGGTTTTCAGCAATGGGGTAAACAGGAACCAGTCCGGAAAATCTCCAGAACACGGCAGTCTAACGCAAGCCGCCGGAGGGTCCAGAATTTCTTATTGAATCCCGTTGGGGTTGATTGCTGCCCTGATATCGAGAAGCCCTGCAATTCTCCGCCATTGGGGTGCGGGTTCTGTTCGACCGCGGGGCCAGAGAATTCGCATCTCGTTTCCCGGATTCAGTGAAATTGCCTGCCTTTCGTCCGTGCAACGGATGGCACGTCGTGGAAAAATCGGCCTAAGCTGGCCACAATCCCTATTCGCCGTGCTTTTCCAAATCAAACATCTTCTCCTTTGCCTCACTTGAGCAACACTTGCTGACAGAAGACACCGTCGCATGCCTGCGGCGAATTCCTGCAAACCCACCGTATTTCAAGAAGCACCATGAAAACTCGAATCCTCCTTCTGACGACAACTCTTATGTGCTGCACGACCGTGCAGGCTGGTCGAGCCCGTCGTTGCTGCCCGGCTCCCAAATGCCAACCCGCTTGCTCCACTTCGTCGGCCAAGGGCCCCACGACCAAATTGTGGAAGAGTAAAGACGGCGTTATTCGAGAAACACTGACTCACTGGGAAGCCCTCCACCGGTCTGTGGAAGCAGAGCATCTGGAAACGGAATTGGCAGACACTCGCACCAAACTGGATTCCGCCACCGCAGAACTAACCGACACGAAGACTCAGCTTGTGGCGTTGCAGGAAAAAGCGGCCGCCGAAAAAACCAAGCTGGAACAGCAGATCGCGGCTTTGCAGAATCAGCTAAAGCAGCAGACGAAGGTCACTCAGCAGGAAAAGCAACGAGCCGAAAAGGCTCAAACAGAAGCCGCCGCATCAGCTCAGGCGCTGGCATCACTGAAAAAAGAATCTGCAGCGCAGAACAAGCAGCTTCAGGCGGCCAACGCCAAACTTCAGAAGCAGCTTGCAGCCGCGGCAGAAGCGAAGAAGCAGGCTGAACAGCAGGCCAAAGCCGCTCAGGCCGCCATTCAAAAAGCAAAGCAGGAAGCCACCAAAACAGAAAAGACGGAAGTCGCACGAAAAGAAGAAGAACCTGAGTCTGATCCTGCGAAGGCCGAAGAAGACGACAAAGAGCAGGACAACGACGAAGCAGAAAAGAACTAGAGCAGTTTACCTTTTGTCGTGGACGGTTCAGGCTCGTGGCAAACAGCATTGATAGTACGAAACGCTTGTCCCGCGGCCACAAGTCAGCGTAATACGCTGTAACCCGCTGTCTGTCGGGAAGACGTTACTTAATCCAGATGCCTCGGTCGATTTTTCGCCCGAGGCATTTTCGTGGTTACTGACAAACCGGTGCGCCACCTCTGGCCACCACAAACGACGCTTTCAGCCCCTGGCGTCAACGTCAGATCCGATGTAGACTCGCAAGGACGAAGTGCGACTTCGTTCTGCTTGACCAGGGCGACAATTGGAAACACAGGCATGATGGCGGACGGCGCAAACGCAGGTGGGAACGACGAACCCAGGCGGCAGCCAGCCGACAACTCCAACCAGATGCTCACTCACCTGCTGAGCACTGTTCACGATGTGGTTTGGTGCGCCTCGCCCGACGGACACCAGTTGCTGTTCTTGAATGACGCCGCCGAACGTGTTTACGGGCAGCCACTAGCCGAACTTCGAGCGAACTCAACAGCGCGGCTCAACGCCATTCATCCGTATGACAGACCGGCCGTTGACCAGGCACTGAGCGAACTGCCAGGCTCAGGACAGGTTAAACACGAATACCGCATCACTCGGCCAAACGGCGACGTACGATGGCTGCGCGAACAGATTTGTGTCGTGCAGGACGAAGCCGGCACAGCCACGTACATCAGCGGAGTCGCGACCGATATCACGGATCAGAAACAGACGGAGTTGTCGCTTGAAGAACTGCAGGCCGTGTTCCGTTCACTGGTGGAAAGCTTGCCATTAAACGTCATGCGGAAGGATCTTGAAGGTCGCATCGTCTTCGGCAATCAGCGCTACTGCGAAACGATCGGACAGCCTCTTGAGCAGCTGCTTGGCAAGACAGACTTCGACCTGTTTCCGGAAGAGCTGGCGACCAAGTACCGACGCGACGATCTCAGCGTTCTGGAATCCGGGCAGGATTGTCGCGATGTTGAAAAGCATCGCACACCCGACGGTGACACAATCTATGTCGAAGTCATGAAGGGCCCTGTCCTTGATGCAAACGGCAATAACATCGGCGTGCAGTGCATTTTCTGGAACGTTACCGATCGCGTGACGGCCGAACAGGAACTGCAACGTGAGCGTGATCTGCTGCGGACGCTGATGGACAATATTCCGGATCTGGTATTTGTTAAAGACCGCGAAGGGAAATTCCTCACCGTCAATGCAGCCCTGCTGCAAATGATGAATGCTGCGTCACTGGACGACGTCGTCGGTAAGGACGATCGCGATTTCTGGGCTGGCGAACTGGCAGAACATTTCCGGAAAGATGATCGTCGGATCATCGAAACCGGCAAAGGAATGATTGATGTCGAAGAGCGCATGACGGACGCTGCCGGCGACGAAATGTGGCTGCTCACGACCAAGATCCCCGTCCACAATAAGCGGCAGCAGGTGACTCGACTGGTCGGGATCGGTCGCAACATTACCAGTCGCAAACTGGCCGAGAAAAAACTTCAGCGGCAAACGCTGGAGGCTCGGTTGCTGTACCAAGCCACAACTTTGGCAGGCCAGACCAGTTCGTTTTCCGAAGCACTGCAGGGCTGTGTCGACCTTGTCTGCCAGCTCACCGGTTGGCCCGTCGGGCACGTCTACATCTACATCCCGGACGATGAAGGACACCGTCTGGTCCCGACGCAGATCTGGCACAATTCAGATGGCACTCGTTTTCGCGAATTCGCATCGGTCACAGAACAAACCCGATTAGCTTTGGGCGAAGGCCTGCCGGGCCGAGTCTGGCAGACGCGAACACCTGTGTGGATCTGCGACGTACTAAATGACGAAAACTTTCCGCGAGCCGACTATTGCAAAGAAGTCGGCATTGTGGGAGCCCTCGCGTTTCCAATCCTCATGGATGACGACCTGGTTGCTGTGCTGGAATTCTTCGCCTACGAAGAATCCGACGTCGACGAGCAATTGTTGCGAATCTTTCAGTCGGTAGGTGAACAGATCGGTCGAGTGCTTAAACGACGCCGCACGCAGGAAGCCCTGCAGCGAGCCAAGGAGGCAGCAGATGCGGCCAACCGAGCCAAGAGCGATTTTCTGGCGAACATGAGTCACGAAATTCGCACGCCGATGAACGCCGTCATCGGTATGTCAGAACTGCTGCTGGACGGCCATCTCGAATCCACCCAGCGCGACTACGCGCGGATGATTCGTGAATCCGGTGAAGCGCTGCTGAATATCATCAATGACATTCTGGACTTCTCCAAAATCGAAGCCGGGAAGTTCGACCTCGACCCAATTCCATTCAGCCTGCAGGAAAGTCTTGGCGACACCATGAAGTCGCTGGCCTTGCGAGCTCACCGCAAACACCTGGAACTGGCCTTCCATATCGACAGCGATGTGCCGGACGGTCTGATCGGGGACGCGGGCCGGTTACGCCAGATTTTGCTGAACCTGGTGGGCAACGCCATCAAGTTTACGGATGCGGGTGAAGTAGTTACGAATGTGCGAATCGTGTCGCTGACCGATGACGATGTCGTCATGCAGTTTTCTGTTCGGGACACCGGCGTCGGAATTCCACAGAATCGCCAGCGGAGTATTTTTGACGCGTTCGAACAGGCAGATACGTCAACGACGCGACGCTTCGGTGGCACGGGTTTGGGACTGGCCATCGCCACTCGAATTGTCGGCCTGATGCACGGCCGCGTGTGGGTCGAAAGCGAAGAAGGCCACGGCAGCACGTTTTACTTCACCGCCCGGATGCAACTTGCGAAAGAAAAAGCCCCGGAACTCGTTCGACCGCATCTCGATCGGATTCTGGGAATGCAGGTGCTGATCGTCGATGATAATTCCACCAACCGGCGAATTCTGGAAGACGTGATCCGTGTTCGTGGAATGCAGCCTGTGGTAGCGGGTGGAGCCGCCGAAGCGCTGAAGATTCTCCAGGACGCCACCGCCAGTGGTGACCGCATCCCATTGGTGCTGTCGGATGTCAACATGCCGGATGTCGACGGCTTTACGCTGGCAGAACGCATTCGCGGTGATGCCGACCTGTCCGACGCGGTCATCATCATGCTGACGTCGGGCGACCGGTCCACCGACCGGCAGCGCTGCGTCGACCTGAAGATTGCGGCGCATCTGATGAAACCCGTTAAACAGTCGGAACTGTTCGATGCCATCGTGGTCGCGTTTGGTATCACCACCCCCGAAGCGGACGAAGTCGGTGCTGTGTCGTTCAGTCCGGATGCATCGTTGCCTTCGCTACGAATACTGCTGGCGGAAGATACGCTGGCCAATCAAATGCTGGCCATCGGGCTGCTGCAAAAAAAATGGGGGCATACCGTCACGGTTGCCAACAATGGCTACGAAGCGATCGCGTTGTTGAAAGCGCAACCGTTTGATCTGGTTTTGATGGACGTGCAAATGCCGGAAATGGACGGGCTTGAAGCAACGGCCGCCATTCGAGAATTAGAATCCGCGAGTGGACTTCCTGAGCAACCTCGGACACCGATTCCGATTATCGCAATGACCGCACATGCGATGAAAGGTGACCGCGAAAGATGCCTGGCCGCGGGCATGAACGGCTACGTTTCCAAACCGATTCGCCCGGCAGAATTGAATGACGAAATTCATCGTTTTGTCAGTTCTGATGCCGTCGAGCATACCTCCCCAAACTCAACGCAGGCCAACGATGCTGTGACCAGTGGTAACCCACCGATCGATGACAGAGATTTAATCAACTGGTCCGATGCGCTGCAGGCCGTGCAGGGAGATGCAGAACTACTGCGCGCAGTTGTAGAAGCATTCCTTCAGGAATGCCCCCAGCAACTGGCTCAACTGCGCGAGGCGCTGGACAAAAGCGATGCGAAAACGGCCCATCGAATGGCTCACACGATTAAGGGAGCCATGGCCACACTCGCCATTTCCAGCATTCACGAAACTGCCATTAGCATGGAACGCGATTGTGCAGCAGAAAACCTTGGCCCTGTCGCTGAGCGTTTCGACACGCTAAACCAGCAACTCGCGCAGGCGACCATCGTTCTGACGCGTTTCGTCAACGGAGAAATCGACGCAACAGCCTAACGCTACGGTGCCAGCTCCGTTAGCTTTCCACCGCGGTTCAGTTGCAGGTGCAACTTTTGAGGTCCTTTGTCGAAGACGATCGGCCCAAAAGCTGCGTCGAAGTTGTACATCACAACCGTGTCCTGTTCTGCCTTCAACCGTCGATTCGGCGTGAAGTTTTTCGTGTAGACGGCCGCTTTGCTGACTCGGAATTCGTCTACCTGGCCATGGAAGAACGAGCCGGGTGTTCCGCTGCCGTCGGGATCAGCACCGACAAACAATGGCAGGCCATTGGTCGTTCGTTTGGAGTTCGGAGCCACTGCTTCACGTGCTTCTTCATTGCCATCTACGAACAGTGCCAGGGACTTGCCATCGTACACAAGTGCCAGATGGTGCCATTGCTTCGTCGAAAGCGTGCGACTGCTGCGGACCTGCACGTACTTACCACCCAAATGTGCAGTCGCTGTCGGAACGCCTTTGGACGCGTAAATGCCGTATTCGCTGTTCTGCGTCTTCGCGAAGACTGCCGTGCGGTCGGAAAAGCTGGCGGCGTTGATCCAGCCTTCGACCGTAAACGGCCCCTGAGGCAATTTGATCTTCTCCGCCGGAATTCGCATTGCATCGTCCTTACCATCCAACAACAACGCCTGGTTGGCGACGTCGTCTTTCGGTTCTGAAATCTGCAGGTCAAATTCCACTTCGGTAGTGGTGTCCGGAATGCGGTACCGAGTTGTTTTGGCAAGGTAGTCCCGCGACAACACGAGATCGATTCCTCGAAACGAACTGTCCAGCGTCTTCGTGCTGTATTCGGCGTCCAGCTTCACGGTTTGCGATTTGCCTGGTTCCAAACGACCGTGAACATGCGAAGGAAACAGCATCCAGTGGCTGTCGCCACTACTCGGCGTGACTGTGAATTCAATGGGTTTCGATGTCGGATTGGTCACCTTCGCCGTCAACACGGCCGCCTGAGGACCAGCATCGGTAATCTTGATTCGCTGCGAAATCTCCAAAGGCTGTTTGGCCAGCCCGACAACTTCCGCCTGCATGTCACCCGTGATTTCGCGGACATTCATCGCCGCCCCGACTGGATAAGCGGTTAGCGCCACCTGCTTGGGACGTACTGTGACCAGATGATATTGATGCAGAAAACCGGCTTCGGGCACCGTGCTTTGAATGTGAGCTCCTACCGAAGCCAGCGTCACGTATTCAATGCCATCCGCCGGGTCGTATCGCATGTGGTGAATGTGCCCGGCAAAGACGGCCGTCACATTGCCAGCCTGCTTCAGTAGCGGATGAACTCGCTGACCCCAGTCGTTGCCATAATTACCCTGCAACCAGCGGGGATGATGCAGGAAGATAAACTGATGGTCGTTGTCCTTGCCTCGTTGCAACGCCTGCTGCAAAAACGCGAACTGTTCCGGACTGACTTTCTGACTCTCAGGTTTGTTGAAGGCTTTTTCACCGGTCTCCGGATTTCCTTCGTCCGAATACAGCACGATGAAATTGCAGTTTTTGTGCTGAAACGAATACCACAGCGGACCAAAGTGCATTTCGAAGTTTTTGTCGTGCTGATCACGAGGCATGTTGGGATCGTTGGTCGGTCTCCAATGTAGCTGTCCATTTCCGCGTGGTGCGCAGCGTGAGGTGTGGTGTTCAGTTGGCGGGGACGAGTTTGGACAGTCGCGACTGACCGGGCGGCGCGGAGGTCAGGCCGACTTCAAGTTTCAGTCGATCAAACAGACTGAATCCATCCTGCTGCCACGTCATGACCTCGGCCACCACGGAACTGAGCGTTGGTGTTTTCAGATGGAGATTCAGCGATTCCAGGACGCTTGTAAGAATGCTGCGGCGACGGGCTCCCTTCGATGTTTTGCTCGTTCGACCTGTGCGACGGTCCATGGCCGCGCCGCGAAGACTGCGTTCCGCTTCGTTGTTCGTTGCTGGCGCGGCCGGGCTTGTCACAAAACAAAACAACTCCTCTTCCGTCATCAGCCGAATCAGTTCTGAGACCAGGTTGTCAAAATCCTTGCCGAAGTCGGCCGCCCGAACATCGGAATCCTCGGCGCAGTAACGCACCAGCAGAGCCGCCAGCGTGTTATCAAGTTCATCGACCTTCGCCGCACGACCGGCATCGCCAAGACGACCATCGGCGGCGTGGCGTTTGGCCGCGTAGAAAATTTCCAGCAGGCCGTCGAGCAGTCGCTGGTACTCTTCGTTGTCCGGCTTCAGCAGCGTCAGACGGATGGCCTTCCGCAGCAGGTGAGCCCAGCATTTCTGTGCGTGACTGAAACCTCGGTACACGGCCGCATCGTCCGAAACAAGCACGCCTCCAAACAATTCTTTCGACAGGATCTGAGCCAGTGTGTCGCCGTCTTTGCGGCATCCGAAGATCAGCACGCGCGCCTTCTCCGACAAAAAAGCCCACACGCTGTTGATACTCCAACTGGTTTCGTCTGCATGCACAATCGCACTGAACGCCATCAGGTCACACAGAGATTCGAATTCCTGTTCCCAACGCCGTGCCAGTTGATTCAACAGAGCGTCCGCCTGGGATTTGCCGAGCGGCAGATTCCAGAAGAATTCAATCAATGCACACGTCTTGTCGATCGACAGTCCCGTGATGGTCACAATGCGAGCCAGCGCGATATGAACTTCAATGCCGAATTCGGACCGCGGCCACACGCCCGGAATTTCGGATTTCTCGCCGTTGGGGCCGTGATAGATTTCATAGACGACCTGCACGGCTTGGCCGTTGATCACTCTCCAGACGAAACGTTCCCGAACGAAACGGCACTCTGCGACGTTGTAACCTTCCGGCAGAATGAGTTCGCGTCGTTCGGCGTTGTCCGCTTTCTGCTCGGTTGTGCGACGACCGCGACGCGCCGAGGATTGTTTTTTGCGACCTTTTCGGCGGCCCGTTTCAGCGCGGCGTCTCTCTTCCGCCGTCACCGAAAACGCCTCGTCGAGTCGCTCTGTGGGGTTCTTACCTTCGAGCTCTTCAATCCGATCACGCAGCCGCCGGTTCTCGTCCCGCAGCTCCGCAACCTCACGCTGCAGGCTAAGCACAAGCTGCTTCACTTCCACAGCGATGATCTGACTGACATCCGTGTCCATCCACCTGTCGTATCAAAATCTAACCGACAGAAAAAGACCAGTCTCCAAGCTGAAATGGACAGCTACGTCTCCAATACACATCATGGTTGCCGGCGACGGGAAACCACGGGCAAACCAGATGCTTCATGATGGCTTTGTATTCCTTCATCTGCGTCATCCACGCAGGCACCTTGTCGTAACCGTTAATCAGGTCTCCAACAGTCATCACCAGGTCCGGTTCGATCAGATTCACGTCGCGGACGGCGTCTGCCAGCACATTCACACCATCGGCCGGGCCTCCCGTGCGATCACCGAAGACGGCGAACACAAAGGAATCGTCTTCTTTCGTCAACGGCAACACGACTTCACTGTCGCGTGTCGTAAAGAAACGCTTGTCTGTGGGAGCTTCCGTTGGATGAGGCCCGTGATGCAGAAACTTGTGGCGGGAATGCTTCAGGTTTTTGCTGTCGGCATCCTGAGCCACGGTGGGCGGACTGTCGAATGCGGCGACGCTCAACAAAGTCACTAATAACAGACAGGAAAGTCGAAACATGGGCGGGATCCGGTTACAGGGTCAACGATCAGGCGGGAGTGGGGCGGAAAGTGTGATGCCCAGCAGCATCGCTACGGCCGGTATTCCAAAAGGAATTCAGCGGCGAAGGCCTTTATAACACTGAGTGTGAATTTTTCGTGAGCGCACGTCAATCAAGACCAGATACCGACAGAAATGATGAAAGCGGCCAGCGAATTCGCGTGAATATCGCTCGCTGCCGGTCACTCAACCACAACCCAATGAGGCGTCGACCACGCCAGATGCCCGTGAGCTGCCATCAGGTTACCCGGCAACACAGGAGCGTCGCGTTCCTGGCGGATTTGCCAATAATACCAGTGCGTGCCTGGTGCCAGATCTTCGTCGGCCACAGTTGCGGAAAACTGTTGAGTGCCGTTGCCCTGCACTGTTCGGATTTGCTGCCCGTTGCGAATCAGAACGGCTTCGACAATCGGTCGAGTTCCGATGGCGTTAATGGTCAGCGTGACACTCCCACTTTTTGAACTCACGTCCTGACCCATCACGGCTCCGTTGGCTCGAGCATCGACAAACATCTGAGCTCCCATGGTGGCGAAGCAGCGGCGGGTTCTTAGCGCATCCAGAATCGCGTCGGACGTCAGCTCTTCCGCATAAATGCCCGTGAGTGCGCCGCTCAAGCCGGGTGCTCGACGGTGAGTGTCTCCGTTGGCGGTGAAGCCCAGACGTGCTCCGTTATTGAGCGAACTGTGAAACAACGCAGGCTTCAGCGCGATGTAGTTGCTCCAGCCGGATGTCAATTCCAGGCCCACTTCCACCGGATGGCCTGACAGCTTGAACGCCGGATGCTGCGACAGTGTGACCCCGCCCGCTTTCTCAACCGCGTCGTTCAGCTTCGCGATGTCGTTGCCGACCTCCGGGAAATGCACCAGCGGACCACTGTTTGCAGAATAGATAACGCTGCGATGATTCGGGTACGACCGATACTGGTACGGTGGCAGCCAGTTGCCAGGATCATCCAGCGATGCCGTGGCGACTCCCGGAATCCGTGACGTCCACTCATAACCCGGCAACGACAAAAACGGACGACTCTGTCCCGCTGCGGCCGCCGCTGAAAACGTTTTCGCGAACAGATTGCCAAGTTCGAATTCATACTGAGTTAGCGGAACCTGATAGAAGTCGTTGTTCGTAAACACAACCACATCCAGGTTCGCTCGATCCCGAGCGTACACCTGCATCTCGTCTGGCTGGCCTTCTGCATCGGCCGTCAGACCGTTGTGACAGTGCATATCAGCCCAGAACAACTTGTACGTCTTACCGTCGACGGTGATGCTTCGTCGCGGAGTGACTTCTTCTTTGATCGGCAGGTCCACCGGCTGCCAGCCAATCCAGTCGTCCTGATGAAACGGCTGCGCGTCGCGCAAATTCAGCTCATACATTTCATACGACCGGATCGCTCGCTTCGGCAAATGCGAAGCGAGCATCTTCGCTTTGCCAGCATCCGCTGTTGCCGGATGCATGACGTGATAGTCGACCCGCTTCTGCTGCAACACGACGGGTTCCTGCCACGTTCCATTGGCGCTGGGCCGACCGACCAGATCGCCGGACACACTCGGCGTGCTGCCACGATGATTCGACTTGCGTTCCCACAACAACCACACGCGATCATCTTCCGCCAGCAGCATCGGTTTCGTGCGTGGCCCGAGGTACCCGCCGGTGGCGACAGCTTTGGGCTGGATCTGCGCCATCAAACCCTGAGTTAGTTCGGCCGCTGCCGTGCGGCCATCTTCCGTGTGGATCTGTTGCCAGCCGTCATCGCCGCGAACAGCCGTGTGTAGCGTATGCCATTGACTAATCACGCCCGGCCCGCCCACCACATCAACCTTCCGCAGCCACGCCACATGCAAGCCACTTGGATGAGACAGCGCGGTGGGAGTCAGGCAAAATTCGTCCGCCGGTGACACCTGCTCCACGTCCGACTTCTGCGGGAACACGCTTCTTCCATGCACGGAATAATTCAATTCCGCATACTGGTCCCAGAATGCCCACACACTTCCATCATGCTGAATCAGCACGGGCCTGAAGGCGTTGGCCTGCCCTGTCGACACATCGAACACTCGTTCCGGCGTACCGTCGACCACTCGACAAGCGCGAACCTTCCATTGTCCGCTCTGATGTTCCGACCACGCCACCATTGTGCTGTCGTCAGCCTGTTGCAGAGCGGTGCAATAAATGCATTCGCGATCATCTGAAGTGATAGCGACCGACTTCCGCCACGCGCCGCCGCGAAATTCTCGCCACAAAATTCGCCAGCGATCCTTCTGCTTTGAGCTCCAAACCACGGCGATGCCTTCGTCCGTTGAGACAACCGTCGGAGGCCCGTGCACGGCTCCCTGTTCGGACACCTGCTGCAAATCACCTATGGACTCATTGGCGTCCCTGCGCCGAGCCAGAATCTGGTCACGCCCGTTCGCGTAACCGTGCCACACAAACCATGTCGCCCCGTCGTCCGTCTCTGCAGCCGCCGGATGAAAATCGTACGTCGTGGCGTTCGGGTTGATAACGATCGCATCGTCGGCTGCTGAGCAGGCGCCGAGGAGAGCCAAGAGCATTGAGACGACACTCAACGTCCGCAGCGCGGGCGACAGAATCAAAAAACGTCTCATGCCCCTGTCCTCATCTTCGTCGCTTGTCTTCATCAATCTGACACCAACTGTAGCGGCCTCGCATGCGGTTCGGCAAAGCTGGCGGTCCATTCCGGCTCATCGAGCTCTCTCCAGAATGGAAAAAACGATTCAATCAAAAGCGCCTGCCGTCTGCCCGAACACCTGTCACCTATGTCTCCGATCTATACAGTTTCGCCTGACGGTCACTGCGTGTTATTGCTCGCCAATGTTGTTCTCTCGTTCAACTTCTTCCATAGATGCTGCTGTAGACATTTGAGCGACAATTCTTGCCGTGATATCCGTTCGGTCCTGATCCACCATAAACCCAATGTGGCTACTGGCGATCATTTGCTGAAACTCTGCTGTTGCGCCTTCGTTACCATTCCTGTCTTCACCGATGTAAAGAACGATTGTGAAGTTGTCGCGCTCAGCTACTTGCTTCACTGCGGCATCAATGCATTGTCGTAGCTGTCCATTTCAGCTTGGAGACTGGTCTTTTTCTGTCGGTTAGATTTTGATACGACAGGTGGATGGACACGGATGTCAGTCAGATCATCGCTGTGGAAGTGAAGCAGCTTGTGCTTAGCCTGCAGCGTGAGGTTGCGGAGCTGCGGGACGAGAACCGGCGGCTGCGTGATCGGATTGAAGAGCTCGAAGGTAAGAACCCCACAGAGCGACTCGACGAGGCGTTTTCGGTGACGGCGGAAGAGAGACGCCGCGCTGAAACGGGCCGCCGAAAAGGTCGCAAAAAACAATCCTCGGCGCGTCGCGGTCGTCGCACAACCGAGCAGAAAGCGGACAACGCCGAACGACGCGAACTCATTCTGCCGGAAGGTTACAACGTCGCAGAGTGCCGTTTCGTTCGGGAACGTTTCGTCTGGAGAGTGATCAACGGCCAAGCCGTGCAGGTCGTCTATGAAATCTATCACGGCCCCAACGGCGAGAAATCCGAAATTCCGGGCGTGTGGCCGCGGTCCGAATTCGGCATTGAAGTTCATATCGCGCTGGCTCGCATTGTGACCATCACGGGACTGTCGATCGACAAGACGTGTGCATTGATTGAATTCTTCTGGAATCTGCCGCTCGGCAAATCCCAGGCGGACGCTCTGTTGAATCAACTGGCACGGCGTTGGGAACAGGAATTCGAATCTCTGTGTGACCTGATGGCGTTCAGTGCGATTGTGCATGCAGACGAAACCAGTTGGAGTATCAACAGCGTGTGGGCTTTTTTGTCGGAGAAGGCGCGCGTGCTGATCTTCGGATGCCGCAAAGACGGCGACACACTGGCTCAGATCCTGTCGAAAGAATTGTTTGGAGGCGTGCTTGTTTCGGACGATGCGGCCGTGTACCGAGGTTTCAGTCACGCACAGAAATGCTGGGCTCACCTGCTGCGGAAGGCCATCCGTCTGACGCTGCTGAAGCCGGACAACGAAGAGTACCAGCGACTGCTCGACGGCCTGCTGGAAATTTTCTACGCGGCCAAACGCCACGCCGCCGATGGTCGTCTTGGCGATGCCGGTCGTGCGGCGAAGGTCGATGAACTTGATAACACGCTGGCGGCTCTGCTGGTGCGTTACTGCGCCGAGGATTCCGATGTTCGGGCGGCCGACTTCGGCAAGGATTTTGACAACCTGGTCTCAGAACTGATTCGGCTGATGACGGAAGAGGAGTTGTTTTGTTTTGTGACAAGCCCGGCCGCGCCAGCAACGAACAACGAAGCGGAACGCAGTCTTCGCGGCGCGGCCATGGACCGTCGCACAGGTCGAACGAGCAAAACATCGAAGGGAGCCCGTCGCCGCAGCATTCTTACAAGCGTCCTGGAATCGCTGAATCTCCATCTGAAAACACCAACGCTCAGTTCCGTGGTGGCCGAGGTCATGACGTGGCAGCAGGATGGATTCAGTCTGTTTGATCGACTGAAACTTGAAGTCGGCCTGACCTCCGCGCCGCCCGGTCAGTCGCGACTGTCCAAACTCGTCCCCGCCAACTGAACACCACACCTCACGCTGCGCACCACGCGGAAATGGACAGCTACGCATTGTCGCCATTTCTGAAACATCTCGCTTTCTGCTTTTTTGATCCGTTGTTGCTCCCGACGACGAAGTGTTCCGAATTCGAACTTCAACAGCCGTGCATCGACCCGCTGCGTCTCTGACGAACCACTCCGTTCCGCCAGCGACTCAAGTTCTTTTACTTCCTCGACAAACATCCTCGCCTCAGCATCCGCTTCAGTGATCAACTCAACGATTTTTGCCCGGTCGGCGCGAGCGCTGGGGACATGCCTGAAGCATTCCTTCACATTAACCACTGCAACGGATTCTGCGGGAGCGTCTGCCAAGATCGGGGCGAGAAAACAACAGTGAAGAAGCAACGTTAGATTCATCGAAGACCTCCATGGCTAACTAAGAGTGAACAGTCATTCCACAGAATGACGAAGCACCAGATTCGCGACGTCATCCAGTCCTACGGGATGTTATCGCTGGCAAGGGAATCCGCCAAGGTGGCGCGGTTGCTGATCGTTCCTATTGGTCGGCGGGCGAGCAGCTCAGCGCTGTTTTCACCATTAGAAGGCATTTGATGCGGGGTGGGCGTGGCGATTGTGCAGTCACCGCAAGAAGTTACCGCCTCCGGCACGGCACGTGCATTTACTGTCAGGAGCCTGAACCACAACTCACGGAAATCAAACTCATGATCGGTAACTTTATCGGCTGGTGCGTCTTCGGACTGTTTGCCGGTGCGATCGCTCGACTGCTCACTCCGGGGCGAGATCCCATCGGATGTGTGGGAACAATCCTGGTCGGCGTCGGAGGATCGTTCGCGGGCGGATTTCTGGGGCATCTGATCTTTGGAGAATCAGGCGAACGAATCTATCCGGCTGGACTCATTGGATCCGTCATCGGAGGAGTTCTCGTACTCATTTTGCTACGCCGACTCGCTCCGAAACGCTGATCCATCCAACCAGAGGATATCACATGCTCAAGAACCCCGAATCAACGCCATCACCAGCAGGCCCTCGCCCGAGACCTCGCGCCGCGTTTTCGACGCAACTGTGTGCGGGTCTGCTGTTGTGCTTCGCGATCTACTACGCTCGCAGTCTGCTGATTCCGATTGTTCTGGCATTGTTCGCCTATCTGACGCTGCGGCCGGTGTTGCGGTTTCTGCGTCGTCGAGGATTACCACATACGATTGGAGCCTGCATTATCACCGGCACGCTACTGTTGGGTCTGGGCGTAAGCGTATTTACGGTCTATCAACCCGCGAAAAAGATGTTCGCCAGTGGCCCCGAATATGTGGTGACGATCAAGTCGAAACTGGATTTCGTGTTCGACAAAGTCAGCGCCGTGAACGAAGCCACGGATAAAATTTCTTCCATGGGTGAAGAACCCGAAGAAGCCAGCAATGATGCTCCGGTGCCCGTTGAAGTCCGCCAACCCGCGTGGTCGAACAATATGTTTCTGCTCAGCGGCACCAGCAGCCTGATATCGGCTGTGACGGTCGTTGGCGTGCTGCTGTTCTTTCTACTGTCGACGGGCGATCAGGTCCTCGCAAGCGTCCTAAGAACTCTGCCATCGTTTTCGGCGCGCCTGGAATTCATGACGATTCTGGAACGGATTGAAGATGGATTGAGCCGCTACCTTGGTCAGGTCACGGCCATCAATCTTGGTCTTGGAGTGGCAGTTGCACTCGCGATGTGGGCACTCGGAATGCCGTCGCCCATCATGTGGGGTGCAATGGCCACGGTGCTTAACTTTGTTCCGGTTCTGGGCGCTGTTATCGGCAGCGTGACAGTCTTTCTTGCGGCCGTTGTCAGTTTTGAAAGTTCGACCTGGCCATTTCTGGTAGGCACTGTTTTTCTATTGCTGACCGCAATTGAAGGACAATTTATTACGCCGAGTATCGTCGGACGTTCCATGAATTTAAGTCCCGTGATGGTGATGCTGTCGTTGTTGTTTTGGGGCTGGATGTGGGGAATTGTCGGAGTCTTTCTGGCTGTCCCCATGCTGATCGTCGCTCGTCTTGTTCTGGAGACGATTCAGGCCCATGCACCGGAAGCCGCGATTGACGGGTTCCACGAAGCACGGCCAGCAGCTCGTCAATCTCCCGAACCAGCAACAGCCAAAACTGGAAGCAATAGTCAAAGTCCCAAAACCGCTGAACCGGAACTTGTGGCCGAAACAGCCGCTTAGTTTCGACATCCATGTGGCAATTGTTCGTAGCCTGACTTCAGACATCGGCCGAAGGAGGCTGCCAAAAATAATCTCAGCCGCTTCAAACGGCGGAAGAGTTCCCTATACCCGTGATCGCCAAACTTTCGCAACAGCTGTACCCATGAATGAACTACAAGAAGCCACCACTGATACACTGAACTTCAAGTGCCCTCATTGCGACAGAGTTGTGGGAGTCCTGCAACACTTGCTGGGCGATACGATCGACTGCCCCGTGTGTGAAAAACCGTTTCGGGCTGAGGCACCCGTCGCCCATTCGGTGCATCAATCTGAGATTGTTGCGGGCGCAGAAATTCCAACCGTTGAAATTCCTGCCGATGACGAACACGTGGACGTCGTGATTCACCCGGTCGTGCTCCGCACAAACTTTCTGGCCGCCCTTCTGTGTGCCGTCCTGCTCGTTGGAGCGGTGCTCGGACTCGTGATGGGACTGGCCGGCGACGCCTGGCTGGGCATCCCTGCACTGCCCCTTCTGATTGGATCCGGCGTAGTGGCCCTCGTCGCCGGAGTGTTTCTCCTGAAGTGGTACGTCGCCAGCCGCATGCAGTCACTAACGTTGACCAGCGAACGTCTGATCTACCGATTCGGCATCATTCATCGCGGCACCAGTGAGGTTCGTTACGACGATGTTCGCAACATGAAGATCGATCAAAACCTGCTGGAACGTCTACTCGGTTTCGGAGACATCGCCATCTCCAGTTCCGGCCAGGACGAAATGGAAATCGTCATCAAAGACGTCCCGAACCCCCAAGCCATCGCAGAAGACGTCCGCCGCCGCCAGGGTTGAAGAAGCCGATTTCGCAAGCCACCGTTCACGCTACACCAACCCGGCCCAGCTGTGGTTCGTCGGGAACGGCTGCTCGGATACACTTTGAATCATCGCGGTTAGTACGTTTTTGGCGCTGTGGTTCGTCGGGAACGGCTGCTCGGATACACTCGTGTACGCATACATGGCGGACCCGCCGTAGCTGTGGTTCGTCGGGAACGGCTGCTCGGATACACTCAAAATGTGCTCAAGCAGGATGTCACACCAGCTGTGGTTCGTCGGGAACGGCTGCTCGGATACACTCGCCGTCATCGTGTGAATGACCTGAAGCGCGCTGTGGTTCGTCGGGAACGGCTGCTCGGATACACTTCAAAAGCAGGTTGCTCATTCCCCAATCTCGCTGTGGTTCGTCGGGAACGGCTGCTCGGATACACTCCACTTGCCAACCACAGCGCTGGTGCGCCAGCTGTGGTTCGTCGGGAACGGCTGCTCGGATACACTAAACCGCTTAATCCTCCCGGCGCGATCTTGGCTGTGGTTCGTCGGGAACGGCTGCTCGGATACACTGATCACGAATACGGGTGATACGACGTTGACGCTGTGGTTCGTCGGGAACGGCTGCTCGGATACACTACTTGGGACTGGGAAACCTGCACTACTATTGCTGTGGTTCGTCGGGAACGGCTGCTCGGATACACTTTACTCTACCGCTACAGGCCAGAACGTACGCTGTGGTTCGTCGGGAACGGCTGCTCGGATACACTTTTGTAAGCGTAGGCCATGCTCTGGAGATGCTGTGGTTCGTCGGGAACGGCTGCTCGGATACACTATATCGCGGCTAACTTCAAAACTCGGAACAGCTTGTGGCGAATTGCCATCTTAAAAAAGCTGCAGTTGTTCTGGTTTTGATTCGGTTTCACCACGTTTTTTTCCGTAGAACACTTCCATCCTGCCGAACTGACGATCGGTTACGGCCAACAGACGCACGTGACCGTCGGAGGGCAGCTTGCGCCTTAAGCGTTCGCGATGAGTTTCCGCGACTTCTTCACTGCCGCAAAATCTGGCGTACACGCTGAACTGCATTTTACTGAATCCTTCATTCAAAAGCAGTGTGCGAAAGCGGGAATACGCTCGTTTGTCCTCTTTCGATTTCACGGGTAAATCGAACATCGCGAACAGCCACATTTCTTTGTACCCCGACATCACAAATTCACTACGCGGCATGAGCGAACTCCTGCGGAAGTGACAGCGTTGCCTCCGAGCCGGAAAGGGCATCCACCAGTGACGCCGCAACAAGACTCAACGCATCCAGCACGGTGCGCTGTTGGTCGTGAACGAAGACTCGCGACAACAAACAGCGAATCAGGATCGCTCGCCGTTGCTGATTAAATTCCGCATCGGCCCCATCTTCGTTAACCATATGGACGACGACCTTGTCGACGACTGGACGAAACGGTTCCATCACGTCATCGGCCAGGCACCAGGCGTTGTACTTGTTGTGATGGTGCAGCCCCAGTGATGGATGCAGCCCAGCCGCACAGATTGCTCGCGCCGTGGCAGCGCGCAAAATCGCGTAGCCGTAATTCAGAAATCGGTTTTGGTTCTCGGCGTCGATGTCTCGCCGGAAATCTTTACCAAATAGTGCCGTCCAGTATCGGCGAGCGGCTCGTGCTTCGACATTGGTCGTGTCGCCGCTGCGAACGAGCGGGATCAGTGGTGGCAGGCCAAATGTCTCGCCGTGAACTTCCTGCAGCAGTTGAGCCTGCATGTCGATTTTTGATTTGACGATTTGTTGCCATAGCCGTTTCTTCTGCGGCAGCTTAAGTTCCAGTTGACGACGAAATCGCTCTGTCTGCACACTGTTGGCATTCAGTGGCAACAGAATTCCGACGGGCATGCGGTTGCGATTGCAGGTGACAAAGGCCGCGCCGCGTTCGCTGAGTTCCGACAGCACGGATTGCGTGTACGAAACCTGCGGATGAGCGACAACGACGGCTGCGATATCTTCCAACGGAATTTTGGTTGGGAACAGCCCGTCTTCCTCGGTACCGCGATCCACCACCAGTTGCTGATGTTCGACGCGGAGCCGGCAGGGAGATTCTGATATTTCGAGTATTCTGTTTCGCATAGGCGGGCCTTCGAACGTGACGAACGGCCAGCCATGCCGGACAGATACCATTATGATGAACGGTCGTGCAAATCCGACGCAAGAAGAAAATGTAGGTGCCGGCGGCCCGACGGCACATCGCAGCATTGCTGCGACTTGTCTTGCGGTGTCTTAGATTGCTGAACGTGTTTTCTGTGCGGAAGTCAGCCGCGTGTCGGTGCGCCGGAACCTACTGAGCTGAACTGTATTGCCACTCGCTTGGGTGTTCACACAACCCGGCTTTGACTGGGTTCTCTCGAACGTAGCGCATAATTCGAGCATCCTCTTCGTCGGTACACGACCAGTGGTCGAACCACTCGCGTTGCCAGAAACGTTGTTCGGGCACGTCGAGAACTTTCCCGGCGGCGCGGCCGGTACGTTGCTTGAAACCCTCCAGAACAGACTTCAGATTGCCAGACGTGAGTTCAAAGAACAGGTGGATGTGGTTTGGCATAATCACCCATTCGTGCATTTCCCAAATACCTGAGTTTGATCGGTGTGCGATCGCTTCTTTGACAGCGTCGGCAACATTAGGAATTTTCAGGTCCGTTCTTTGTGGTGTTCGATCCAGCCATGCTTCCATTTCCCGGAAGATTCGTCGGGAATGTCTGAGGCGTTCAGAAGAGTTGACATTGGGATGACGCTGGTAGCTATCAACGATGGCGCGAATCCGTTGTTGTCCAACCTGGGGAATCGCACCGGCAAGATGAATCGTTACAAAGTAGCGACCATCCTCAACTTCCCAATGCGGTAGTCGGCCGACCCAGAAGTTGGTCGTCTTTGGCTTTCTGACCATCGATAATGTCTTCGTAGGTGCCGGCGACCCGACGGCACATCGCAGCACTGCTGCGACCTTGCCTTGAGGTGTCTTAGATTGCTCAACGTTTGTTCTGTGCGGAAGTCAGCCGCGCCTAGGTCCGCCTGTCGGCGGAAGTTCCGTCGGGCCGCCGGAACCTACCTATGCTCAATACCCGTCGGAGAAATTAGAACCGTTCTGAGGTTCCATTTTCGCAGATTGTCGATTGATTGGATTTGGTTCCATTTCGAACGAGCTTTTCCTTGAACAGACGGCGTCGCCAGTGGACACAGCTGAATTTCGGCTTGACTGATCTTCTGTATCCGACAAATCACGTCGTCTCCGTCGGGGCCTTCCAGCATCACTGTATCGTTCTTACACAACGCGAATTTGAAGACCCGCTTCTTGTCGTCGTTGAAGTCGGTGGGATCTGGTAGCAGCACTTTCTCTCCGTTCACCGTACGATTACGAGTCTTACGTTCGTGCGCCTCCAGGCGGGTGATGACTTTGTGTTCCCATTTGATTTCGTGGCCGTCTTTGTCGACGACGGCGTAAATCATGGACGCAAAGTTGGAATCTTTTCCGCTGGCGACATAGCGCTGCCGCTCGTTTTTGGCGATTGCCCGAGGTTTCTTGTCGGCAAACACTCGCACTTTGTGAATCGGTATTTTGCGACCGTCTTTTGCGGTTAAGAACGGGTGGTTCTTCTCCTCGGCGAAGGCTTTCGCCGGATTGGATTCGCCGAGTTCTTTCAGTTTGGCCTTCACCAGATCGCGAATCGCTGGGTCGACAATCTTGTCCTTCTTCAATTCGGTTGCAGACAGCTTGGTGATGTGTTTCCGAATGCGATGGTTCGTGTTGCCGTCTTTGTCGATGTGCGGTTTGCTATAAATCGATTCCGCATGCAGAGCTCCCGGAAGAGTTCTGGTCGGACGGTGGGAAACCACTATTTCATTGATTGAATCAGCGACTTTGCTGCTGAACTTCGGCCACGGGTCCTGGACGGCTTCGTAAAAGCGGCGAGACGCTTTCTTTTCGGCAAGCTCTGCAGCGTTTACCAAAGCCTGAATTCTTGCCGGGTCTGTCAATGCGATCACCACCGCATCGACGGCGTGGTGCCGATGGTCGTCTCGTGTTTTCTCTTCGGTTCCGCTTAAAATCGAATTCAGGCCCCATTCTCGCCGCAGCAGTGCCGTGTGTCCGCCCGTGACAGCAAAGACTCGCTGACTACCATCCGCGTCTGACAGCCCGCCATACAGCATGGCCACGTATTTCTTCGCGACAACTGCGTTGTAGCGATTATCGTTGAGGTGTTTTGAAGTGAAACCGTCCGGAATTTCTTTCGCTGCGGTCAGAAAGCGTTTACGTTTTAATGCTGCGACCGGCCCATCAAAGTTGTTGACACGCTGCAGGATTTCGTCCCAGCTATCGAGGCCGGAACACGCATCGAAGGCGGTTTGGTTCTTTTTGACGTTGCGATTGAATTCGTGATAGCACAACGTCTTATTGCTGAAGCTGTTGTCGAGATATCGGCGCGGGAAAATGTGCTCGATGTCGAATTGTGGTTGCGACCCAAGCAGTGTGGAAGGCGAAATCGGTCTTCCGGTGTACGGACAGTGCCAGCCGCATTCTTCTGCGAGTAGCCATTTTTCGATATCGTTGCCCGAGTACCGGCCAGGGATTTGCTTCAGAATACCTTCGATCGCCTTCTCGCGACGCTTACGACGATCTTCGTTATCTTTGTGCAGCTTGATGCGTTTGTCTCGCGAATTCTTTAGCGACCGAGACAGTTCGATGCGGATGCCGATGGGCTTGCCGTATTGCCGCACCAGTTCGTTCACAACCTTGCGAAGTTCTGTCAGGCCACGAATGACGGCGGGGTTGGTGATGTCCAGCCCGGCTTTGCTGAGCGGTGGAAGCTGGTCGAGTGGTTCGCTGTCGTCTTTGCCGGTAATGTCTTTGCGAATGGTGGAATAGTCTTCGCCACGACTCATGCGTTCGACAAAGATGGCCAATGTCGCGGCGGAATGTCGGGCGTGAGCTTCTTCCAGCCGAGTTGACGGTAGCAGGGCGGCCTGTTCCTCTGACAGTCCCCATGCTTCCTGGCCCCGTTTTCTCATCGCTGATGGTTTGCGGAAGTAGACGACTTCCTTTGTGATGGCGTCTCGTTCTTCCAATGGCCTGTCCAGCCATTCATCGCCGAAGACGTGCATCATCGCAGAGTTGGTGCGATGCCCTGTTAGCCCTTTCGTGTTCCATTCCTGAATTGTGAACTTCGTGCCGCGTTTTAGACCCAGCAGCGTAACGACTTTTCCCCACGTCATCGTGGCCTGAGTCTGCAATGCGTCGACAATCTTCTGCTGTTCTTCCAGCGTCAGCCGACCGTCCCGCCCCAAACTGTAGGCGTCCGCGAGTCGCAGATTCTGCACCGCGTGCCAGATACGAAACTGCTGAAAGACATCAAGAGCATCAAGACAACGCTGACCGCCATCGATTTCGCAACGGCCGATGCGGTGACGCTGCGACTTCAACGGACGCTGAAAGAAGATTGTTTTATAAACGGTATCCCAGTCATTGTCCGCGAGGTCGAAGTGCGGTTGCTGCTGTTTTCGAATTCGATTGAATTCGTCATGAAACATCTCACGGGCTGTGTAGCGTTGCCGTATGCGTTGACGACCAGGATCTTCATGGTCCGGACTGATGTCTTCGACAAACGTCTGAGCGATCGTGCGACCAGCTATTTGACCGCCAAGTTCGGAGATGCTCGCTTTGACAACGCCGTCTTCTTTTTCATCTGTGTCAGCTTTGCGGTTGCTGAGAAAGCCACGGCGCTGAGCGAGGCTGTAGATCGCTCGTCCAAGTTCAAATGGCTTCACCTTTGCGCCAGATGCCAGCATTCGCAGCAGGTACGGCAGGTGCTGATGGGCTGTGTGATCGCCTTCCGTGATGTGTTTTTCGGTCAGTTCCTTGTCAAGTTGATCGAACACGGCTTTGCGGCTGATCGCGTCGTCCTTTTCTGAAGCCGGCAGCAGTCCGTGTTGCTGTAATAGTCGGAACAGTTTGCGTTTTCGTTGCTGCGTCCGCCAGTTTTGACGACGCGGTTGACGAGCTTCTCGCCGTTTGGCTGCTCGAGAGGCGTCGCGGCCCTGTTCGATGTCGCCTTCCACGCCGGCTTCGAAAATTCGCACACCCGTGCGTTCGATGCGAGTCGGCTGCAGGCTGCCGTCGACTTCGGTGCATTCCAAAACTGCCCAGCCAAGTGAGGCGGAACCAAGATCCAGCCCAAGAATGTAGTTCATGGTTTTGTCCAAAGTAGGTACCGGCGGCCCGACGGTACATCGCAGCTTTGCTGCGACCTTGTCTTGAAGTGTCTTAGATTGCTCAACTTTTTTTTTGTGCGGAAGTCAGCCGCGCGTAGGTCCGCCTGTCGGCGGAAGTTCCGTCGGGCCGCCGGGACCTACTGGTGGCCTGTTACCTTCCCAGGGGAAACAGCGTATCGTGCTTGCAACGGAAATCAATGGTGGTAAAATTTCTGCAGTGTATCCGAGTAGCGGTTCCTGCTTATCACAGTAAGGTTCTCTACCGCACGGCAATGTGTTTACACATCCGTTAAGGACGGTCCTGGACCGTCCTTTTTTTGTGCGCTGTGTTTCCCCTTTTCTTTAGCGCAACCGCTCCACCGGGAAGCCGTTTTTGGACTTATGGTTGGCTTCTTCCAACCAGCATTTCCTGGCCTCGAAGGCACCCTCCACAGCGTCATGAAACTCGCTGATCGATTTCAATTTCTATGCACCATATCGAGGTTCAGCCAATTGCGCTGACTTGTGGCCGCGGGACAAGCGTTTCACACTATGGAGACTGTTTCCACCAGCATGAGCCGTCCACGAAAGAAGGTAACAGCTCCTGTTTGGCATTTCCGCTCATTAAACCGCGTCGGCATTGCCCTGCGGTCCCCACCACGAACCTTGCCCGGTAGGTATTATGAAAACGAACTCAGCGTTGTGCAGCTCATTCCTATTCCTGTTGACGGCTTCCGTCACGATCGCCGCCGATGGAATGGTCGCCCATTGGCCTTTGACGACAGACGCTCGCGATGCGTCAGGAGCCAATCGCCACGCGGTTAACCACGGCGTATCGTTTGACGAGAACGAAGGTGCATCCTTTGATGGTATCGACGCCTGGTTAGAGGTGCCCGCCGAGAAGGTGCCGGAACTTGGTGCCGAGTCGTTCACGCTTGCCGCCTGGATTCATACAGACCAGAAGCTGGACGACGTGCTGGGCGATGTGATGAGCTGGTACGATCCGACGACGCGAAACGGATTCAATTTTGGTCTGATGAACTATGCGGGCGTCACCAGCGCGCAGTCCAATTACCGCAATGTGTTCTTCGGCATCGATGCGGCGCAGAGTGGCGACCAGTGGGTTGATTGTGGTCGTCCCGGGAACAACCAGTTGATTAATTCGCTGGTTGTGTTCGATGGGGACCTTTACTGTTCGACCTGGGAGCCGGGTGAGAATGACCGCGGACGTGTGTATCGCTACGCCGGTGACAAAAAGTGGATTGATTGCGGAGCGCCAGACAAGGCCAACTGCATTAAGGCGATGGCCGTCTACAACGGGAAATTGTATGTCGGTTCGGAACTTTACAGCGGTGGCGGCTCGTCGCTGCCGTTGTCTCCCAACCTTCATCACGGTGGAACGGTTTACCGCTATGAGGGCGGTACCGCCTGGACCAACTGCGGCAAGGTCGCGGACGTCCGCAGCATCAGCGGATTAGCCGTGTTCAACGGCGAACTCTACGCGGGCACAGGTACGACCGGGGCCTGGCGTGACAAGCCACGAACCCGAGGCATGTATCGATTCGACGGCATCGGCAAGTGGACTGACTGCGGTTGTCCCGGTCTGCGGATAACACACCTTGGTGTGCACAATGGCGGGCTGTTCGGACTCAGCTATGACGATGGCGGCTTCCTTCGCTATCAAGGCGGAACCGATTGGGAATCGCTCGGGCCTGTACCGGAAACAACGCAAGTGTATTCGGCAATGACCTACGAAGGGGCGTTGCACGTCGGTACGTGGCCGACCGGATCTGTGTATCGTCACGATGGCGGCAAGAACTGGTCGCACATTGGACGTCTGGGTGAAGAAACAGAAGTGATGGCTGTTTCCGTCTACAACGGTAAGTTCTACGCGGGCACGCTGCCGCTTGCCAACGTGTACCGCTACGACGGCGAAAGCCACTGGACCAACACCGGCCAACTCGACGTAACGCCGGACGTGCGATATCGGCGAGCGTGGTCGATGGCTGTTTTCAATGGCAAGCTCTACTGCGGTGTACTTCCCTCAGGACACGTGCATTCTCTGGAAGCTGGCAAAGCGGTAACCTTCGACAAGCAATTGAAATCTGGCTGGCGACATCTGGCGGCAGTGCGAGCGGGGGACAAGCTGCGATTATTCGTCGATGGCGAGCTCGTAGCAGAGAGCACGACCTTCGATGGAAGTGCATTTCAATTGAAACCTGAGCAGCCGCTGAAAATCGGCTTCGGTCAGCACGATTATTTTAACGGGCGAATGAAGGACGTTCGAATCTACAATCGTGCACTCGGCGTTAAGCAGATCGCTCGGCTATCAGCACCATAGTGAGGCGAGCGGCCATGGTTCACGTTGGGACCGTCCAAATCGTGTCTGGGGTAAAACTGAAACTGCAGCGGCAGCCGTTCCGAACGTGAGCAAAACCGATAGTGCCCGAGGTCTCATGAGCCCGAACCGCCCACGACAAAAAGTACACGGCTCTAATGCGGGCGTATTGCAGTCTGATTGTGCTGAATACTCCAAATCTGACAGTCACGGTTGGTAGCGAATTTTGGTGGTGTTGTCTTTTTGCAACGTCTGGGGCTGATTCTCGTGCCATGCTTGGGAACGGATAAATCCATTTCCGTTCCTTCGCATCACGTCCGCCTGAGATTCCCAATCATGTCGTCTGAAACAAAGAACTTCCCCTGGTGGGCTTACGCGGTTCTATTGGTTGCAGGTCTGTTTGCCTTCTGGCCATCGGTGATGTTCGACTTCGTCAACTGGGACGATCCGGCCTACGTGCTGCACAACGACCTGATCAAAAGCTGGTCGCCATCAAACCTTGTTGGCGTCGCGACCGAAACGGTGACTCGCAATTTTGCCCCGTTAACCATTCTTTCACTACTGATCGATCACACAATCTGGGGCCTGAATCCCAGCGGCTACCACGCGACCAATGTTCTGTTGCATCTGGTTAATGGAGTGCTGGTGTTGCTGCTGGTCAAGCAACTCACAAACAACCGCTTCGTGGCATGGACGACGGCGGCGTTGTTTCTGGTTCACCCGGTACAGATTGAAACGGTGGCGTGGATTTCGTCGCGGAAGGGACTGCTTTCGGCCACGTTTATGCTGGCCGCGCTACTTGTCCGACTGAGGCCGGACCTGAAGCCGAAGAATGAAGCCTGGTACGTTCTGTGGCTGGCGGCGGCGTTGCTGTCGAAGGCTTTGGCAGTCGTCGTTCCGGCTGTTGTGCTGGCCTACGATGTATGGGTCCGTCGTCAGACATTTGCGGATGCGTTCGTGCGGCAGGTGATTCCTGGCGTGATGTGTCTGCTACTGCTGTTCAAGACGATGGCGTCTCAGCATTCGATTCTGGGCGGTCTTCGAGGCCACCTCGATTACAGCATTTGGCACATCATCGCGATCGATACCACCATCATGTGGCGGTACATCGGCATGATGTTGTGGCCAAGCGATCTGTGCGTGCTGTATGACCCTCCGACGGTCGGAATCTGGAAATCGGTCCTGCTGGCAACAACGGGTTGGTTGCTGGTCGCCGCAGCGATCTGGAAATACCGCTCCAAATGTCCGCTGATTCTTTGGGCGGCCGTCACTTATCTGCTGCTGCTGCTGCCGGTATTAAACTTCTTCAAAATCACCACACTGATGAACGACCGGTACCTGTACCTGCCGTGCATTCTGTTTTTTGCTGTGGCGGCGTCGGGTGTTAGTCGGTTGTTTTATGGGGCGGAAGTGCACGCAGATTCTGCCCTGCACTACCTTGCCAGAAGCATGAAGTTGTCGGTTGGCTTGGTAGCCGTGTTGATGGCACTGTCGGCTACAAGACAGCATTTACCCGTCTGGCGGAACCCGGATACGCTGTGGACTCACGCTATGAGCGAAGTCCCTCAATTACCCGTAGTGCGAATCCAGATGGCGTACACTCGCTACGACGTAGGCCAGAAGCGGGAAGCAGTTCGCATGCTGCAGCGAGCTTTACTGGAATGCCAGCCGGACAAACTGGACCGCCAGCGGATCAAGGACACCATTGTGTCGTGGAGCGAAGAGCTGAATTCCCGCACGGCTCGACGGTCGATGGCGACGACGCAATAGACGTTGTCATTCCGGCGAAAAGCCTAACGTTTGCTACACGACACTCAGCGTTTCCTGTACCGTAGTGAAGTCTCAAACTTCGATCCTTACTGCGGTTACTCCCCATGAAATTGCTGCCAATCCTGCCTTTTTTGCTTCTGTTTGGCTGTCAACAGACGAACGACACCCCCTCCGATTCTTCAACAAAAACGCCTGCCGTTGCGACCACGCCGGACGATGCAGATGCCGTCACTGCACTGGAAGCTGTGGGTGCGAAATTCAAGCGGTCGGCTGCCGGAAACATCGTAGAAGTAAATCTGCGAGACACCGAAGCGACCAATGACGCCCTGTCGCACGTGGCGCAGCTGAATTACGTCACGTCGCTGTTGTTGAACGAGCTGCCGATCGCAGCGGACGGAATTGCTTTTCTGGCCGACACCAAGTCACCGCTGGCGAACCTGGACCTGCGAGACTGCACGGTTGGTAACGACGCTCTGGCTCATCTGAAGAACCTCAAGACACTTAAAGCCGTCCGGTTGAATGGCGTGAGTGGAGCGACTTCTGTTGACGATGGTGGCCTGGTCCATCTGGCCGATTTGACCAACCTGAAAGTGCTGGCACTGGACGGCCTGTTTGTCAGCGAAGACGGCCTTCAGCCGCTCGACAAGCTGGTGAATCTGGAGGAACTTTACATGAAGTCCACGCTGATCAGCGACGACGGACTGAAGTTGCTGCACCAGTACCCAAAGCTCAAAAAGTTGCGGCTGGCCTTCAATCAGGTGTCTGACGATGGCCTTGCTCACCTTTCCGATATGAATCAACTCACGGATCTGGATCTCAGCGAAAACTCTCAGCTAACAGACGCCGGGATGGCTCACCTATCAAGCCTGACGAATCTGAAGAAGCTGAATCTGTGGCGCTTGGCCATCAGCGACGCGGGTGTCGAACACCTTGCTCCACTGACGAATCTGGAATGGCTGAACCTCGACAATACTCAGCTATCGGACGCTGGGCTATCTGCGTTGAAGGACATGAAAAAGCTGACCTTCCTACATTTGGGTTCTACGACTGTTTCTGACGCCGGTTTGCCAATGCTCGAAGGCCTCACAAGTCTCAAAGATCTGAAGGTCACGCGAACGGCCGTCACGGCAGAAGGTGTGGCGAAGTTGCAACCCAAACTGCCTGACACCAACATTCAGCTGAAGTATCTCGAAGGTCAGTAGAGTGTGTCAGGTCCGGCGAAGTTATCAACAAAGCTGTTGATAACTTGTTGCTTCCCTTCTTAACCACCGCTGCAAAGTCGGGCCGTTTTCAGGGTCAGCCTTTCAGCGGTACCTGGCCACTGTTGTTGTTTAACGCTTTGATAAACAGCAACCTCCTGGACTTCACCGAGCTTGTTCTGGTGCTTCTTACCAGACGCGTTTTGTCGTAACTCTTTGTTCAAAAGCTGCTTACGATCGCCGACAGCCAAGTTATCAACAATTTACGGCCACTCTCTTATTACTACTACTTTCTTATTTCTATATTTGTTTAAACACAGCATCGAACGACAAAGCACGCTTCAATAAGCAGGATCAAGTCCTTCGGCTGGAGGACTTGCAACGGCATTAAGCGATTCAACCCTTCCCTGCTAAGTCACAGAGAAGGGTTGAATGATCTAAAACAACTCCGCCGCCGATTCAGCTTACCACCGCAATCGGCCAGCCACGGCAATCGCCCGTCGGGGCGACCCGACCCAACACGAACATCGCCGCCGATTCAGCTTACTACCGCAACCGGCCAGCCACGGCAATCGCCCGTGGTGGTTACACCACCCAGCCTGAGCGGTATTCTTTGGTGATGTAGGCGTCGGCTTCGGGGCAATTGGTCGCCTTCAGGTTCTTGGCATCCCATTCCAGCGACTTACCAGTTCGGTAAGCCACGTTGCCCAGTAGTACGGTTTCCGTCAGAGCACCAGAGTAATCGAAGTTGCAGGTGGTTGGTGAACCATCTTTGCAAGCCTTGATCCATTCCTGATGATGTCCGATCGATTTTGGAATCGTCTGCTCAGGGGGCTTAAAGCCGGTGAACTTGTCGCTGGGGTACAGACGATATCTGCCGTAGTCGGCGAACATCTTGCCTTCCGTACCAACAAACATAACGCCGCTGGCTGGCACTCGTTCGCCGGCCACCTGCTTGGGAATCATGTCGCCGTCGTACCATGTCAGGTTGCAGGTCGGGAACTTGTAGCGAACGACCAGGCCGGTTGGACACATTTCTTCGTTCACTTCGGCACCTTCGGCTTCGCAGTGAGTCGGGTGCTTCAGATCAAGAGCCCAGAATGGCAGGTCCATGAAATGGCAAGCCATGTCGCCCAAAGTTCCCTGACCGAAGTCCCAGAAGCGACGCCATTGAGCAGGATGGTAGCGGCCAGCGACGTAGGGACGTTCTGGAGCCGGGCCGAGCCACAAGTCCCAGCTCAACCATTCTGGAGGTGCTGATTCTTTGCCCGTCAGTTCGGTGATCCCCCAGCCTTTGCCGACCCAGACGTGAACGTCCGTCACATCGCCAATGGCACCGCTTTGAATGATTTCGACAACGCGGCGATAGTTGTCACCGGCGTGAATCTGAGTGCCCAACTGAGTGGCGACGCCGGCTTCCGCTGCGGCTTCGGCGATCATGCGAGCTTCTTTCACGGTGTGCGTGAGCGGCTTTTCGCAGTAAACATGCTTGCCCGCTTTGATGGCCTGCATGGTTGCCGGAGCGTGATGATGGTCGGTCGTGGCGACGGTGACGGCATCGATCTTGTCGCCTTCCGCTTCGATCATTTCGCGGTAGTCCGCGTAGACGCGAGGTTCGAGCCCGTTCTTTTCGATCAGCATCTTCTTGGACGCTTCCAGATATTTACCGTCGACATCACACAGAGCGACGATATTTTCTGTCATGACGCCATTAACGTCAGCAGCCGCTCGGTTGGCGGTACCGATGCAGGCGATGTTTAGCTTTTCCAAAGGGCTGCGAGTGGGGGCTGCCGTGGCATGGCCCGCATAAATGCCAGTGGCCAGAGCGGCAGCGGTGGAGGTCTGTAGAAAGCTTCGGCGTGTTTGGTTCGTCATGGAAGAAACTCCGTAAGGTGGCGGCGATCGCGACTCTTAGAGACATCGGACTCAAGCTGCGAGCAGACGCGGGGTGGGTGAATTAGGCAGGTAATACCTGGAGAATACGCGAAACCGGGGTAGAAAAACAACGAGAAGATTGGTCGAAAGCGGGAGCGTGGCAGAGAAGGCTCGCTTTTCTGAAAAGGCGGGCTTTGCACGCAGCAACGCTTCACGAAGGCGACCACAATCCGAACATGTCGACTCATGTTCAAACCATTATCGTCGGACAGGGCCTTGCCGGATCAGCTTTGGCGTGGACTTTGTCCACGGCTGGCCACAGCCTGATGATCGTTGATCGTGGCGAACCAAACTCGGCTTCGCGAGTGGCGGCGGGACTCGTCACGCCCGTCACGGGAAAACGGCTGGTTCAGTCACCCGACTTCGAAGCCGATTGGGCACCGGCAACCGCGTTTTACCAGAAGGTCGAACAGCGAACCGGGCAGCATTTCTGGACAGAAGCACCGATGCTGAGGTTGTTTGCGAATGAACACGTGAGAGCCGAATTTCTGCAACGCAGCGACAACCAGCAGGTACAGTCCATCGCATGTTGGGACGGTCTGCTGCAGGCAGAAGGGCAACCACAGCTGGGGATCGTCATGCAGCCCGCAGGTCGGCTCAACGTGCCGGCCTACCTCGCCGCCACACGAACACACTTTGAATCTCTCAACAGTCTTCGCTGCGAAGAATTGAATTTCGCCAGAGACGTCGAATTCACTGACCGACAGGTTACTGTGAAACGACTTGATCTGATTGCTAAACGGATCGTGCTTTGTCAGGGAGCGACCGCCAACGACTACTTTCCCAACGTCCCTAATAATCCGGCGCGCGGTGACATACTGAAGGTGCGTATCCCGGACTACATTCGACCGGAAGTGGCCCACCGCAGCGTTTGGATCGCGCCGAATTCGGATGGGACGCAGAGTGTCGGAGCGACCTACGATTGGAACAGCACCGTGGCAGAACCATCGTCGGCCGGTCGAGACGAAGTGCTGCACAAACTGGGACGCATGGTTGACGGCGACGTGGAAGTTGTCGACCACACGGCAGGAGTACGACCGACCATGAAGGACTACGAGGCTGTGCTGGGTCGCCATCCGAACATCCAACAACTGTTCGTCTTCAACGGACTCGGATCGAAGGGCACACTAAAGGCTCCTCGGCTGGCGGCAGAACTGTCGAGCATACTTGACGGCGAAGACAACATTCGAGCAACCGTTTGTTATGACCGTCTGAAAACGACAAGCGAAGTCGAACGACGTCCCCGGCCGTTAACTCAACGAGCCCAGGAAGCCGTGGCGAGCGTCCTGCAGCCTGGCGATTCCGCAGTGGATGCCACGGTCGGCAACGGCTTCGACACGTGTTTTCTAAGCCGCACAGTTGGCCCAACAGGTTTCGTCATCGGCTTCGATGTCCAGCAGTCGGCTCTTAACGCAACAGCCAAACGCCTTCAGGCGGCTGACCTGCACAATGTCACGCTGTTGCACAAAGGCCACGAAACACTTGCCGACGAAGCCACCAGTGCACAACCTCCCACGGCGATCATGTTCAACCTCGGCTTCCTGCCCCGCAGCGATCACGCCATCACGACTCAGCCGCGTACGACAGTCAAGGCTATCACCGCCGCTGTCGAACTTCTCAAGCCTGCCGGAGTATTAACAGTCCTGGCCTATCGAGGCCACGCCGGCGGTCCGGAAGAATTCGCCGCTGTCGAGCAACTGTTGCAGAGATACGCTGACACGCACGATCTTCAAACAATCAACAGCACTCCCGCAAAGGCCACATCGCCGGTGCTGTTCGTGCTGAAAAAGGCGACGACTAAAACATAGCGAACACGCTCTTCCGCAAACCGATGTCCCTGGGGATCTACAGGAGCCCTGCTCTACCGCGCTGATGTCAGGTCCGGCGCACGTGCCTGACAATTCAACCACAGCGTATTACGCTGACTTGTGGCCGCGGCGAACCGTTTTCGACAGTAAATCGCCTATCCCGACGAGCCCAATGCGGCCACGTGTTTAGGTAAACTATTCTAAGCATCTTCGATATTCGAATCCAGGACATGTTCGTGGCTGCGAAGGTGTTCAGAGCAATAGCACAGGTCTCCGCTGCACTTGCTGCAGTAACGGAAATCCATGCTGGGGTCGTCCGCGTCCGTGAGGCCACAGGAGTAGCATTTGTGAAAGAACTCTGGCGGCTTCTGGCCGAACCGCTTTGCCTGGGATGCCATGAACCGCTGCCCCGACCGTGCGCGGCCGAAGATCTCTGAGCCAAAGAACAGGAAGAAATTCAGCGTTCCAGCCATCGCACTCAGCCGTTCAGGCCAGTCACCAAAAACAATCGTCAGCACAAAGAACGCCCACGTTAGCAATGCAAACCACTTAATTTTGACAGGAAGAATAAACGCCAGCATCAGTTCAAAATTTGGGTTCAGATACGCGAACGCCAAAAACACGCTGCCTTGTAGAAAGCCGTTCCCCGCCGGCGCTTCGGGAGAAATGAATGATGCAGCGACTGTTGCCACGTAGCCAATCAGCAGAAAAACATTGAACCGAAACGTGCCCCAATACTGCTCTAAAGCGGTGCCCATCAGGTAGAACAGGTACCAGAAGAAAAATGCCCAAAGCAGAGCGGTGCCGGGCGGCAGTATCAGAAACGAAACCAGCCGATAGACCTCGCCGTCCAGGACTTTGGACGGAACCAGAACAAGACGCTCCCAAATCTGCGGATCACGCTGACCGAGCACAAACGCGGCAACCTGCCCCACGATCAGGATCAACGTGAGATTCGGAACGGCGAATCGCCCAAACTTTCTTTCGAGACGGGAGATCAAAGTATTGTCCTGTGTGCGCAGACTGAAAGTCCAGTCACGGTAGGGCAGGCTCCTGCCTGCCGATTTTGATTGCGTCGCGAAGCATTAATCTTCGAATCACGCAGATTGATTATCACAAACGTTTCGACATTCAAAGCTCAACGAGGCGTGCGGGAGCATGCCCTACAAAAACTGTACGGACCTTGAACTCATTCGGACTCGCTTGGTTGGAGTGACTGCAGATAAGCACGCATCTCCTGACGCTTCGGTCCATGAGCGAGTTCGGCTGCGACCTGTACCGAGCCGCCGACCTCAAAAAGACGTTTTAGGAAACTCAGTCGGTTGTTGATGACGGCTGTCTGCACGGCTTCGTCAAGATTCCCCCAGCCCACCCGTTCTGTCACGAGGCGATCGAATAACGGGAAGTTGTCTTGCCGAATGGTTTGCGCGAGCAATGAGATCTCACCGTCTGGTTCCAGGTCTCCTCCGTCATCGACAAACGCACAAACTTCGTCCCAACTCCCTTGGGCCACCACTTCAAGAGTTGGGGGGACTTCCTCAGGTTGAGACAACGTAGCAACGAATGCCTCCCAGTTTGGGGCGATCTCAAGCAACGTACCATGGCTCGCAAGAAGAACTGGTGAACTCGTCTGGCCGATTTTCAGGCAGATTTCTTCATCACCGAGCGTGGAGGCGATGGGGAGTATGTCATTGCCGCGTCGGTACTCGTTGAAGTCGTGAAAGACTCGGATGAGGCCCGACATGTCGGCTTCAACCGAATAAAAGACCAATATTGGGTACTCAAGAACGCATGACTCGAGTCTCGGCCAACAGACACCGCCATTGGTACTGAGGATGAACTGCCGATACCCGAAATCAACGGACCCGCCAACTTCTTTCTCCAATTGGGAAAGGGTCTCTTCTGATGCGGTTTCACCGCTTTTTCGAAACTCAAAGTCTGAGAGAATCATCATTGATGCTCCATGTGACCGGATGCCTTAGTCTTTCAACACCTACCGAACTCTGATCAGTAGTTTCTCGGCTGACACAATTTTGACGACCCGTCGGTCGCAATGCTAGCGGCCATCGCCCCCGGGTGAGAATCCGGCGACTCGTGTCCTCAACTGCCTGTTCGAAGGGCATTCTATTCTGAGGCGGAGCGAGAGGATCGTTTAACCCGCAGCCGGAGGCGCAGGCGTTGCTGGGGTGGCCTGATGAACGGTTCGGTCGCGAGAAGAAGTCGTTGTGAATTCTGCTGGCCCCGAACGGGGTTGAAGCACGTAGCCTTGGGCGTGAGCCCAAGGAAGAGTTGCTAAACAGGACACGAAGCCCGGAAAGGACGACAGCAGATTCTATCAACGATTTTGCTATCGCCCCGTTCGGGGCTTCGGCAACTTTGCTGATCCAACCGATGGCTCACGCCATCGGCTACGTGCTTCAACCCCGTTCGGGGCCAATCGCAAAGCCCTGAGCGTTGGGGGATGGTCACCAACCTTGACGGTGAATGCGTCGACGACGCCGGAACAGCATCCGGCCGAGACAGGAGACCCACGCTCATCGCATTCACTTCTTCTCAGGGCGTCTGCTCCGCGCACCTGCGGTTTATTAACGCGCACCTGTCGCAGGTGTGCCTGGGTTAGCAGGGAAGTTCGTGGCGATATCGCGGGATTCAGCGGGTTAATGATCCGCACAACGCGACTCAGCCGCAGAGTTTCTCTCGACCGGTACGCACCGGCGGGCGATTGGCGTGGTGCGCGCGTGACGGTGTGAGAGCTGAATCGCCGACGTTGCTCACGTTGTTCGCTGGAGGCGAAGGCGAGGACGTGAGTCCTCAGGTTCTCCGTCGATCGATCTCACCAGAGTAGAGCAATTGCAACCAGTGATCAACGCGAACGACGACTTCTATTCGGAGCGTCAGCTCCAATCGGCCGGCGGGCCGCCCCGCCCCGCCCCGCCGTTGAACGACTATTGCAAAAGTTTGCAACGGAGTATCATCTGCGGCGACCCGACAGCAAGCTGGCCAGGCCCAAACTTCCGTGCTGTTTGAACGGAAGAAAACCGAGGTGCCAACATGAAACTCAACTCAAGCTACGCACGTTCATCCGAGTTCACGAGCGGCAGATTGCAGCTTCCGAGGCGCAGCCAATTCGCTGGGCGCTGTCGCGGGTTGGTTGTTGTTGTGTGGCTGATGTTGGCATCTATGAGTGCCAACGCGCAGAAGCCCAATGTGCTTGTGATCCTCACTGACGATCAGGGTTGGGGTGATCTATCGTTGAACGGTAACACGAACTTAAGCACGCCAAACATTGATCAGCTGGCGGCGGACGGAGCGTCGTTTGAGCGGTTTTATGTGTGCCCTGTCTGTTCGCCTACGCGAGCTGAATTTCTAACCGGCCGGTATCACCCTCGCGGTGGCGTTTACAGCACATCCGCCGGCGGCGAGCGGCTGGATCTGGACGAAGTGACGATTGGTGACACGTTCAAAGCGGGTGGTTACCGCACGGCAGCGTTTGGAAAATGGCACAACGGAATGCAGTATCCGTACCACCCGAATGGTCGCGGATTCGACGAATTCTACGGATTCTGTTCCGGTCACTGGGGCAACTACTGGAATCCGATGCTCGAACACAACGGCGAAATCGTCAAGGGTAACGGCTTCATCATTGATGACCTGACAGACCACGCGATCGATTTTATGAAGGCCGACAGCGAAGAACCTTTCTTCGTATACCTGCCGTACAACACGCCTCATTCGCCCATGCAGGTTCCGGATCGCTGGTGGAACAAGTTCAAAGATGCGGAACTGAAGCTGCACAACCGTGAACCGAAAAAGGAAGACGTTCCACACATTCGAGCTGCGTTGGCGATGTGTGAGAACGTCGACTGGAATGTCGGTCGTCTGCTGAAGATACTGGATGAAACCGGCAAGGCCGATAACACGATCGTGGTCTATTTCTGTGACAACGGTCCCAACGGAGTTCGCTGGAACGGTGGTATGAAAGGACGCAAAGGTTCGACGGATGAAGGCGGAGTGCGTTCGCCGTGTCTGATTCGCTGGCCGATCATTATTCCTCGCGGACAACGAGTCCGTATCAACGGCGCTGCAATAGATCTGTATCCGACGCTGGCCAACATGGCGGGTCTTAAGAGAGTCAACGGAAAGCCGTTGGACGGAATTGATCTTTCGATGGCCATCTACGGTCACCATAGAGGCAACGACGATCGCATCATCGTGTCTCATTGGAGAAATCGGGTGAGTGCCAAGTCGGGTCGCTTCCGCATGGACACCGATGGAAAGCTGTTCGACATTCATGCCGATGGTGGACAAACCAAAAATGTGTCGTCACAACATCCGACCACGGCAGCTCAATTAAAGACTGCCATCAAGGACTATCGAGCCAACGTGCTGGCTGGCTATGACGATGATCAGCGGCCCTTCGTGATCGCTCATCCCGACTACCCCGTCACGCAGATTCCGGCTCGTGACGGGAAAGCTCACGGCGGGATCAAACGTTCGAATCGGTTTCCTAATAGCTCGTTCTTTACCAACTGGACTAACACCGACGACAGCATCACGTGGGACGCAGAAGTCCTGGCGGACGGGAACTACGAAGTGGAAATCTACTACACGTGCCCGGCTGGTGACGAAGGCAGCGAAATTGAACTATCGTTCAATGACAGCAAGTTACGAGGAACGGTGGCGAAAGCTCATCCGTCGAAACTGGTCGGAGCCGCCGAAGACCGAGTCGAACGCGCGGAATCGTACGAACAAAACTGGACCAGTATCAAGCTGGGCAAAATCGCATTCGATGCCGGTCAGGGAACGCTGACGCTGAAGGCCGTGAAAGTACCCGGCAAGACAGTGATGGATTTCCGCCTGCTGATGTTACGCCACAAGAAAGACTGACCTTGAAAATTACTCGTATCGCCGCTTACCAGATCGACCTGCCTCTGCATGAAGGCAGCTACAAATGGTCGGGCGGCAAATCTGTTGATGTGTTTGACAGTACTGTTGTCCGTATCGAAACCGATTCTGGTCTGGCTGGCCACGGCGAAGTCTGTCCGCTGGGACCGTTCTATCTGCCCGCGTATGCTGCTGGTGTGCGAGCCGGAATTGCAGAACTGGCTCCGCATCTGATCGGTCAGGATCCGATGAAGCTTGGTCCGTTGAATCATCTGATGGATAAGGCCATGAAAGGCCATCCCTATGTGAAATCAGGCATCGACATGGCCTGCTGGGATATTCTTGGTCAGCACGCCGGGCTGCCCGTGTGCGAACTGCTTGGGGGACGTTACAGCGACGACTTTGTGCTGTACCGAGCGATCTCGCAACAGCCGCCGGAAGAGATGGCTCGCAACGTTGAAAGCTATCGCAACGAAGGCTACCGCCGCTTTCAGTTAAAGGTCGGTGGCAACCCCGACGAAGACATCGAACGTATCCGCGCTGTTCGGAAGATTCTGGAACCGGGCGACAAGTTGATCGCCGACGCAAACACCGGCTGGCTGATGCACGAAGCGGCTCGAGTTGTCCGAGCTGTCCGCGACATTGACGTGTACATCGAACAACCGTGTCTGTCGTACGACGAATGTCTGTCGATCCGTCGCCGCACGGATCATCCGTTTGTGATGGACGAACACATCGACAGCATCGACGTGCTGATGAAAGCTCATGCCGATCATGGGGCCGATGTCGTCAATATCAAGATCAGCAAGTTCGGCGGTCTCACCAAAGCCAAACAGGCACGCGACCTGTGCTTGTCGCTGGGCATTGCGATGACGTTAGAAGACAGTTGGGGGGGCGACATCGTGACCGCCGCAATCGCCGGTTTGGCTCACAGCACACCACCAGAATTTCTGTTCACCAGCACCGACTTCAACAGCTACGTCACCGTCAGCAACGCCGCCGGAGCACCTCAGCGCCAGAACGGACGCATGGCGGCTTCGACAGAACCAGGCTTGGGCATTCATCCACGGTTCGAGTTATTTGGTGAGCCATTGGTGGATGTGACGCCGTAGCCGTCACGGCTGGCGTTAACACGTAGGCGAGTCTCTCCGAGGCTCGAATTAACGTCTCGGAGAGACGCTGCTACGTGGGCAGACTTCGGCGTCCCTGCCCGCTAACTCGCCGGCGTACATGACCGCTGCGAGTTCTGACGAAAACGGCACGGAAGCTCGCGACCATTCTGCGTTACAGAGTCCAACGGATAACTGTTGTCGTCCGATTCACGCTGTACCCCGTCGAGGGCTCATCATGTGGACTCTGTATCAAACCTTCAACGCCATCGAAGGCGGACTTTGGTTCGTGGTCGCCGCGCTTATTTTCTGGAAGGTGGATCGGCCGCAACGACATCAGAAAATCGGCGTGCTGCTGGGAGTTTTCGCTTTCGCTCTGTTCGGCATCACCGACTTGCTTGAAATCAGCCGGGAGGCACAGATCCCGCTGTGGCTATGGATGTTCAAGATTGCTTGCGGAGTTCTCATCCTGGCCGCTCGCTACACATGGCTGGGCTGGGCGAAGTTTCGCTGGAGAGACCGGGAAGTGCTGTTTGGCGTGGCGTGTCTGCTTGCGGTGGTGTCCATTATCAGTCTTCAGCACTACGCGCCGCCGCCGTGACGTGAGGCCGTCCGCACGGCGAATATCCTACAGCGCGAGGTTCGCAAAGAAGGCATCCAGCAGCTTGCCGAACTGCTCAAGTTCGGACTCGCGATTGCTGCGGACTGACGTGGCTGAGATTTCCGATTGGTTGTTGCTCAGTGAAGTATTCATGGCTGACTCCGGTGATTGAGGGTGTCTGGTAATCACCAAAGCGTACGCCACGTAAATCTGTTACACGCAAATCGCTGTTGGTCCGACTACAGCGAATCTGCTCTACCACCAGATTTGATCCGGAAAGAACTTCGCCACAAGTTCCTGATAGTACGGAGTCAGCCCTGCGACATCCGGCGGTACGTCGGTTTTCGTATACAGATCGTACTGGTTGAATTTTCGCACCCAGCGAAACATGTCGCGGTCATGGTCGTTCATCAGCCAGTCGTATTCGGCTTCGCGATGAGCCGCATAGAAAGAATGAAAGCGGATCATGTATCGAGCCTCTTCCGGAACATACGGCTTCACGACGTGATACAGATACTCGTCGTGCCCCCACGACATCAGCACGTTGTCCAAACCGCAACCGCGTTCATAGATGCCGCATTCCGTTTGGTAGTGCGCAACATCGGCATCCGGGTTGTGAGCGAAAAATTCCGGGTACACAATCTTTTGCGACCATGCACATCCTACAGGAAAAGTATCGCCCGTGACCGCCCATTGAGGTTCGTCGAACAGGCACAGCACCTTGCCCATGTCGTGAATCAGCCCGGTCAGGATAAACCAATCCGGATGCCCGTCGGCTCGAATCGCTTCCGCCGTTTGCATGGCATGAGCGATCTGAGGCAGCTCGATATCCGGATCACTGTCGTCGACCAGTTGATTCAGATAATCCATCGCCTCCCAGATCCCCATTTGCCGCGTCTTCGGCGGCAGATACGTCTTCCGAATTGCTTGATTGAATTCCACCGTTTGGTAGACGTGATTCTGGCGATAGAATTCCATCACCCCATCGCGAGTGTCATCGTTGTAATTCCGAAAGCCGTCCTCGTCTTCTTGAGGATACCGCTGACGAACGTCGTCGTCCCATTCGTCGATATTGTGCAGGGGTTGAGTTGGTTGCATTTTAGAACTCGCTGAAGCAGATCGAGGAGGCGAATAGCATGGACCGGAAAATCACCGCATGCTCATTGTGGCTTGCGGTGGTTGTAATGGTCCAGCAAGAAGCAGCGCCGAAATACTGATTAAGGCGAGGAGATTTGATGTCACCGAAACGCAGATCCTCGCCGGTCTTCTTGATGATCTGAGCCTAAGCAGTCAGGCAAACGCTGATTTCACACGTGTCTTGCCTGCGGCTCACTAGCGATTCTATCCGGATCGCATGCTGGCGGATTAGCAGAAAGCCTTCAAAGCGACGACACGTCACAACGGTATTTCTGCCGCAGTTCTGGTAGGCTGCCGAGCACTGAAGCCAGCAAGAGTGTTCACTACGTATGACCCGCGTTTACGGAAAATACACGATGAGAAATCTTCTCCTATTCACCACTTTGATCGCCAGCCACGCTTTCGTTGCCAAAGCCGATGACTGGCCACAATGGGGCGGTCCGATGCATGACATTGTGTGGCGGGAGAACGGCATTGTAGACAAGCTGCCGACCGATGGGTTGCTGCCGCGAGTCTGGTCGGTGCCAGTGGGCGAAGGGTATTCCGGCCCTGCCGTCGCGGATGGGCGAGTCTACCTGACCGACCGAATTCACGCTGACGGCACTGAACGAGTGCTATGCGTGGATGCCGAAACAGGTAAGGAAATCTGGAAACATGAATACCCGGTGCGATACACCGTCAGCTATCCGGCTGGTCCGCGAGCGACTCCGGTCATCAACGATGGCCGCGTGTATACGATCGGAGCTGAAGGACACATGTTCTGCTTCGACGCAAAAACGGGCGACGTGATTTGGAAGAAGGAGTTTCAAAAAGACTTCGGTACGAAACTGCCCAACTGGGGCATGGCCGCCGCACCACTGGTAGATGGCGAAAAACTGATCACGCTTGTCGGCGGCGCGGATGGAGCGTTGGTTGTGGCGTTCGACAAAGCAACAGGGAAAGAGCTGTGGCGTTCGTTAGACGATCCCGCGATCGGGTACGCCCCGCCCGTGATTTACGAATTCGGCGGTCGGCGACAACTGATCATGTGGCATCCGGCTGCCGTATCGGCTCTGGATCCGGAAACCGGCGAAGTGATCTGGGAACACCCTTGGCAGATTCGTTTCGGCCTGACGATCCCAATGCCGCGCCAAATCGACGACCGATTGTTTTTGACCGCCTTCTACGACGGCCCGCTGATGCTAAAAGTTAGTGCGGACAACGCCGAAGTCGTGTGGAAAGGCCAGGGCAAGGACGAACAGAACACGGACGGCATTCATGCCATCATGCCCACGCCATGGATCACGGAAGCCAACATCTTTGGAATCTGCAGTTACGGGCAACTACGAGGCCTCGACACCGACACTGGCAAACGTCTGTGGGAAACGTTCGACGCCACCGGCCGCGGACGCTGGTGGAATGCTTTCATCATTCCTCACGAAGACCGCTTCTTCCTGCACAATGAACAGGGTGACCTGATCATCGCCGACCTCACGGCAGAAGGCTACAAAGAAATCAGCCGCGCGAAACTGGTGGAACCGACTCGCAAGGTCCAGCGTCGCATGACGATTTGGTCACACCCGGCATTTGCCATGAAAAGCGTGTTTGCAAGGAATGACAAAGAGCTGGTTCGTGTGAGTCTGGCGAAGTAAGGCTGGTGTCAGCTACTGCAACTCATCCGGCTCGTTCAGTGTCTGCGTCAATAGTTGTCTCAAACCAAGAATTGCGGCAGTTTTTGCGATCTCGCATTGTTCGGCTTCCGAGGCGTTGCGATGAATTGCTCGGAGGTCACGTCGACTCTTGTGGCTGCCTTTGCTGATCCAAACCAACTTTGAGGCGGCGGCGTCTACCCGCGATACAACCGGCAATTCCTGTCCCTGGAAAACCTCCAGCATCACAGTTCGGTCCAGTTCGCCAGGAATCAATTCCCGCGCATAGACATCGAGTTTCAGGGTTTCCTGTTGGTCCAGAAGTTGAAACTGGCCGCCCTGATCGACTGCTGTTCGGATCGTTGCTTCGTCAAACAGAAAATCTGAACCTTCCAGCGTAGCCAAAAAATTTGCAAGCGATTCACTCAATTGCTGGGGGTCCACGACAAGATCGATATCCTGTGTCATGCGTGGTTCGCCGTAGGCGGTTCCAGTCAAACCACCCGTCAAGTGATATCGTATCTGCAGGCCGTCCAGAATAACGGCCAGTTTGTTCATCGTTTCCTGGAAGGCTTCAACAGGAAACATGGTCGATCTGTGCCTGAATGATTTTTCGCATGACTGGTTCGTCTCCGTACAGTCGCATGGCGACTCGCCATTTCAGTTGTTCTTCAGAAAGCTGATCGTCCTGTTTGAGGATCTGTCGAGCGATCTGCTGCTTCGTCCATTGGAACATTGCAGCGGACCTGGCAACCCGCTCTGCCGGTGTCAGTGCGTCGAGCCGGCTACGATAGATTTCTTCGACCGATTGGGGAGAGCTTGCCATGAAAGCGGTTTACCTGAGAAATGAGTCCCTACAGCGTTTCACGCTGACTTGTGGCCGCGGAAATCGGTTTTTGTCCTACTTGGGCCGGTTCCCACGAGCCAACACCGTCCACAACAAAACGTAAATTGCTCTAAGACAGGCAGCATAGCGGGTGTGATCACGTACCGCATCACCTGAGCGTACAAATCCGGATCTGACTTCGCTACAACCCGCCGCAGAAAGCGAACAACGGCGGAGGCGACGCAGTGAGCGCAACCGAATCGCGTCGGCAATTACAACAGCAGGCATTTTAGTACGGCATGTGGCAGGCATTTCTATCGAACAAACGAATTGGCAGTTCCCGCCCCGCTGCGCCCAGTGATGGGTTGCGGTCTGAGTTTCACAAAGACTACGACCGCATCATTTTCAGCAGCGCGTTTCGGCGACTCAGCGACAAGACTCAGGTGGTGCCGTTTCCGCAGTCGGACTACACGCGGCAGCGATTAACTCACAGCCTGGAAGTTTCATGCGTTGGCCGGTCGCTGGCGACCAGCGTCTACGGCATGGTGCGTGACGAGATCGGTGAGTTGGTGTCTCAGGGAGACTTCGAGGCGATCGTGGCTGCCGCGTGTCTGGCCCATGATATCGGCAACCCGCCGTTCGGACACTTCGGCGAAAAGGCGATTCAGGACTGGGCGACACAGCGTCTGGCGGCTTCCGAATTCGACGGATTGAACGACGCGGAACGAACCGACCTCACGAAGTTCGAAGGCAACGCGCAGAGTTTTCGAGTTCTTTCGCGACTGCAAATGAGTAACCGGCGCGGCGGCATGCGACTGACCGCGGCGACGCTCGGCGCGCTGGTGAAGTATCCTCGCCCGAGTCACGTTGCGGGCACGGCTCGCTACAAGAAGCATGGCTATTTTCAGGACGATGCCGAATTGTTCGGCGAAGTCTTCGCAGCCGCCGGGCGAGAACCGGACGAGCACGGACAATTCTCCCGGCATCCATTGGCGCTACTGTCCGAAGCGGCAGACGACATCTGCTACGCCATCATCGATTTGGAAGACGGATGCAAGGCGGGGCTGATATCCGTTGCTGAAGCGCTGGACATTCTTGAGGACATTCGTCCTGACAGCACGGGAAGCAGCGATATGCCGGATTCTGATCGGCTGTCCATGGGTCGAGCGATGGTGATCAACGAACTGGTGCAAAAGTCGGTCGACGTGTTTCAAGCTCACTTGAACGAAGTGCTTGACGGCTCATTCACCGGCGCGCTGATCGATCATACGCCGGTCGTGAAACCTTATAAGCTGGCCAAGACAACCGCGTACGAACGAGTGTTCAACAGCGAACGAGTGCTGGAACTGGAAGCCGCCGGTTATCGAGCCATTCATGGCCTCATGGAAATCCTTGTTGCGGCCGCTCTTGCAACGTCACCCAACGGCCTGGACAAACATATTCTGAAGCTGACCAGGCTGACGATTACCGACGACATGTCCGTCTATCAAAAGCTGCTGGCCTGCACGGATAAAGTCAGTGGCATGACGGACCGCTATTGTGTGGATCTGTTTCGCAAGCTGTCCGGTCACGCGATCGGCTGAACAGTGAGTTCGACCACGCTCGCGAATCCTGCGGGAATGACTACTTGTCAGCACCTTGCCGTTCCACGTAGTCGTCGCGAATTTTTCGAAGCTGCTTCCAGATCGCTTTGTCTGTGTCTTGCGGCGACACACACGCGAATAGAAAGTTGCGATCATTCTGTGTCCACGTTCGAATTTCGAGCTTCAACGTCTGCGGCTTTCGAGTGGCGAATGGTTCCACCCACTTGATCGTACCGCTGTACCGAATCGCGTCTGTGTTGTCAGTGCTGGTCGGTTTGTCGGGCTTGATCACTTCCAGCGTGCAGGTGAATTCCTTCGGGTCCACCGGCGACTTTGCTCCGTTCAGCACAGCCGTGCAGAGGCCTCGATAGTACTTCAGAAACTCTGCCTGCACCGTTGCCTGCGTCAACTTCGGTTCGGCCTTCAGTTCAAACGCGAAGGCGTAGCAGAAAAATGTATCGGAATCCGGTTTCATCATGCCGGGCGCAAAGCGAATATGTTCGACACCCTCAAACGTCATATCCTTCGCGAACCCTGGCGGCAGTGCGATGGTTTCACCACCCCAGTCCGACGGTGCCGTAAGCGGAGCTGTTTTCGGCTCGTCAGCAAGAGCAGCGAGTCCGGAAATCAGCAGAGTAGTGAAAGCGAGTCGGCAGACAGACATGATTTTGGCTCCCCAGCCATTGTGCCACAAAGGTCCAACAGAACGCCATTCAGCTTACGAAACCCTGGAACTGATGTCATGCGGCCGCTTTGAGCAGCAAAAACACGGCTCAATTCCCTATCGGCAGCGTTGACGCATTGCTGTTAAACTTTGGCGTGCGGGCAAATGAGTTGACTCAGGGAGGTGAGGCGAAATGAAGTATTCGATGTGGGCCTTCTTGCTGCTGGTGTCAGCTACCTGGCGAACCGGGGTCGTCGCTGATGACAACTGGCCTCAGTTTCGCGGTCACAACGGGCTTGGCCTGAGCGATGGAAACCCGCCGCTGACATGGGACGTCTCAGAAGGCACAAACGTCGAATGGAAAACACCAATCGCGGGACTCGGCCATTCATCGCCGATTGTCTGGGGCGATAAAAGTTTCCTGACAACGGCCGTGAATTCAGAAACCGAAAAGCCATCGTTAAAGACCGGCTGGCTGGGCGGCGCGGGCGAATCGGCTCCAGACAAAGGCCAATGGTCGTGGCAGGTCCTCTGCCTGAATCTCAGGACCGGCCGAATCGTGTGGACGAAGGATGCGCTGGTCGGCGAACCCGCCGTCAAGCGACACATGAAGGCGTCTCATGCGAACTGCACGCCGGCAACCGACGGCCAACATGTTGTCGCGTTTTTCGGTTCCGAAGGACTGTTTTGTTATGACGTCGACGGCAACCTGAAGTGGCAGAAGAGTTTCGGTGTGCTTCGATCCGGGCCATACGATGACAAGAAGCTGGAATGGGGCTTCGCCAGTTCCCCCATCATGTCTGATGGCCATGTCTTGGTGCAATGCGACTGTTTGAACACGGCCTTCGTAGCAATTCTGGACGTTCAGACGGGTGAAGAAATTCGTCGTATCGAACGCGAAGGCGAAGTGGCCACATGGTCGACTCCAGCGGTGATACTGCACGATGGACGTCGGCAAATTGTCTGCAACGGTTACAAGCAGATGGCAGGCTACGACTACGAAACAGGCGAACGCCTGTGGCATCTAAACGGCGGCGGAGACATCCCCGTGCCGATGCCACTGTTCGCCGACGGCTTGATTCATCTGACCAACGGCCACGGAAAGTCACCGTCTTACGCCATCAAGCCATCCGCGACTGGTAACATCACACCGTCAAAGAATGGAACAAAGAAAGACGGACTGGCATGGTGGGAATCCACCGACGGAGCTTACATGCCGACGCCACTGATACACGGCGAACTGATTTACACCTGCAACGACAACGGCCGACTTGCCGTGCGAGACGCCGCGACGGGCAGTCTCATTTATCGTCAGCGAGTCGGCACGGGCAGCCGCACCTATTCAGCGTCGGCCGTGGCAACGGCCAGTCACGTGTACTTCGCCAGCGAACGAGGCGAAATCACGACCATCGAAGTCGGCCAAAAGTTCCGCAAAGTATCACGAAACGAAATGGGCGAAGTCGTCATGGCCACGCCCGCGATCAGCGGCGATCGTTTGCTGATCCGCACCACGGACGCACTCTTCAGCATCAAAACGCCCGAACCCCTGCCCGCGTTTCCGACGCTGCCGTGATAGAAAACGACAGACCTTAAACGCCTCGATCGGCACGCATGTCTTTGATCACACATCGTGAGGCTTCACCTGGCTGTGAAGTTCTGACTTCTTCGCCGGCCCTGCCAGTGCCACATCTCGGCGTGAATATGGGTCACGTTCAAAACCAGTGGCACACGTAAAGTTTCAAGGTCTTATTGTTCGACGGGCTCAACAGGTAGCTGTCCATTTCCGCGTGGTGCGCAGCGTGAGGTGTGGTGTTCAGTTGGCGGGGACGAGTTTGGACAGTCGCGACTGACCGGGCGGCGCGGAGGTCAGGCCGACTTCAAGTTTCAGTCGATCAAACAGACTGAATCCATCCTGCTGCCACGTCATGACCTCGGCCACCACGGAACTGAGCGTTGGTGTTTTCAGATGGAGATTCAGCGATTCCAGGACGCTTGTAAGAATGCTGCGGCGACGGGCTCCCTTCGATGTTTTGCTCGTTCGACCTGTGCGACGGTCCATGGCCGCGCCGCGAAGACTGCGTTCCGCTTCGTTGTTCGTTGCTGGCGCGGCCGGGCTTGTCACAAAACAAAACAACTCCTCTTCCGTCATCAGCCGAATCAGTTCTGAGACCAGGTTGTCAAAATCCTTGCCGAAGTCGGCCGCCCGAACATCGGAATCCTCGGCGCAGTAACGCACCAGCAGAGCCGCCAGCGTGTTATCAAGTTCATCGACCTTCGCCGCACGACCGGCATCGCCAAGACGACCATCGGCGGCGTGGCGTTTGGCCGCGTAGAAAATTTCCAGCAGGCCGTCGAGCAGTCGCTGGTACTCTTCGTTGTCCGGCTTCAGCAGCGTCAGACGGATGGCCTTCCGCAGCAGGTGAGCCCAGCATTTCTGTGCGTGACTGAAACCTCGGTACACGGCCGCATCGTCCGAAACAAGCACGCCTCCAAACAACTCTTTCGACAGGATCTGAGCCAGTGTGTCGCCGTCTTTGCGGCATCCGAAGATCAGCACGCGCGCCTTCTCCGACAAAAAAGCCCACACGCTGTTGATACTCCAACTGGTTTCGTCTGCATGCACAATCGCACTGAACGCCATCAGGTCACACAGAGATTCGAATTCCTGTTCCCAACGCCGTGCCAGTTGATTCAACAGAGCGTCCGCCTGGGATTTGCCGAGCGGCAGATTCCAGAAGAATTCAATCAATGCACACGTCTTGTCGATCGACAGTCCCGTGATGGTCACAATGCGAGCCAGCGCGATATGAACTTCAATGCCGAATTCGGACCGCGGCCACACGCCCGGAATTTCGGATTTCTCGCCGTTGGGGCCGTGATAGATTTCATAGACGACCTGCACGGCTTGGCCGTTGATCACTCTCCAGACGAAACGTTCCCGAACGAAACGGCACTCTGCGACGTTGTAACCTTCCGGCAGAATGAGTTCGCGTCGTTCGGCGTTGTCCGCTTTCTGCTCGGTTGTGCGACGACCGCGACGCGCCGAGGATTGTTTTTTGCGACCTTTTCGGCGGCCCGTTTCAGCGCGGCGTCTCTCTTCCGCCGTCACCGAAAACGCCTCGTCGAGTCGCTCTGTGGGGTTCTTACCTTCGAGCTCTTCAATCCGATCACGCAGCCGCCGGTTCTCGTCCCGCAGCTCCGCAACCTCACGCTGCAGGCTAAGCACAAGCTGCTTCACTTCCACAGCGATGATCTGACTGACATCCGTGTCCATCCACCTGTCGTATCAAAATCTAACCGACAGAAAAAGACCAGTCTCCAAGCTGAAATGGACAGCTACGCTCAACAGTGCCAACGTGTTGAATAGTGAATGTGAAACAACAGAGGCTGCTGGCGTTGGCAATGCTGCGAATCACACTATCGTATAGGGGCGGATCAGGACGCCCACGTGCCACTATCTACGGGTCATGGGCATGTTTGTTGAACAACACTGTGGATGTGAGTACAGTGGTCACCCCAAAGTGTACTAAAAATTACTTACCCTAGGCGTCACTGCGATGAAGCCAGCTCAGATCATTCTTGTGCTCCTTCTCAATTCGGCAAGTTTAGCGGAGGGCCCTCCCACGTCTGTCTGCTTCTCGAACAATGAATTCGGGTATGATAATCGCTTCGAAATTGGCCCTGGCTCAGTTACTGGCGTGGCGCATTACAAGTGGTTCGGCACGGACAAAGTGCAAGACGATTTACTGCACTATCGAGGTTCGCTGAGGTGGTACAGGTTTCAGGGACACGTGAATCTCTTATTCTGAGTCCGTAGAAAGGACCTCAGGATGTCTCGGAAGAAAAAAACATCAGTCAAGAAATCGTCTCGCCGTCAGTACACGGATGAGTTCAAAGAAGAAGCCGTGCAGCTGCTTCTGGATGGGTACACGGCTCCTCAGGTTGTGGACCGGTTGGGCATTTCAAACGTCAACGTTTTGTATCGCTGGAAACAGGAGCAGCTGGAACAAAGTGGTCCAGTGGCAAGCTCTTTGGAGGCTAAGGTCAAGGACCTCGAAGCCGATCTGCGGCGTGTCGAACGTGAGAGGGACATACTAAAAAAAGCGTTGGCTATTTTCGGCCGCAACGAATAGCTGACGTCTATGCGGCCGTTGAAGCGATTGTTCAGGAAGGTCATGGAAACGTGGCCGAAGTCTGTCGTCATCTCGGTGTGAACCGAACTTCGTTTTATGCCTGGCAGACTGCTGAGCCCACGATCTTTGAAGAACAGGATGCTCAACTGGCTCCGTTGATAAGAGTCATCTTTAAGTGTCACCGCCGCCGCTACGGGGCTCGTCGCATTGCCGAAGACCTCAAGGAAATGGGACTTCCCTGTGATCGCAGGAAGGTCTCGAATGTCATGAAAGCCCTTAAATTAAAGGCAATTCAGCCGAAGTCGTTCGTTCCAAAAACGACAGACAGCCGTCATCGACTGGGCTATTCGCCGAACCTGTTGCTCGATGCGGACGCCCCAACAACGATCAATCAAATTTGGGTTGGAGACATTACCTACATCCCGCTGACTGACGGGACGTTTTGCTACATGGCGATGCTGATGGATCTGTTTTCCCGGCGGATCGTTGGTTGGCATCTGGATAACAACATGACGGAACAGCTGGTCCTCAAAGCACTGCGTTCGAGCATCAAAGAACGACAGCCTGACGTTGGATTGATTCACCACACGGATCGAGGCGGCCAGTACGCTGGCAATGAATACCGATCAATTCTTCGTCGGGCAGCAATCACACAAAGCATGAGCCGTGCTGACAACTGTTATGACAACGCATCCATGGAAAGCTGCTTCGGAACGATCAAGAACGAACTCGAAATGACCGATTACCAAAGCAAGGCAGAGGCAAGAAGAGAGATGTCAAAATACGTCCGCTACTACGTTCACGAACGCAGACACTCCAGCCTCGATTACAGGTCGCCAGCTCAGTTCGAACAGATCATCAATCTCCCAAAATAAGAGAATGACCTGTCCCTGAAACCTGTACCACCTCACGCATTCGTTTACATTGCCTGAGGGAATCAATGTGGATTGCTACCTCTACCGCGGCGTCGATTTAGAAGGGGATGAGTGGTGGCTGGCTTTTGAAAAAAAACCGTCTATGAAGTCAGGGAATTTCAGGATCTTTTTCTCTTACCACGAAGACAAGAACGAACCGTTTAAGGAGTGGCTCGTACCGAATGGCAGTCGTCGACTCAAACTGACCAACTCAGCGAGATTGCAAACTTTGGTGAAGGCAAAGTCAGTAAACTTGAATTTAATTAGTGCCGGCACAGTTTCTAGTGACGATGAAGCATTCGCTGTAGAACTTGAATGGAACAGCATTGCTCCGGACCTTAGGGAACTGGCCGGCGAACGTGACGTAATTGACTTGGTGTGGTATCGGGAAGAAAATCAACTTCGGTTTGGCCTCCCGAATACGCCATTTAATGCGTCGCTAGCCCATGAACTCGGACTTCCCGATGATTCGCTTCTGAATGGATACATTGGTTGGCAGACTGAAGCTCGACAGATAACATTCCGAGGAGGATTCGCCGACGAATACTGGCATGACGGTTCATTTGATCTGCAGAATGTGGGAGTGTTGTTCTCTGATTCCCTGAACTCCCCCACTGATGAACTGTCTACCGCAATCAAATCAGTGTCTCTGCCACAACGGTCGTTCGTAGAGGTCCGTCGGACACAGTCCGACGAGCGCACTGTAGTCGTCACGACACAACCAATCCAATTCTACTCAGCAAACGCGTTTCGCTATTACTGGCAGGCCCAAATTACGGCGAAACCAACGGGCGTTAAGGAGCTTGACGTCTCTGTCGAAACAAGTTTCGGTACCCGAAGCCGATCTCAGACCATTGAGCAAATAGTCTGGAAACATCGAACAGTTCATTCTGGACAGTTGCGTGACGGCCTTTGTGTCGATTCATATCGCGTGAATGTACCGTATCAAGTCGGATTGAATGGTGGCGACACCGGCAGTCGTGTGCTCGTTGCGGGTGGTGGCCGCTCCGTCGCAGAGCGGTTTGACAATTTTGAAATCGTATTGTTCAAGCTACTACGAACCGCACTATTAGGAGACTAGATGGCTCGCCGATCCTATAACACGAAGGGCATTCGCTTTTGGATTTTCGCAGCTTGGTGTGCGATGATGGTTGTTTATGTCAGTTTCTTCTTTGTGGTTGGAGCTGTTCCGAGCTTGGGCGTAAACCGCCAAGAGGCCAGTGATGTAGCAGTTAGAACGATCTTCATTCACTTGCCCGTCCTCGCTGCGTTCGGGAGTTTTTGGTTTTCAATCGATCAAGATACATCCGCGAGTCAGTTTAAACCGAGTATGCCGAAGCAAGAAGCCTATGCGATTTGGATGCTTACAGGCTTGGTGCATGTGATTGTCGTTCTGTACCTAGTGCTGTTCTTAGTTGCGTTTCCACCCGATTTTCCCGACACCTACGAAGATTCATTTCGAGGTATCGCCAATTTCGGAGTTGACCTCTTGGTTATCTTGTCGGGATTGGCTTATTTGCCTGTCGAGTTCTTAACACGTCGAAAAGTTGTTCTCACGGACGGATAAGCTTGGTTGTTGGTGGAAGCCATTTGGGTAAGGATCAGAGTTGAAGAAACGGTGAGCGAGTCGTAGCTGGAATGCACACATTACGGCGGGAGACGCTGTCGGCGGGAATGAGCGGATCGGAAACCCTACGTGCCACTGACTCTGCCCAGTGGCACACGTCAACCTCGCTCCGTTCTATAGAATAGACAGTGCCACCCTGCCGACTCATTCACCATCTGGCATCTGGTTCCACCAATGAAACAACTACTCCATCTACTCGCTGCGGTGTCGCTTCTTGTTCATTCCTGCCACGCCGGTGACCGTCCGACAGGTCGAAAATTTGCCACTCGTTCGGAAGTGATCGCTCGTCACGGGATGGCCGCCACCAGCCAACCGCTGGCGACTCAAGTTGCGCTCGACATTCTGAAGCAGGGTGGATCGGCTGTCGATGCCGCTATCGCTGCCAACGCAACTCTGGGGCTGATGGAACCGACCGGCAACGGAATCGGCGGAGATCTGTTTGCCATCGTGTGGGACTCGAAAACCCAGAAACTGCACGGACTGAACGCCAGCGGCAGGTCGCCCGCAAGTCTCACGCTGGAAGAATTTCGAAAACGAGACCTGGAGTCCATTCCACCGTTTGGTCCGCTGCCGGTCACCGTGCCAGGTTGCGTGGACGGCTGGTTTGCACTGCATGGTAAGTTCGGAAAGCTTCCAATGAAGGATGTGCTGGCTCCGGCGATTCGCTATTGCGAAGAGGGCTTTCCGGTTTCTGAAGTGATCGCAGCTGGATGGCGAGGCAGCAGGAATACTCTCAGCAAATATCCGGGCTTTCTTGAGACGTACTTTCCGAATGGCAAGGGCCCGGCCACCGGCGACATTTTTCGCAACCCGATGCTCGCCGCCACATTAAAGCAAATCGCCGTTGGAGGCCGCGACGCATTTTACAAAGGTGAGATCGCTCACACGATTGCCGACTTCATGCAGAAGCACGGTGGTTTTCTGAGTTACGAAGATCTTGCCAGTCATCGCTCGGAATGGGTCGAACCGGTGTCAGCCAATTATCGCGGCTACGACGTCTGGGAGTTACCGCCCAACGGCCAGGGCATTGCCGCGCTGCAGATTTTGAATGTGCTGGAAGGCTATGACCTGAAGACGGCCGGATTCGGCAGCGCCGACCACCTCCACTGGTTTGTGGAAGCCAAGAAGCTGGCGTTTGAAGACCGAGCTCGCCTATACGCAGACATGGACTTCGCCAAAGTCCCGGTGCAGAAGTTGATCTCAAAGGAATACGCCAACGAACGTCGCAAGCTGATTAATTCGAATAAGGCTGCGGCGGAGTACTCCGTCGGTCTTCCTCACGCACTTGAGGAAGGTGACACCATTTACCTGACCGTGGCGGACAAGGACCACAACATGGTCTCCCTGATTCAGAGCAACTATCGAGGATTTGGAAGTGGCATGTGTCCGGACGGGCTGGGCTTCTGCCTTCAGGACCGCGGTCAGTTGTTTGATTTGGCCGAAGGACGCTTCAACACTTACGCACCGGGGAAACGCCCGTTCCACACGATCATTCCAGCGTTTGTCACAAAGGATGGTAAGCCGTTCATGAGTTTCGGCGTAATGGGCGGAGCGACTCAGCCACAGGCTCATGTTCAGATCATCGTCAACATGATCGATTTCGGGATGAACACTCAGGAAGCCGGCGACGCTCCCAGAATCCTTCACCAAGGCTCATCTCAGCCGACTGGCGACCAGATGACGGATGGAGGCACGGTGGCTCTGGAGAGCGGGTTTGGCAAAAAACCAAGAGAAGCGCTGAAAGCGCGAGGCCACAAGCTGAAGCCCGCCCCGGGGAGTTTCGGTGGCTATCAGGCCATCCGCTACGACGCCGATCGAGACGTCTACTTTGGCGCGTCGGAATCTCGTAAGGACGGGCATGCGGCTGGGTACTGACGAGATGTCAGTATCGCCGAAACGGTTTGATTCTCCGGCGCTGCAGAGTGACTTTTGCGGCCCCTGAAACGCCCGGTCTATCTTCATTCGCAGGTCAGGATGTCAACTCAGACTTTTCGATTGGCACCAGCCATTGCTTCGACTTCCATCGTCGCCATGGAGCTCATCTTTTCCTGCCAGAATTCGCGAGGCTGCGGTCGGCCGAAGAGGTAACCCTGAACGAGATCAAATCCCAGCTCTTCGCAGATCTCAGACTGTACCTGTGTTTCGACGCCTTCTGCCAATGCGATCACGTCCAGATCGTGAACCATATTCAGCAACGAACGAACACTGGCTCGATGCGGCTTCGATGCATTCTCCAGGCCGCGGACGAAGGACAAGTCGAACTTCAGGTATTTTGGCGGGACTTCAAACAGCTCAATCAGGCGAGCCTGGCCAGCACCGAAATCATCGTAGGCCAGATCAATATTCAGATCGCGAAGCACCGCCTGCAGCTCCGTTAGGTAGGCCACTGATGTAATTGCAGCTTCGTGAATCTCAATGACGATCGACGTCTCCGGGTAGTCGTCGCGTAGTTCACGCAGCGATTCGAACAACCGCGGCGTACCAACCTCAACAGCGTGAGTATTCAGGAAATAGCAGCCAAGCGGGTCCAGTTGAATTCCGGAGAGCAATCCTTCCGAGCGACAGACTTCGCTGAGCTTTACTTCGGCATGTCGAAGATTTGCGATGCGGAAGATTCGGTCGGGAAACTCCAGCCCCTTGAGTTTGCTGCGAACCAAAACTTCGTAGCCGACGGTGGCCCCATTTGCGAACGCCACAACCGGTTGAAAATAGGGCTCAATGTCCGGGCGATTGAGTAGTTGGTCGAAGCCTCGAAACAGAATTGCGTTTTCAGGCGCGGTGGCAAACTGTGTTTTTGTCGCAGGGTTGCCGGATGGTTTTTGCGGCGACCGTTTCTGGTCAAGCGAGTACACCATTTGGCCAAAGTGGATGACATCACCACTGAAGACTTCGGTTGAGCCATTTACGCAGGCACCATTGACCAGCGTCCCGTTTGTGCTGCCGGAATCGCTCAAAAACAGCCGGTCTCCCTGGAATTCGAATGCGGCATGATTTCCCGAGACTGTCGGGTCTGCGACACACAGATCACAATCCAGTCGCCTGCCAACACTAAACCTGTCGCCAGCGATACGAGTCCGATGTTGGTCGCCTCCGTTTTCGGATGAGCGCACAAGAAACCAGATTCCGCAGCGCTCACTGGTAGCGTCGTCCCTGCCCTTCAGTTGACTGAAGTCAAGTAGTGACTGCTTTACGGTGGACAGGCCATGAGACATCAGAGCGTGTTTCGAATTTCGATGCTTGCTTCCGCACTGCGATCATCTGCGCAGCAAGAAACTCTGGAGGTGAACAAACTATGCAGAACTTAGCTTTCAGATCGCCGACTCAATTCCACAAACGGAGTTTCAGCGACGCAAACGCGGCTCTCAGCAAAGGAGAGCGACACTTGTGCTGAATCTAACGGTTCGCTGAGGGCAGGGTTTGCCCGGGGTATCCACGAGTCCTCGAATACAGGAACTCGCTTACGTTGTCATTTCCCCTCCTTGGCAGTCATCGTCCCGTCCTCCCAAACATCCCCCAACGTTAAAAAAAGGGCTGACAGATGGGAGATTTCGTTCTACCAATCCCGCCCCGGCAGGCGAAACCTACGCTCCCGTGCTCCCATTGTCGCTGTACCTACCAGACCCACCTACCACGGGCCGGTGTATTACCAGGTTTTGTACACGCGCCCCACCATGGCACCGAGGGTTTGATAGGGGTAAACCATTGCGCGTATGTGCCTAGCGCAGCGGTACCGCGATCGGCGCTAAGACACTGTCACCCTAGATTTCAGAAAAAGCGGCGAGTCAGGTCGCCGCTAGAAAAGGGAAGAATTTTGGCAATCTGGGGATCGGCTATTGCAACAGCCCTCCGCCGTTGATAAATTTGGTTCATTAGAATCACTAATTAGCATTTAGTTAGTTACTAATTAGCAGCGGGTCGGGCACAAAAAAAATGACGTTTGAACGCCGAAAATTGGACTCTTCCAAAGTGTCAGCAGTGCTGCAGCACAAATGGTCCAAAGACATAATGGACGAGGGGTACATCCCCTTTCCCAAAAGGCTGCTCCGCGTTCTGCCGCAGTTCTTTGGAGACGTAAGCCTACTGCAGGTGGTACTTGCAGTTGTCGATTATTCGCGTCCGGACTTGACGCATCCGGCGAGCTATGAACATTTGGCGTTTATGGCTGGGATGCCGGTCGAAGAATTTCGGAAGGGCGTGACGCGACTTAAGCAGATCGGCTGGGTGAAGACGATGGGCCCAGAAGACGCCGTCTGGTTCGATTTGGACCGGCTTAAGGAGTTGATCACCGATGCGACGACCAATTGATTTGCGGCCAGGTACAGAGTTCGCAAAGTGAAGCAGGATGGAGCCAACCCGTACCGGCCCGCACCATCGGCGGTGATTCGGCCCCGCGAGCAGCATCATTGGCTGCGACCGTGGGGAGAGTTGGCCCATCCGAGCGAGACTCAGGGGGAGACGGCGGTTGTCATCCGGATGATGACCGCACCGTGTTGTGAGCACGGTGACGTATGCATGCGTCGGCCCTCTGGGTCTTTATTATAGTCCTTTGAAGAGAGCTTGAACACACAGAATCGGCGTTTTGGGGCTGGTTGTTCGGGTTAGCTACACACGCCCCACGACGGTTCTGAGCCATAGGCACGGGCGAAAACACCTACAGTGTAAACCGGCTACAACATGAGAAGATTATGTGCACACGGCGGGGCGGCACTATCGCCCCCCCCCCCCCCCCCCTGGGAACGAAGCGGAACTATTGAGTGCCGCTGCCCTGCCGGTCCATCCACGGATCGGCGTCAAGACGCAACACTTTCAAAGCCCGTGGCACACGCGCATCGATTCGTTCTGGACGGACGACGTTATGCGCCCCCGCGACGGATTTCGCAGCCGGAGAATCGGATTTGGAAGCGGTAAATCTTCTTTGTTGAACACGTGATTCGCCCTGTCTTCAGATCGACGCTTTCCGGGATTTCAGCGCGATTCACGTTGGCGACGGCTCGGTAGCCGCGTTCCGCGAATATGTCGACCACCATCGCCAGGGTCAGCGGGTCGTCGAACACTTCGTCCTCGGAATTCACAACCGCCAACCCTGGAATGGCATGGCAACTGACGATGGGAATGAAACGCTCCTGCAACAGCCGCAGCACTTTGTGAAACAGTTCGCGGTGTTCCAGTTGATAACTGTCCATCCGCTTGACGAGTTCCTGGCGTGCGTGTGTGACCAGTTCGCTGGCGAGTGGCAAACGCCTGACGGCATCGTGAGTCGCCGGATCGAGTTCCAGTGATGACTGGTAGTCCAGTTCGTTCCGAATATTTCGCTCAACGCTTTCAATCGTTCCCTGAGCGTTGACGAAGTGGTAGTGATACACTTCCTTAAGCGACTGAAGTGCTTCCCATGTTTGCTCCTTGAACACCTGGTAGCGGCGTTTGGCGGCTTCCGGGTCCAGGTCGGTGGCCCGCACTTCGCGGAGTTCGACGCCTTCGGCCGCGGCTCGGGCATTCCATTCGGCGATCTCCCGCCCGCGATGCAGCTGTCGCTCGACGCTGGTCTTTTCGTCAACGAACAGAACCATCACATGAATGGTTGGCTTGCGAAAATTTTTGGCCAAAGGTGTTTGGTGGTACTCGCGGTAGAGCTCGTTCATTTTCAGGACCAACAACTTCAGGCATTCCACCTGAACTCGCGTCCGAGGAAAGCCATCGAGCACACAGCCGTCACGATATTCTTCCTCCAGCAGCTTGCGGAACACGAGCCCTACGACTTCGCGGTCGCCCACCATGCCGCCCGCTTCCTTGATGCGATGCGCCTGCGGAGTGTTCAGCAGTGAACTAACGACGATCGGTTCGCAGGTCAGGTCACGAGCCTTCATGATGAACCCGGTGTTGGTGCCTTTGCCGGAACCCGGCGCCCCACCGAGCAGAATCAGTTCCTTGGAAAACCGAAGGTTCTCCTGCCCGAACTCCGCTGCCAGTTCGTTCCACACGGTCGTAAAAATCACCTGAGCATCTTTGACCTCAAGATGTTCCGTGGACTCGGGCGGGATCTCCAATGCTTTCTCCTGTACCATCTTGAACTCCGGACCTGTCGCTTCGTGAGTTTCCGTGACTATGCCTGCCGACGATTGCCCAACGTCCGGAACCGTACACCGCGCGATTATTGGCAGAGTCACTGCCAGTCGCGAACGGCTGTTTTCGATCAGCTCGCAAATGGAGCGAATCGAAAAACGCCTGGGCTGTCTTCAGCACTTTGTATCTTTATCAATCGCGATGTGTCGCCGCACTTCCGTGACCGAAGATCGGGTCCGGTTCTCGATCACTGGAATGAGTTGCGGTCAGCCGGATGCGATCACGCAGTGTCAACTCGGACGCCAATCCGACATCCGCTGACCCGTCGGTGGCAACATCCGCAGACCGCTGCACCGCCACGTTGTCGGCGTCTGCGAAATGCGATTTCTATAGTCAGTGAATGTCGTGATTTCGGGGACGGATTAACTTCGTGTCAGGAACCAATGACCGGATTTGGTTCCGCTCTGAAGTGTTGGCGACAGAAGCTACGCATTGAGTTTCGTAATCAGTGCCACCCCCGCTGTTCGCCATCATCGCGAGGCGCGCATAGAAAAAGCCGCCTGAGGGATACTATCACTCAAGCGGCTTTTTTGCCCCGGAGAGGAGTCGAACCTCCACGTCCATTACGGACACATGAACCTGAATCATGCGCGTCTGCCAATTCCGCCACCGGGGCTCGGTGGTGAAGTCGTTTTTCAACAACTTCTGGCACTCAACAGCCAGCGGCGATCGAGCGGTGCGAATGCTACTCTCAGCAGACAACACAAACAACCGCGAGGTTCGAAAAAGACCTGGAACGCATCACAGAACCTGGATAAGCCGCGACGTTTGGGACTGCGTTTTCGACAACGAGAAGAGTCGCCGCCGACAAAAAAAGTCGTCGTCAGTGACGAATGCCGCTGCCCGAGACGCATCCGCAAGCGTCCCGGAGGGTTGCGTCAGCAGCGGCCATTCTGCGGCGCATTCATTCCCCCGACAGCGCTTGGCGACTTGTCTTAAATCCCTTGATCTCGATTCCAGCGGCCGTACCGCAAGGCCGGCGGCAACGCAGGGGCTCGCAAAGAGACCTTCCCGGTTGCGAATTACGTGGCAAATCTGGTGGAACTTGCGTATTCTCGGAAAATTCGCCAGGAACAGCGGTTATCCGGCGAAACCCAACCCATAGCGGACCGCCCTGCTCCAGTTTTACAGACGACGCGTGACTTCGTTCTGGCCACGCTGATCAATCGGGGCCGGTGCGCAAACGGCTGATTTCTCTGCGGGATTGCTGCATTGGACCGTAAGTCACATGGCTCGCCGCCAACACGACAGGAAAACTTCATGATGCGACGCTCAATGGTTTTCGGATGGGTTTGTTTGGTGGTCGGCAGCGGCGTGGTTTCGGCGGCGGAGCGAGTGGCCACGAAACTCTTTCCGAAGTCCACCGTGCTGTATGCTGAAATTGCGAATCCGCCATCGCTGCTGGCCGCGGTGTTTGATCATCCGCTGAGGCAGAAGATTGAAGCTCTGGAACCGTACAAGCAGGCGATTCGCACGGACAGCTATCGGCGCTTTCTGACCGGACGAAAATTCGTCGAAATTCAGCTGGGGATGGAATGGCGAGAAGCTCTTGAAACTCTGACGGCCAACGGAATCTATGCCGGGGTAGACGCGGAAACCGAAGGCCTGGCGATTCTGATTCACGCGAAGGACGCTGATTCGCTTGATCTGTTCAAGGCCAAGCTGCTGGAATTAACCAAGCTCGGCAAGAACCCGGACCAGATTAAGCAGGGTGAATACCGAGGCATCCCGGCGTACGAAGCGGACAAAACCAAGTTTGCCGTGGTCGATGACTGGTTGCTGATCACCAACAAATCGGAGACCGGCCAGGAAGTACTGGACCGGCTGATTGATGGCGAAGGCGATTGTCTTGCCGATGCCGAAAGATTTCAGTCAGCCCTCAGCAAGCGACCGGCAGACGCGACCGGCTGGGCCTTTGCCGATTTGAAAACGTTGCGAGACGCGGGTGTCGCCAAGAAGCTGTTCGCCGGTGAGACCGAAAACCCAGCCGTGGAACTGCTGGTCGGAGGCATTTTCAGTTCGCTACAGCAGTCACCTTTCGCAACGGCCAGCTTACGCGCTTCGCAGGCAGGTTTGGGTTTGGAATTTGCCATGCCGCACCAGACCGACTGGGTTCCGGAAGAACGTAATTTCTACTTCGGGCCTGGCGGGACCGGTCGAGCGCCCGCCGTGCCGGAAGCTAAAGACACGCTGTTTACGCTCAGCACGTACCGCGATATCTCGGAAATGTGGCTGCGAGCGGGCGACTTGTTCAACGAACGCATCAACGACGGTTTTGCCGAAGCGGATGCCAATTTAACGACGCTCTTCGCCGGTCGCGATTTCGGCGAAGACATTCTGGGCTCGCTCACACCGGAAATCAGCTTCATCGCGACTCGCCAGGACTTCAGCGACGTTCTTCCGATTCCCGCCATCAAACTGCCTCAATTCGCACTGGTGCTGGAATTGAAGGAGCCGGAATCGATGACTCGTGAACTACGGCGGACGTTCCAAAGCATGATCGGTTTCTTCAACGTGGTCGGTGCGATGGAAGGCAATCCTCAACTGGAACTGGGGATGGACAAGCTGGCCGACGGAGCGGAGTTAATCACGTCGGTCTACATCCCGGAAGACGACGAAGCGGAATCGAAACAGGCAAACATTTTGTTCAACTTCTCACCGTCGGTCGGTTTCGCGAAGGAACGGTTTGTGGTGTCGAGCACCAACCGGTTGGCACGCGAGCTGGTGCAGGCCAAGGCGCCGCGACGAGCGAACGATACCGTCAACACAGACTCGCTGTTGAAGGCGGATGTTCTGAAGACGGTCCTGACGGACAATCGAGAGCAGCTGATTTCGCAGAACATGCTGGAAGACGGGCACACGCGAGAAGAAGCGGAGGTCGCCATCAACCTGATGCTGGAACTGGTGGGCTACTTTCAGGATGCGTCGATGAAGCTGAACGTGGCCGACGACGAACTGGGCCTGAAGATGGAAGTACGTGTGAAGGACTGATCCCATGAACGAAACCATCGATCCCGTTTGGGCATGGGCCGAATACCAGCCGACGGCGCACGAGCCGTGGGACGTGCGTCGAGCGGCTCATCTGTTTCGTCGAGCGGGCTTTGGAGCCACGCGGGCGGAATTACACGCCGCTGTTGAAGCCGGCTCAGCGGCAACCGTCGATTCTATTATGCAGTCGACGACAGAGCCCTCTGAATTTTTGAAGGAAGTGGACGCTCTTGCCACGGCGACTTTAGCCACGGGCGACGTTCAGAAACTGTCTGCCTGGTGGGCGTACCGCATGCTGGCCACTCCGGCACAGTTGCTGGAAAAGATGACTCTGTTCTGGCACGGCCACTTCGCAACCAGCGCGGCCAAGGTGGACGACGCGCAACTGATGTTCGCTCAAAACAACCTGTTGCGCGAACAGGCATTGGGTGACTTTTCTGCGCTGTTGCTCGAAATTTCGCGTGACCCGGCCATGTTGGTGTACCTGGATTCGGCGTCGAACCGGAAGGCTCACCCCAACGAAAACTACGCTCGCGAAATTATGGAACTGTTCTGCCTGGGCGAAGGCAATTACACCGAACAGGACATCCGCGAGCTGGCTCGATGCTTTACCGGCTGGGAAATCAAGCGAGAGAAGTTTCGGTTCAATCGCTATCAGCACGATACCGGGCCGAAGAATGTGCTGGGTGAATCGGGAAAATTTGGTGGCGAAAAGGGAGTGGAAATCGTCGCCGCTCAGGACGCCGCGCCGCTGTTTATCGCGACAAAGCTGGTGACGTTTTTTGTGATGGAAGAACCTCAGCCAACCGAAGACTTGATCGCTCCACTGGCTCAGGAACTGCGCGACAACGACATGCAGATCGCTCCTGTCGTACGCAGAATTCTGTCCAGTAATCTGTTCTGCTCGAACATGGCGATTGGTCGGAAGGTGCGATCGCCGGTGGAATTTGCGATCGGTTTCCTGCGATCGCTGGAAGGTTCCACCAATTCCTATGAGCTGGCGGAGAACCTGAAGACGCTTGGTCAGGGCCTGTTGTATCCACCCAGCGTGAAGGGGTGGGATGGCGGTCGTACGTGGATTAATTCCTCGACGCTGCTCGGTCGGTCGAATCTGATTAGACATCTGCTGGACAGCGACAAGACTCGGTTCGGCCGCGAATCGCTGGCAGACTATCTGCGCAGCCAGGGCGCGCAGAAGTTCGACGATGTGATCGATTTGTTCGAAGAGACTTTGTTCGCCGTGAAAATACCATCTGCTGCGCGAGACCGCGTTCGTCAACTGGCGGGCAATAGCGGCGGCGAAGACAAGCTTAAGGACGCCGTGCACGCGTTGTGTACGTTGCCCGAGTTTCAATTGGGTTAAGGTGCTGTTATGTCACATTCTTCGCGTCGACAGTTTCTGACCACAAGCGCAGCGGCGACGTCTGTATTGACGTTTGGCCGCCGTGCACCCGCCTTCCTGCAGCAGGCGGCGGCGGACAGCCAGTCGGACGGACGGATACTGGTTGTTGTCGAAATGGCGGGCGGCAACGATGGGCTGAATACCGTCGTGCCATACACCGACGATGAGTACCGGAAGGCTCGGCCCGAACTGGCGATCGGCAAGTCGGACGTACTGAAGATTAACGACAATCTGGGCCTGCATCCCGTGATGACGGGCTTCGCCGATTTGCTGGAAGCGGGGCACCTGTCGATCATTCAAGGTGTCGGCTACGACAACCCGAATCGGTCTCATTTCGAATCCATGGACATTTGGCACACCTGCCAGCGCAAAGACGAAAATCGCATTGACGGTTGGCTGGGCCGCTACCTGCAGGAAGCCGGTCAAGCGACTTCGTCTGATCCGGCCGGTTTGCACCTTGGCGAAGACAAGCAACCCTTCGCATTGATGTCGCGCGATGCGCGAGTTCCTTCGATTCGGTCGCTCGATCAATTTCGACTGAATGGCAACGAAACCGCAGCGTTCCGCAAAGCCGTTCGAGAACTCGCGGACGCTCGCCGCGACGGCGGGAACGATCTATTGAGCTTTGTGCAATCGAGCACCAGTTCGGCCATCACCGCCAGCGAACGCATCGAAGTGGCCGGGATGAACTACAAACCGTCCGGCGAATATCCGTCCACCGCTCTGGCCAACAAACTGCAGACCGTCGCAAAGCTGATCAATTCCGGCCTCACCACACCCGTCTACTACGTCCGCATCGACGGTTTCGACACGCACGCTCAGCAGGACGGAGCTCACCAATCACTGCTCCGGCAGGTGAGTGATGGCGTCAGCACATTTCTGAAAGACATGATGGCTCACGGACACGGCGACCGCATTCTGTGCCTGTGCTTCAGTGAATTCGGCCGGCGCGTGGCCGAGAATGCCAGCAAAGGCACCGACCATGGCACGGCCGGCCCGGTGTTCCTCACGGGAACTCACGTGAAAGCAGGTCTTATCGGCCAACACCCAAGCCTCCGCGATTTGCAGGACGGTGACCTCAAGCACCACACCGATTTTCGACAGGTCTACGCCACCGTGCTGGAGCGGTGGCTCAAGTGCGATTCTAAAGCCATCCTGCGCGGAAAATTCAATCCCCTCAACGCCCTTCCCCCTACTTAGGCCGGTGAGCACCGGCGGGCGGTTGGCGTGGTGGCCGGGTGACGGTGTGTGGGCTGAAGCGCCGGCGGGGCTCCCGTTGGTCGCGGGAGATGCGACGTGGCGAAGTGAGTCAGCTGCATACTCCGTGGATTGACTGAAAGCAGAATAACGGAACGACCATCCTGCATAGCTGAACTCCGTAAATCAGCCCCCCTCCGCGACCAACGGGAGCACCGCCGGCGCTTCCGCTGCCATCACGCCAACCGCCCGCCGGGGCATCCCGGCTACTTGCCCGTGCGCTTGCGCGCTTGTTCGTGCAGTTCGACGGGGACGAATTTCAGAAGCCGCTCGATCACGTCGTCGGGAGTGATTCCCTGGCTGTCGGCTTGAAACGTGGTCATGATTCGGTGTCGCAGGACCGGCTTGGCGACGTACTTGATATCGTCTGTCGTTACGTGAAAGCGGCCTTCCAGCAGCGCTCGCGCGCGAGCTCCCAGAATCAGATACTGGCCTGCTCGCGGACCGGCGCCCCAGCTTACGAGTTCTTTGATAAAGGGGGGTGATTCTTCTTCTTTGGGTCGAGTGGCGCGCACCAAATCGCGAGCGTAGATGAAATTGTATTCGGCACAGGGGACTCGACGAACCACTTCCTGCAGCGCCTGAATTTGTTTGCCGGTCAGTACTGGGGTGAGTTCCGGTTTTTCGTTGCCCGTCGTTTGTTTCAGAATGCGAAGCTCTTCGGCCGCTGTCGGGTACCGTACCAACACGTTGAACATGAAGCGGTCGAGCTGTGCTTCTGGCAGAGGATACGTGCCTTCCTGTTCGATTGGGTTTTGCGTGGCGAGTGTGAAGAAGGGATCCGGCAGGCGGTAGGTGCTGGACCCGACTGTCACGTGTCGTTCCTGCATGGCTTCCAGCAGTGCGGCCTGAGTCTTCGGGGGCGTGCGGTTAATTTCGTCCGCGAGCAACACGTTGGTAAACAGCGGGCCCTGAATAAACTGAAACGTCTTGCGACCAGTTTCTGCGTCGTCCTGTAAAACGTCTGTACCGGTGATGTCTGACGGCATCAGGTCGGGCGTAAACTGAATGCGGCGAAACGCGAGCTGCAGAATGGACGCGATAGTGCTGCACAAGAGTGTCTTCGCGAGCCCCGGGACACCCACCAGCAGGCAATGACCGCGGCAGAACATGGCGATCAGCAGTTCGTCGACCACTTCGTCCTGACCGATAATGACTTTGCCAATTTCCTGGCGCATTCGCTGGTAGGCGGCGGTCAATCCGCGAATTGCCTGTTCTTCCAGTCGTTCTGGTGCAACATCTTCACTGGTGTTGGTACGCTTTGCGGGACGATCTGACATGCGGGTTCCGGATGACGTTGGTCTGGAAGAACTGTGGTGGCGGGCCAGCGGGTTCGCTTTCAGGCGACCCATTGTTTACGTTGAGTTTTTTGATTGCAGAGCGACCAGCGGGGGCGCTTCCGAGCGTCAGCTCGAATGGTCTGAGGCACCAGCCTCCGGATTATGACAGAAAGATGAAAGGTAAGAAAATGAGCGACGTACGGTACCTCATCTTTGACGTGGAAGCTGTGGGCGACGGCGACTTGATTCAGCGAGTTCGTTATCCGGACGAAGAACTGACGCCGCGCGAGGCGATTGAACGGTACCAGGCCGATCTTCTGGAACAAACGGGCCGCGACGTGATTCCGCCCACCTTTGTGAACCCGATTTCTGTCGCCGTCGCCAAAGTGGCGGCCGATTTTCGGATGCTGGATTTGACGGTGCTGGACCCGCCGCATTTTCGTCCTGAGCAAATCATCCGTCGTTTTTGGCAGGGCTGGGAACACTACGGCAAGCCAACCTTCGTGACTTTCAACGGCCGCGGTTACGACCTGCCCGTGATGGAACTGGGCGCGTTTCGGCACGGTATCAGTCTGCCCGCCTGGTTCAACGTCGAATCGCGTTCATTCGAGCAGGCGCGAAACCGGTACAACATCGATCGGCATCTGGATCTGCAGGACCTGTTCTCCAACTTCAGCGCGATGCGTGTGAACGGCGGGCTGAATCTGATATCGAATCTGATTTACAAGCCAGGCAAATCGGGCATTGATGGGTCTCAGGTGCAGGGACTGTACTTCGATGGCCAGGCCGACAAGATTAACGACTACTGTCGCTGCGACGTGCTGGACACCTACTTCGTGTTTCTGCGAAGTCGAGTTCTAATTGGTCGCCTGTCGCTTGAGGATGAACAGATTCTGGTGGATGACACTCGCGAAATGCTGAAGTCGCAGGCGGACGACCATCCGGCTTATGAACACTACCTTGAATACTGGGACCGCCGCATGGAACAGGAAGCAGCGGCGAAGGCGGCGTCGGCAGAAGCAGACGCCACGCATCAAAATGAAGTGACAGAAGACGCTGAAACGCTCGCACCTGTGGATGAAAGTACGGAGTGAGGCGCTGGCGAAAGCCGGTCCGCCAACGTCACGTGTGAGACAGTGTATGTCTACCGCTGCTGCGAAGATTACGGCCGTCGTTCGACGCATTCCGCCAGGCAAAGTCGCGACTTACGGTCAGGTCGCCTCACTGGCAGGTTTGCCAAAGAACGCGCGACAGGTCGGTACCGTGCTGAAGTCGCTGCCGGACGATTCCGGCGTCCCGTGGCAGCGAGTCGTGAATTCTCTGGGGCGGATCAGCGAACGGGATTCGTCGACGTTCGAAGGCCTGCAGCGTTTTCTGTTGGAAGGCGAAGGCGTTGTCTTCAGCGAAACGGATCGCATTGATCTCAACGAATACCGATGGCAACCAAAGCGCCGCGCAAAGAGTTGACCGTTTCGATAAGCTGCCGAAATGAATGTCGATAACCTCCCCGACTGTTGGCGAACGTCGCTAGCTGATGAATTCTCTCAATCACGGTTTCAGCAGTTGCAGCAATTCGTGTCGCGGGAACGTCAATCCCACGACGTGTTCCCGCGCGAAGATGATGTGTTCAATGCGCTGCGGCTGACTCCGCTGAATGACGTTCGCGTCCTGATTTTGGGGCAGGATCCGTATCACGATGATGGCCAGGCTCATGGCTTAAGCTTTTCTGTGCAACGCGGCATCAAGATTCCGCCGTCGCTGCGTAACATGTTCAAAGAACTGCAGGCCGATCTTGAAATCCCGCCAGCTGAACACGGTTGCCTGGAAGCCTGGGCGAAGCAGGGAGTGCTGTTGTTGAACACGGTGCTGACCGTGCGAGCCCACGAAGCAAACTCACATCGGAAACAGGGTTGGGAAGAATTCACGGACCGCATCATTGCGTGCGTCAACGAACTTCCGGCCGTCGCGTTTGTGCTGTGGGGCAAACCAGCTCAGAAAAAGGCGGACCTCATTGATAGCCGTCATTTGGTCATCCAGTCGCCTCACCCTTCACCGCTTTCTGCGCGGCGAGGTTTCTTTGGCAGTCGGCCGTTTTCGAAAATCAATTCGTGGTTGGAAGAACACGACATGTTGCCAATCGATTGGCGTTTAGAGGCGTTGTCGGAATAATGATCGCGGTGGTCTGACCTTCGTTCGACCGTCCCAGGTTATATGAGCCGCAAGGCGCTAGCCGCGGGTCTTGGCAATGGAAACATTGGCGAACCGATGCCGGCGGCTAGCGCCTTGCCGCTCACAAGCACAGGAGTTTTGTCAACCTGGGACAGTCGGATTAGACTGCCACCACTCGTCACTTATCAGCCGGAGTTATTCATGTCGCGTATTGTTACGTTTTGTTATGTGCTTTTTCTGGCACTGTCTTCGTCGCACGCTCAACCGATCGAAGCTGATATCGTGTTGAAAGGTGGCACCGTCATTGATGGTTCCGGCGCTGAACGAAGGCTGGCGGACGTTGCGATTTCTGACGACAAAATTGTAGCCGTCGGTCCTGATCTGAATGCTACGGCTCCCTGGGTGATTGACTGCACGGGCCTGATTGTCTGCCCCGGCTTTATTGATCTGCATAATCATTCTGACACGCCGATCACAAAGCCGGAAACGCGAGCGGCGGTCAACTATCTGACTCAGGGTTGCACCACGCTGGTCACCGGAAATTGCGGCAGCGGTCCCGTCGTCACGGGCAGCTACTACAAGAAGATCGACGACCACGGAGCCGGCCCGAATATCGCTCACCTGATACCTCAGGGATCGCTTCGCAGGCGAGTGCTCGGATCAGACAACATTCAGCCGGACGACAGCCAGCTTCAGGAGATGCTGGACCTGGCGGAAAAGGCCATGCAGGACGGAGCGTGGGGCATGTCGACGGGACTGATCTACGTGCCCAGCTCGTACGCTTCCACAGAAGAAATTACGGCCATCGCGAAAGTCGTAGCGAAGCACGGCGGCATCTACGCCAGCCACATTCGCGGCGAAGGCACGGGTGTGTTGAAGTCGGTGGATGAAGCTCTGCAAATTGGCCGGGACGCTGCCCTGCCGGTCCATATTTCGCACTTCAAATCAAGTGGTCGAGATGCATGGGGGTTGGTGCGCGAAGCCGCTCGAATGATTGCAAAAGAACGCGAAGCTGGTCGAAATGTGACCGCCGACCAGTACCCGTATGTTGCGTCCAGCACGTCGCTGGGAGCCACCCTGCTGCCCAGTTCCGCTCGCGCGGGCGGCAACAAACAATTGATCAAACGGCTGGACGATACCGAAACCGGACCCCGGCTCAAGGAAACCATTCGCAAAGCGATTACGAAGCGAGACGACGGAGCGGCCGTACGGATTGCTCGCTACAAACCGAACCCGTCGTGGGTTGGAAAGAGTCTCGCCGACATCGCAAAGGCTGAAGACAGGCCTGCCGTCGATATCGCGCTGGAGATCTTTAGGGGTGGAGACGCGTCTATCGTTAACTTCAGCATGAATGAAGACGACGTGCGACATATCATGGCAATCGACTGGGTCGCCACGGCATCTGATGGTCGAGCGTACCTGCCAGGAGCTGACCGCCCTCACCCGCGCAACTACGGCACGTTCCCTCGCAAGCTGGGACACTATGCTCTACAGGAAGAAGTGCTTTCGCTGGAAGTCGCTGTCCGCAGCATGACCGGCCTGCCCGCCGAAATCCTGCGAATGCGAGACCGAGGACTGATCAAAGAAGACCTGATGGCGGACATCACCGTCTTCGACCCAAAACGATTGAAGGACGAAGCCACGTTCGACGATCCGCACCGTTACAGCAGCGGCATCCGCTATGTCTTCGTCAACGGAGTTCCCGCCATCAGCGCCGGCAGTTTCACAGGAGCTTTGGCGGGCAAAGCGCTACGTTTTGAAGAACCAACGCCGTCAACGGCGGACACGGAATAGCCGACCTGTGAATTGGGCAGACGATTCGGAACGCGAGGAAGCGCAGGTACTAACCGAGTTATCTGACATGCTTTCGCTCATGAAGCTACGTGCTGAAGTCGCCGAACGCGGCCGGAAATGAGCGGGCACATTCCAACACCGCTTGTTCGTGATGTCATTGAACGAGCCGGTGGTTTGTGATGAACCGCACCGCCATTATTTCTATTTGCCGAGAACTGGCGATTCCCGGGAAGTTCCCGCCGTCGTAGCATGTCCTAAACGTCATCAGCGCGGGAGGCTACACAAGCTGGCCTGATGCACAGTTTGCAACTACAGATTGAGACTTGTTGCGCTGAAGCTGCCCCGGATGGGGCAAAGCACATAGCCTCGGGCGTCAGCCCGAGGAACGCCCGCATGCACGATGACAGAGCCCCGAATGGGGCGATAGCGGGTCGGGATCGCGCAGTCCGTGTAGAAACTGCTGTCGCCCCGTTCGGGGCTGTGAGTCGGCGATCGGGGCCACCTTCCGTCGGCTGACACCGACGGCTAAGTGCTACCGCCCTCTGGGCGAATCGCAGGATGGTCGCACAGCGGCGCGGCAAATGTTTGACATCCCGGGATATCAAACCGCCCAAATTCCGCCTTGTGCATCAGGCCAGCACAGCCTGTTGTGAACCGTGCCTGTTTCCTTGCGGAAGCGGCGATGATTTGAGTCTCTCATCGCTGTGCGGGCAACGGATTCGGCAATCGCGATTGACGCATTTGTCGCCGTACTTTGCTGCGACTATGGTTGATTCGATTCGGGTTCGTTGGCGGAGTCAGCGGCTGACGCCTCGTCGCCGTTCGTCTGTTCGGCGTCACCGGTGGACTCGGGTTCAGGGTCGAGCATGAGTACGGACGTTTCGGGCGTGAGAATGCCGTCGATCTTCCAGTTGTTGTCGACCCGGCGGAACACCAGCGGTATCGGAGATTTGTCCGCCAGTTGGATTGTTCCCTTCGCAGAGATTCCGTCCTGCTCATCCACGGTCGATTCGAAGTTGTCGGTCTCAAAGATCGGCAGGCCCGGCTTTCCGAGTGCCTGATTCATCAGCATGACCGTCAGCAGCAGATATTCGGTTGCTCCGTCTTCGAACGTGTGCAACTGCGGGCGGACAGCCGCCGCTCTGTCGGAATAGCCGGGAAAGCGTGGGATATTGTCTGCTACGGCCCCTGCTGACTGATAAGCCTGTTCGCGAAGGCGGTCCCCAACAGTCGTGACGCCATTCCCCATTTCCAGAATGCGAGTGTAAAAGTCGGGCTGGATCACAGTAAACGACGGATGCTTGGCGACCAATTCGAACGCCTGTTGAGCAGTGGCTTGCTCATACTTCCGGCCTTCCCCTTCAAGTGTTTTTGCGAAACCGGTCCACACATCGAACCGAGCGAGTGGCGTGAACTGTTCGATCAGCGTTTTCCAGTCTTCCCGAGCAAGCGCGGACCGCGCGTTTTTGATGGCAAGGTATGGTGTGTTTTCATGGTTAAAACGAAGCAGTTCCTCCGACAGTTCCGGGGAACTTGGGATCACGCGAGCCTCTTTCTTGCCCGGATTGCCCGCGATCTCTGCTTCGACCCATTTTCCGACTCGGCGCAGCCGTACCGTGGCATCGACGGCGAATTCTCCCAGTGGTGCGGTCTCAGAAATGGATGGTCGCCAGCCGAGCAGGCCGGGTAGTGAGTGCTCTGCATCTCGCCAGTACTCGGGCTTTAGCTTTTGCCGGAGGATGCGTTGCTGTTTCACGTCGACGGCTTCGTCCAGCCGCGTCCAGAGTTCGTTTTCCAGCCGCTCCCATTCGTTGTAGAAGAGATAGATTGTGGTGGTAACCGAATCATCCTTGCCGACGGTGATTTTGGAGTAGTCGGATTCGAGCTGCAAATATTTCTGATGGGTGTCGGTGAGGATCTCGCTGACCATGATGCGCTGCTCGTTGGTGAATCCTTGCACCATGGGGGACAGCCAGGCTTCCGTGCCTTCGATGAGGATGGCGGGACGGGGTGGGCCACCCATTCCCATGCCAAAACCACCATAATCCATTCCCATGCCCATATCATAGCTACCGCTGTCATAGCTATCTGCGGCCATCCCGCCCGGTCCGCCTGCCATCATGCCGCCGCCCATTCCTGGGGCATAATCACCCATGCCGCCGCCCATCATGCCTTCCATGCCACCAAGTCCGCCCATTCCCGTTTCGCCCATTCCGATGCCACCGCCCTCACTCAGTTGCCGCTTTGCATCCCTCAGTTGCCTGTCAAGATCGAGGGCGCGTGCTTCAAGTCGTTGGGCTCGCACATCAGCCATCTGTTTTTCGTAGTCCTGCAGTCTCCGCAAATTGTTGAACGTGGCCCACAGCAACAATGCGGGTAGCACTGCCCCCAGAACGAACCCCGCCGCAAAATTAAGCCGCTTCCAACGTCCGGGCGCTGCGCGATGAACCTGTAGTAGCGCACCGGTGAGCGCCGCGACGGCTACCCCGATGGCCAACTGCTGATCCGTCTCGCCAATGCCCATCACATACAATGCGAGTGTCGTACCCACAAATGCCCAACACACAATCAGCAAACGCACGCTGCGCGATGCGAGATTCGAACCGTTGAAACGGCTGGCGTCTGCGGCCGCAGTCGCACGAGCTGCGTTGATCGCATTCATATCGGTGCGAACGTCGCTGGCGTGCTGATAGCGGCGACTCGGTTCTTTTTCTAACGTGCGAAACACGACCTCGTCCAGCCGCGCATCCAGTTGAACTTTTTCCGACGGTGCCTGAAACCTTCCCAGTGGAAGTTCGCCGGTCAGCAGTTCGTAAAACACGACGCCCAGCGAATAGATGTCCGCTCGATGATCGATGACCGGCTGGCCTTCGATCTGTTCCGGAGCCATGTATGTCGGCGTGCCCATCAGTTGATGAGTTCTGGTGAGTGTCGGAAGGTCGGCCGGTTTGCCCAGCAGTCGAGCCAGTCCGAAGTCCGCAATTTTAACTCGACCACGCTTGTCGATAAGGATGTTTTCCGGCTTGATGTCGCGATGCACGACGCCTTCGTCGTGAGCGAACTGCAGCGCGTCGCAAAGTTGTCCGACGACTTCCAACGCTTCGGCCGGAGCCAGTCGCTTGATCGGGTCGGCCAGCGATGCCTGCCGCAGCGTGACTCCGTCGACGTACTCCATCAGGATGAAGTACAGCCCGTCACGTTCACCGAATTCATAGACGGTGACGATGTGCGGATGCGACAACGAAGCCAGCAGCCGAGCTTCTCGCAGGAATCGTTCGGTGAAACTCGGATCGCTGGCGACAGCTTCCGGAAGAATTTTTAACGCGGCTGGTCGGTCGAGTTCCTTCTGGCGAACCTTGTAGACGGCTCCCATCCCGCCCTGCCCCAGCAGCGATTCGATGTCGAGGTTCGGAAACCGGCTGACCAGTTGATCAATGGGCGGTGGTGTCCAGTTTTGCAAAGCCGGATTACCACCGAATGTGGAGTCCTGCATCCCTTGTTGCAGCAGGCAGGCCGGGCAGAATTCCTGACCGTCTTTTGACAGCATCTCGCCATTGCAGGTGGGGCAAAGGCTGGTCGCAGTTGATTCGGTCATGAACTTCTCCCGGAGCAGTGACATACAGAATAGCAGTTGGCGCGGGTTGTTGCCGTCTCTACTATCAACAGAAGCAACGGGCGGTATTCGTTACCGAAAATCTTTCAGAATTCTGTACGGGGGCTTCGATTGGCAACGCCGGTGATCAATTCGCCCTCAAACCGACCCGCCGAACGGCGATTCGCGACGACTCGCTGGAGCCTTGTGCTGCAGGCTCGAGGCAGCGGATCTTCGCCGACGGCGCGACTGGCGTTGGCCGAACTTTGCGAATCGTATTGGTTGCCGCTGTATGCGTTTGTCCGGCGTCACACGCGAGACATTCATGAAGCTCAGGATCTGACTCAGGCGTTTTTTTCTCAGTTGCTGTCGAAGAAGTACCTGAATGACGTCCAGCCGGATCGAGGCCTGTTTCGTTCATTCCTGCTGGCAGCGATCAAGCACTTTCTGTCGAACCAACGGGACCGAGAAAAAGCTTTAAAACGGGGCGGAGGTGTCATAATTCAGTCACTCGACTGGCAACGCGGCGAAGAACGAGTGAGTGGCCAGTTGTGCCACGACATCACGGCCGAACGATTGTTCGAACGAGAGTGGGCGTTGGCGCTACTCGATCGAGTACTGGAACGACTGAAAGCCGAACAGTCTTCGCCACGAAAGCAGGCCGCATTCGAAGTCCTCAGCGGCTGTCTGGCAATAGACCGCGCGCAGATCGATTATTCAGCGGCTGCAGAAACTCTACAGCAAAGCGAAGAAGCCGTTCGAGTGGCCGCTCACCGATTGCGAAAACGATACCGCCATCTGCTCCGCGATGAGATCGCTCATACGACAGCGACGCCAGACGACGTTGAAGCCGAACTGCGTTCGCTGTTCGAAGCGTTGCGATGACTTCAGTTGCCGAGAAATAAGTCGACGGACGCCCGTGAAGGCCTCGCCAAAAAGAGGGCTGAAGGTTCGATGGCAGGCGCAAACGGCGGATTAGAAATTCGTTCTTGAGCAATGCTACGCAGGTCACAGCTCTGCGGGTCTTCGACAGTGAGTGACCGAACTACTTTCTCCGGTCCTTTTTCTCACAAATGTTCGGGCATTTTGGGCTCATTTCGGCGTTAAGCGCAATGTAGTCGTGCCATTTTTCGGGCACGCTGTCTATGTAGAAAATGGCTTCTGTCGGACACTCAGGGACGCAGGCTCCGCAGTCCAGGCATTCATCGGGATGGATAAACAGAATCTGCTCGCCCTCGTAAAAGCAGTCGACAGGGCAAACCACTACGCAGTCGGTATACTTGCAGTTGAAACAGGGTTCGGTCACAACGTGAGTCATCAGAAATTCTCCGGTACCTGGTCGAAAGACAAACGTGTCTGACCGTTGATGCAGATCCGCGGCTGATACCGGACACGGATTTTTCAAAAAGATCGGAATGGAACGAAGTCGTGGCCTCGCGATCGAAATCACGCCCGCCGGAAGCTCCGTCGTCGGCTCGGCTGTTCGCGAGTCTTGTCGACGGTGAGTCAAGCGCCGCCGATGACATCTTTCACCGCTATCTGCAGCGACTGACTCGGCTGGCACGGACACGACTGGCACCGCAACTGAACGCTCGGACTGATCCCGAGGACATTGTGATGTCCGCCTACCGTAGCTTTTTCGTCGGCGCGGCGGCCGATCGTTTTCGCATTGACAAAGCGGGCGATCTGTGGGCATTGCTGACCACGATTGCGATGAGAAAACTGTATCGCACGGTCGCCCATCATCAGGCTGAAAAGCGTTCCGTGGATCGCGAACAAATTGTTCCCGAAGGCCAGCCCGATGGCCAATGGTTCCGCTCTGATCAGCCGACGCCGGAGGAAGCGGTCGCTCTTTCGGATGAACTGGAACGCCTGCTGGCGAGTCAGACTCCTGTGCATCGCCGCATGCTGGAATTGCGTCTGCAGGGCTTTTCGCTGGAAGAAGTCGCTGCGGAAGTCGGCGTGGCCGAACGCACAGCGCGGCGAGCGCTGCAGCGCGTGCGCGAACAACTGATGAGCGACTCGGACGTGCCGACGGAATTTATTATTTCCAGGCCCTCAGATGTGCTGCAGCGTCGAGAACCAAATGAATCCGAGAAAGCTTTGACTGCGGCGAAAGTTCCTTCCGCTGGCAATACGGACTTCACGCATGACTTTCAAGATCTGTTGCTGACTCGCATGGTCGGTGCAGGCGGCATGGGGAAGGTCTATCTGGCTAAGCAAGTGGGCCATGAGGTGCCGGTTGCGGTGAAGTTTCTGCGGAAATCACTGCAGCATGATCCGGCATCTATAAAGCGATTCCTGCAGGAAGCTCGGATGATCGGCGAACTGTATCATCCGCATATCGTGCCATTGCACGGTGTCGGTTGTACGTCGGGCGGTGTCCATTTTCTGGTGATGGATTTCGTTGACGGTCAGAATCTGGCGACACTGATCGCCGCTGGTGAGTTGCCTGTGGATCGCATTCAGCAATGGATGATTCAGGTGGCGGAAGCGTTGCAGCACGCGCACTCACGAAGCATCGTGCATTGTGATTTGAAGCCGGCGAACGTCATCGTCGACGAATCCGGTTCGGCGACCGTCACCGACTTCGGACTGGCTCAATCGTTGAGCAGAACAAACCTCGTCGCGCCGATAATGGCAGGCACGGCCGCATGGATGGCTCCGGAACAAATCGACGATTACTTTGGGCCAATCTGTGTGCGAACAGACCTGTACGGATTCGGAGCGTTGCTGTACACATTGTTGTCCGGCCAACCTCCGTTTGCCGGTCGGACAATTGCTGACAGGTTAACCAACGTGGTATCCGGCCGCGGCCTCGTACCTGTTTCTGAATGGCGTGCGAATGTGCCGCCGTCTCTTACGAAACTGTGTATGGATTGCCTGCAGCGCGATGTGGAGCGGCGACCGAGTTCGATGGGGGAGATTTTAGAACGACTTCACTGACGCTTTTCTTCGCCCAACTCGGAATTGCCCGGCTTCACGCGGTTACAGATCCTCAAGGCTGTTTCTGTACCGATTCACATCGCTTCCCGCCTCTGGTTTTCGCAGCTCACCGCCAGTAGAATGAGGCGTTGGTTTCGCGCTTCGTTCTTAGTTGGCTTGTTGTCATGTCATTGCATTCTCTGAATCGTCGCGAGCACCTTTATGGATTGGGTGCGGGGCTTGGCAGCGTTGCGTTTACTTCGTTGTTGGCGGAATCCGCAGCAGCGGCGAGGGAAGCACGTTCCGCCCATTTTCCGAACGCCAAAGCGAAGCACTGTATCTTTCTGTACATGGAAGGCGGTCCGTCGCACATCGATACCTTCGACCCGAAGCCGATGCTGGACAAGCTGCATCTGAAGGAATTCAATCGCAGCGGCGAAGAGCAATCGGCGATGTCCAGCGGAAAACGCTACTACGTCAAATCGCCGTTCGACTTTGTAAAGCACGGCGATTCCGGCGCGGATATGTGCGAACTGTGGAAACATCTTTCTACGGTGGCGGACGATCTGTGTTTTTACCGTGGCTGTCAGGTGGAATCGGTCAATCACCCGACCGCCAATTATCAGGTCAACACGGGCAACCGCTTCGGCGGAGATCCGGCGATTGGTTCGTGGGTCAACTACGGCTTGGGCACGGAAAATAAAGACCTGCCCGGTTTTATCGTGCTGCCCGAACTGGCTCATCCACAGGGCGGCGCGGCTAACTGGTCGAACGGCTTTCTACCCACCGCGCTGCAGGGGACTCCGTTAAGGCCCAAAGGTTCGCCCATTCTGGATATTCATCCTCGCAAAGAAATCACGCGAGAACACCAACGCAAGACGCTCGACTTCATGGGGCATCTGAACAAGCAGCACGCGACACGTCATCCGCAGCACGACGCGCTGGCCGCGCGGATGCAGAGTTATGAACTGGCCTTCCGGATGCAGACACAGGTCCCGGAGATCGTGAATATCAGTGGCGAATCGAAGCAGACGCTCGACATGTACGGGGTCGACGAGGAACCAACCGATAATTTCGGCCGTCGCTGCTTGCTGGCTCGCAAGCTGGTGGAGAAAGGGGTTCGCTTCGTGCAGCTTTACGCCAGCACGTGGGATTCACACGACTATATTGAGAAGGCTCATGGCAGCCTGATCCCAACCGTCGACAAGCCGATCGCCGCGTTAATCAAAGACCTGAAGGCACGCGGGATGCTGGATGAAACGTTGATTGTCTGGATGGGCGAATTCGGTCGCACGCCGGACAATGGCGTGCGAGGCGGCGGCGTGGCTTACGGTCGCGACCACAACCCGGATGCCATGTCCATCTGGATGGCGGGCGGCGGTTGCAATGCTGGTCACACCATCGGTGCGACTGATGAGATCGGTGCGAAAGCCGTCGCCGACGTGCACCACGTTCGCGACTTTCACGTCACACTGCTGCGGCTGCTTGGTCTGGACGACAACAAGCTAAGCTACTACCACGCCGGCCGCTTCAAGCAGTTAAGCCAGTTCGGCGGCAAGGTGATAGACAAGCTGATAGGGTAGGTCGCGGATGGCATCAGCTGAGATGAGTCACGATTGAACTTGATCGCAATTTCAGAGCGACCACACTGTTTGTCACCGTGGTGATTCGACCTGAATTAGGCGTGCGACTGGATTTGCCCTAGTATATGCTTGTGGTGCGCCGGATGCTTCTGTCTTTGCAGAGATCGACCCGCTCGAACCCGCCAGACCATGGACTCAGACTCATGCGAATCCTCAAGTGGTTAACAGACAAATCGCCCGCTCGCATCGTGAATCGGCGACTACGTTCCCGGGCGCATCAATGGCGTCGACCCCAAACTTCCCATGTGGCTTCGTGTGTGGACGCGCTGGAGGACCGCACTCTGCTGACGCTGTTTACTGTGACCACACTTGAAGATACCGTCGATGCCGACGACGGGCAAACCAGCCTGCGGGAAGCGATTGCAGTAGCGAATGGCACCGTTGGCCATGACGAAATTGCTTTCGCACCAGAATTGCATGGGACAATTCACCTGGTGCATGGAGCACTACCGATTTCTGACGACATCACCATCACCGGTTCACCTTCGGCAGCGCTGGTCATCGATGCACAGAAAATTTCTCGAGTGCTGCTGGTGACATCCAGTGCGGCTAATGTGACGCTTGATACTCTCAACATTACCAATGGTCTGACAACAGGCGTAGACGATGCGGGAGGCGGAGTGCGGTTTGAAGGGACCGGCCCTCTTACAATCAGCAATGTAACAGTGGCCGGAAACACGACGCAGGGAGTCGATGGCCACGGAGGGGGGATTTACGCCGCTAGCGGCGATGTCGCCATAGTGAACAGTACGATCGCTATGAATTCGGCGGCCGGTGAAGGCCAGGGCCAGCGCATACTAAGTTGTTTTGCCGGTAAGGATTTGCATCAAATAGTCAATGTTCCATCCGGCCATTCTTCTTTTCATGACGTTGCTTTGTTTGCCAGGATGTTTCTTGATGAGGCTGAGTGTGAGTCGTCTGAGCCATGACAAATTGTTCGCGAAGATTCGGTTTCGGACTCGACTCTCATCCTCGCGGTAGGTCATGTCGAGACTCCAGTGCAGCGTGTTTTCTATGGCCCAGTGACCACGAACCGTTGTTGCGAACAGCTCGCCTTTGCGACGCAGACTGCTGATGTAGTAGCGAACGTCAGAATGATGAATGCCGTCCTGCTCGTACATTCGGATCGCCGTTCCGATGGTCTTGAGTCCGGCCCATTTGTGGCCCACGTCAAAATCGACAGGCACGGTCGCCTGATAGTAGATTCTCTGTTCCTGCCGACCGTGTCCCTTCTCTGTTTCTTCATAGCGACTGACGGGACAGCGAGCGAAGTCATCCTCCAGGTGATCGAGAAAAAACTTCTGCACGACCTCATAGAGTTTCGGTTGGTTGCCTTTCAGGGCTAACACATAGTCTGCATTGCCAGACACGATCTGCTGCGCAATGTTTTTTTGACAACCCGCTGCGTCAATCGTAATGATCGCCTCATCGATATTGATTTCGTTCAGTAATTTCGGGATCGCGGTGATCTCGTTCGACTTCTCTTCCGTCGCCACCTGTCCCAGAGAAATCCCCTGATCAGAAGCCCACGCACTCACGATGAACAACGCACCCAGCCCATTCTTTTTGTCATGTGATCGACGGAGTGCTTTGCCATCAATCGCAATCTGTTTTCTGTAGCCTTCTTTCTGTTCGTCGGAAAGTCCTTCCAGCGATTCAATCCATTGCACGAAGCACGCTTGAAAGTCGTTCGGCTTCAGGAGAGAAAGGACGCGCCGGTACGTATCTTTTTTCGGAATGCCATGCGGAAGTGCCAGGTGTTTCTGCAGGCCATCGGCATTCAGTCGCGCCCATTCCGCAATCGCACTGGGGCCGTCGGCGTTGGCCAGCACTCCGCAAATGGCGATCACAATCACATCACCAAGCAGATGCAGACGATTGATGTTGGAACGCGGGTCTTTCAATTGATCAAAGTAATGAACAATGTTTCCTGTCAGCTCCTGGGTGACCGCCAGTTCAACTGTCGACATCTCTTGTCCTCTCCTCGTGAAGTCCGATGTTACGACACGAAAAGACTAACCAATACTCACTTGTCGCGCCAGCCTAAATTGCCCAAAGTGCTCGCTGGCCCTGCGGTGAAGGCGGTGGTGTCTATGCCAACGGTTCTTTGCGGATTACCCATGGGACGATTTCCGGGAACACCGCAGTAGGCGGAGGCGGGCTGGTTGGCGCCACAACAACAGCCGCACTCGTCCTTCATAACACAATCGCGGCGGGGAACGTCGCACTCGAAGGCGAAGGAAGCGACCTCGTAGGTAACGCCGCAGCGGAATCTGCGACCAACCTGATAGGGACAGAGGGTGACGGCGGCTTTGTTGATGGCGTCGGTGGAAATATAGTTGGTGTGGATTGGAAAACAGTTCTGGAGAACGACGGAATAAATCCTGTCTTGAAAAACAACGGCGGGCCGACTGAAACGATTGCAGTGTTGGTCAGCAGTACTCCAGCGCGTGACGCTGTTGACGGTGGGAGTGTCAGTAGCACCAATGACGAGTTGCAGTAGTAGCTGTCCATTTCAGCTTGGAGACTGGTCTTTTTCTGTCGGTTAGATTTTGATACGACAGGTGGATGGACACGGATGTCAGTCAGATCATCGCTGTGGAAGTGAAGCAGCTTGTGCTTAGCCTGCAGCGTGAGGTTGCGGAGCTGCGGGACGAGAACCGGCGGCTGCGTGATCGGATTGAAGAGCTCGAAGGTAAGAACCCCACAGAGCGACTCGACGAGGCGTTTTCGGTGACGGCGGAAGAGAGACGCCGCGCTGAAACGGGCCGCCGAAAAGGTCGCAAAAAACAATCCTCGGCGCGTCGCGGTCGTCGCACAACCGAGCAGAAAGCGGACAACGCCGAACGACGCGAACTCATTCTGCCGGAAGGTTACAACGTCGCAGAGTGCCGTTTCGTTCGGGAACGTTTCGTCTGGAGAGTGATCAACGGCCAAGCCGTGCAGGTCGTCTATGAAATCTATCACGGCCCCAACGGCGAGAAATCCGAAATTCCGGGCGTGTGGCCGCGGTCCGAATTCGGCATTGAAGTTCATATCGCGCTGGCTCGCATTGTGACCATCACGGGACTGTCGATCGACAAGACGTGTGCATTGATTGAATTCTTCTGGAATCTGCCGCTCGGCAAATCCCAGGCGGACGCTCTGTTGAATCAACTGGCACGGCGTTGGGAACAGGAATTCGAATCTCTGTGTGACCTGATGGCGTTCAGTGCGATTGTGCATGCAGACGAAACCAGTTGGAGTATCAACAGCGTGTGGGCTTTTTTGTCGGAGAAGGCGCGCGTGCTGATCTTCGGATGCCGCAAAGACGGCGACACACTGGCTCAGATCCTGTCGAAAGAATTGTTTGGAGGCGTGCTTGTTTCGGACGATGCGGCCGTGTACCGAGGTTTCAGTCACGCACAGAAATGCTGGGCTCACCTGCTGCGGAAGGCCATCCGTCTGACGCTGCTGAAGCCGGACAACGAAGAGTACCAGCGACTGCTCGACGGCCTGCTGGAAATTTTCTACGCGGCCAAACGCCACGCCGCCGATGGTCGTCTTGGCGATGCCGGTCGTGCGGCGAAGGTCGATGAACTTGATAACACGCTGGCGGCTCTGCTGGTGCGTTACTGCGCCGAGGATTCCGATGTTCGGGCGGCCGACTTCGGCAAGGATTTTGACAACCTGGTCTCAGAACTGATTCGGCTGATGACGGAAGAGGAGTTGTTTTGTTTTGTGACAAGCCCGGCCGCGCCAGCAACGAACAACGAAGCGGAACGCAGTCTTCGCGGCGCGGCCATGGACCGTCGCACAGGTCGAACGAGCAAAACATCGAAGGGAGCCCGTCGCCGCAGCATTCTTACAAGCGTCCTGGAATCGCTGAATCTCCATCTGAAAACACCAACGCTCAGTTCCGTGGTGGCCGAGGTCATGACGTGGCAGCAGGATGGATTCAGTCTGTTTGATCGACTGAAACTTGAAGTCGGCCTGACCTCCGCGCCGCCCGGTCAGTCGCGACTGTCCAAACTCGTCCCCGCCAACTGAACACCACACCTCACGCTGCGCACCACGCGGAAATGGACAGCTACGTTGCAGTATCTGAATCACGAGAACATGACGGTCGCGCTTGGAGCCAACATGGCTGCGGAGCCCTTTGTGAATCGCAGCACCGCTGACTCGTTGGCAAGTGTTATCGACGCGTCAACGGCTGACCAGCCCGAAGACCATCGACAGTCGACTCATATTTGGGTGAGCGGAGGAAGCGTGGAGCTGGATTTTGATTTCGGCAAAGAGATGGAAGTTAAGACCTTCCATTTCTTGAATTACCTGACGGAATATTTCGATGTCGACGATGTGGACCTTCGCTTCTTTGATGCAGCTCATCGTTTGGTTGGGGTGATGTCTGATCTGGAGCCGGAGCTCGGCGGGAACCCCAGTGGCCATTTCAACCCGATCTATGCTCAGGATTTCGCCGTGTCGCTGCCGGGTCCTGTTCGTTTTGTCAATGTCGTGTTGAGTGGTTCCAATAACGAAGTGGACTTCAACAACATAGGATTTTCTGCTGTCGACTATATGGGCACTGCCACCGACCAGCGCGGCGCACCGTTTGAGCGAACATTCTGAGATGCTGCTGGGCTGCCCCCGAGATTAGGTCCGGTTGTTATGAGAGTTGTGGGCTGACATTGGTATTGAATAATCTTCCAAACAAGTTGTGCTGAGCCCCGTCCGCCTTCGCTGTCGCCTCGGCCTTCAACGCGGAGCTCAGGTCGAGGTGATGGCGAAGGTGGTCGGGGCGGCTCCCGTCTGTCGAGCTCGAACCGAAGGCTGCATCGCCGCGAACTCATTCGGTGTCTGGTAGTCCAACGCGCTGTGCGGACGAACTTCGTTGTACTGACGTTGAAATTCCTTCGTCATCTGTACGGCATCGCGAACACTTTCAAACTCTTCCACGTTCAGAAATTCATCGCGAAGCTTCGAATTGAAACTCTCGGAATACCCGTTCTGCCACGGCGATCCCGGCTCGACGTACAGCGCCGAGACGCCTGTTTGTTTCAGCCACTTGCCAATCGCCTTCGCGATAAACTCTGGGCCGTTGTCGCTGCGAATGTGGTTCGGCACACCGCGAGCAGCGATCAATTCACACAACGTGTCGATTACGTCGTCGGCTTTGATACTGCGAGAAACTTTCAACGCAACGCACTCCCGAGTGAATTCGTCAACAACGGTCAGCCACTTCAACTGAGTTCCATTCGTTGTGTAGTCAAACACAAAATCCCACGCCCATACGTCGTTTTTTCCCCGCGATCGGTGAACATGACAAGCGTTTTTACTGCCGCCAGTGCCACGCCGCTTCTTCGTTCGTCGACAGACCTTCAGGCCTTCACGACGCCAAAGGCGATACATTCGCTTCCTGTTCACCACGAATTCTTCGCGACGAAGAAGACGACAGATACGCCGATAACCAAATCGCGGATGCTCACGAACCAGCTCCAGCATTCGCTTCACCAACGCCGCCTCATCATCGCGAACAACGGGTTCACGACGATGAACCGAACGATGCTGACCAACCGTTCGGCACGCGTGACGTTCCGAAACGTCGAACTTCTCCTGCACATGTTTGACGGCCTCGCGTTTCCGGGAGACCGTCAGAAGTTTCCCTCCGCGATCTCCTTCAGCATTGCCTTGTCGAGTTCCGCTTCCGCAAGCAGCTTCTTAAGCCGAGCGTTCTCAACTTCCAGTTCCTTCAGACGCTTTGCTTCCTCGGCCTTCATCCCGCCGTACTGCTGACGCCAGCGATGATACGTCGCTTCACTGACAGCCAGCGATTGAACAACCTCACCGAGCGACTTGCCGCTCGTCAGCATCGCATCCGCATCACGAAGCTTCCGAACAATCTGTTCCGGAGTGTGACGTTTACGTTTCTTCGACATCCTGAGTCTCCTGAGAATAAATTCGTCAGTAGACTCTCATAATGATGGACCTGTTCAAGGGGAGCATGCCACTGCTGATATCGGGGCATACGAACGGCAGGTTCTGTCTCCGGCTTCCGGCTATTTTAACGTCACAACGTTTTCTGACGAATTTGATTACACAAACAATGACGGAGGCACTCCGAAAGTCAGTTTGCGCGAGGCGATCAATTCTGCCAATGGCAGCATCGGTGCAGATGCAATAGAGATTGCGGCAAACATATCATGCAGCGGTTCGCGGACGGTTTCACTGTTGCTGGGTGAATTGGAAATTACGGATGCCGTTTCGATCGCGAGCCTTGGTGAATCAGCCCTTCGTGCTGAGGCAAACCACGAGTCTCGGATTTTCAGGATTGACGATAGTGATAACGACGTTGAGGCGGACATCGCCCTGTCGGGACTATACCTCGTCGGAGGAACTGCGGACGACGGATTCGCTGCTGAGACTGTTGCCGATAATGGCGGGGCAATTTGGTCTCGTGAGTCTCTCACTCTCGTCGATAGTACAATCTTTGACAGCATAGCGACCGGCGAAGGCGGCGCAGTGTACAACTAGGGCACTGCGGTAATTGCAGGCAGCACCATATTTGGCAACACCGCGACGACACTTGGTGGAGGTGTTGCAAATGCTGGATTAGCGACTTTCACAAACAGCACTGTGTTTGCGAACTCGGCATCCGAGCACGGGGCCGGTATTTACAACTCCGACGTATTGTTGCTGACCAACAGCACGATTGCAGCGAATGAAACCGTTGGCAGCGGTGGAGGGATCCACAATGAAGGATCGGGACAAGCCACACTGACGAACACGATTGTTGCCGGCAATCGAAGAGGCAGCATTGCGGACGACATCGGTAATTCTGTGGGCAGCCTGTCATCGTTTAATCTTATCGGCGACTCGACCACATCGGGGGGTTTAAGCGATGGCTTGAACGGCAACATCGTCGGTGTTGATTGGAAAACCGTGTTGGTCAACAACGGTGTGGTTCCACTTCTACGAGACAATGGTGGTCTTACGAGAACAATTGCTGTGCTGGCTGGTGGCCCGGCTATTGATGCCGGTAGCGACGCAAAGGCTGTGGACTCAAACGGCAATCCCTTAACAACAGATCAGCGAGGTGCCGGCTTTGGCCGAGTCTTGGCGGAAGAACCGGGTGGTACACCAGTTGTTGATATCGGTGCTTTCGAATTTGAGCCTGCCAGATTCATTGTTGCCATCGCCGAAGATACCATTAGCGAGGACTCGGGCACCTCAACTGTGACGGTGACTCGCAGTTCAGATACCGCGGGTCAAATCGTGATGACTTTGTCCAGCAGTGATACCGGGGAGGCAACGGTACCAGAAACCGTTGTTATACCTGCCGGGCAGTCGTCAGCAACAGCTACGTTGACGGGGGTGCCCGACGACCTCGCTGATTCGACCCAGACTGTCACGATAACCGCCACCGCCCTCGGCTATGCAACAGGTATCGACACAGTGGATGTTTCCAACGTCGACGCAGCCTTCTTGTCGGTAGCAATCGGCGATAGTTCGATTCGAGAAGACTCCGGCACGACAACCGTCACGATCTTTCGCAACTCAGAAGCGACAGACGAACTTACCGTGACACTCTTCAGCAGCGATTACGGTGAAGCCACACTTCCGGCAACTGTGACTATTCCAGCAGGGCAAAATTCTGCGGTGGCAACTATTACCGGAGTGAAGGATTCGCTTGTCGATTCGACGCAGGTGATCACCATCACGGCCACTGCAGAGGCTCACGCTTCCGGACAAGGTTCGCTTAGTGTCGTGGATGTGGACATCCCTGCGTTGACTCTCATCATCGACCAGGATTCGATCACAGAAGATTCCGGATCGACTATAGCGACGATTTCTCGCAATACTTCGACGGCTGCTCAGCTTGTCGTTACGTTGACGAGCAGCGATCCGGGCGAAGCGATCACTACGGCGACAATCACAATTCCGGCTGGACAAGCTACAACGGAGTTCACCATTTCCGGAGTTGCTGACTCGATCGTCGATGGCACGGAAACGGTTACCATTACAGCAATGGCCGAAGCCCACGAGCAACAGAGTGACACGGTCGATGTTGTCAACACGGACGTGCCCGCACTTTTTGTGGAAATTGCCGCCGAATCGGTTACTGAGAACTTCGTGGGGACCCACCTGACCGTGGTTCGCAACTTCGACACGACCACTGATCTTGTTGTGTCGCTCTCAAGCAGCGACCCTGGCGAAGCCACTGTACCCGGGACCGTGACGATTCGCGCTGGAAACACGTCAGCTCTCGCAGTGCTAACCGGTGTGCTGGACTATGTCTTCGACGAGACTCAGACCGTGACAATTACCGCCAGTGCGGACGGGTACACCATGGGATCTGACACCATTCAGGTAACAAACGTCGATCCGCCGCCAGACATCTCTGGTGACGTGGACGGCGATGGAGACTTTGACGCCAACGATTCTTTTCTAATGCATCTGGTGAAATTATCCGGAACAGACACTCAAATCGATCAGGTCCGTGGCAACAGTCCGCGTGCCGCTGCTGACATTCGTTCCTACATTGCCAACTTGAACACGATCGCAGACGTCGATGGCGACGAAGACTTCGATGGGAATGATTCTTTCCTGATCCTTCTGATCAAATTGTCGGGCACGCACGCCCAAATCGAACAGTCGAAGGGAGCAAGCGTTCTTGCAGCACAGCAAATTAGTTGGTCCATCCGGGTTCTTTTTGGGTGAGGCGTTAATTCGTTAGTTTTCGTGGGATGCAGGGAACAGACTTTTACGAACAGATTTTGGGACTGACGGGGCCGTGGTTTGTGGCGGACGTTCAGCTGGATATGGAAGCTCAACAGGTCGACGTTTTCGTCGAACATGGCGAGGGCGAAACTTTTTGCTGTCCGGATTGCGACAGGCAGCTGCCGTGCTATGACCACACGAAGTCTCGCAAATGGCGGCATCTGGACACGATGCAATTTGCGACCATCCTTCATGCCCGCACGCCTCGCGTGAAGTGCCCGGATCATGGCGTCAAACAGATCAGGCTTCCCTGGGCGGAAAAGAACAGCCGCTTCTCATTGTTCTTTGAACGCTTCGCCATCGACGTTCTTCTGGCCACACAAACCGTGAAAGGGGCGTGCAGCATTCTGGGGATCTCATGGGATGAATCGTGGCACATTCTGCAGAAGGCGGTGGCTCGCGGGAAGGATCGCAAACAATCGAAGAACCTCCCTCGAATCGGCATCGACGAGAAAGCCTTTCGAAAACGACACAACTACGTCACGCTGATCTATGACTTGGACAAGAGCACTGTCGAAGCGATTTCCGATGGTCATGACACGGCAGCCGCTGATGCCTGTTTCGATCAGCTTTCCGACAGTGAAAAGCAGTCTGTGGAGGCGGTTGCGATGGACATGAGTGCCGCATACGTCAAGAGCACCAAAGGCAACATTGCATTGGCCGAACAGAAGATTGTGCACGACCGCTTTCACATCATGAAGCTGGCAACCGAAGCCGTCGACAAGGTCCGTCGGTCGGAGCAGAAGAAGCTTCGCGCCGAAGGCGATGATCGATTGACGGGAACTCGTTATCTGTGGCTTTCGGGCCAGGAGAATCTCAGCGAGAAACAGCAGGAACGCTTCGATGCCGTGTGGAAGGCGGAGTTGCTCACGGGCAAAGCGTGGGCCTACAAGGAAATGCTGCGAGACCTCTGGGTTCATGACACTCCGGCAGAGGCCACGACGTTCTTCAATGACTGGTACAAGCGAGTCATCCACACAAAGCTGGAGCCAATGAAGAAAGTCGCTCGCACGATCAAAGAACGCTTAGCCAATGTGGTGAGCTACTGCACTCACGGAATCACAAACGCCGTCGCCGAAGGAATGAACAGCAAAATCATGGCCATCAAACGAAGAGTCGGCGGATACCGAAACCGCGACAACTTCAAAACCGCCATCCTCTTCTACTGCGGAGGACTCGACCTCTACCCACAATAATCCCGGATGGACCACTTAGTTCAAATGTCAACGCATTGGGAGGTGGGGCGGCATCTGGTGGTTCGTCCGCCAGACTTGCCTTGTCGAGTGTCCCAAATTCTGTAGATACCGAGGTTCGGAACAGAGATTTGTTCTTCGCACCTGACACCAATCTGGTACCGGCGCAGGCCCTGGCCCCATTAATCGCTTCAGATTCTGTCGTGGAATCGACGTGGGGCAACTTCAGGAAATGGATCGATGCTATCTGAAAGAATGGTAGTCATCGCCGTCCTCAACTTTGTGCAGGCTCGGCCCCATGCGAACCGAATGTTTCTTCCCGGTGAATAATCCTTTGGCCCGAAAATGGTACTGGTCCTACAGAATCGATGGCCCTTTGACCTCGATGCCCTTCAGTCGCATTTTGAGTTCTTCAACGTTCGGTGAAATTTCGAACGCGGCTTCGCGGCTGATGAATTCGCGAGTCACAAAGTCGTAGAGGCTGTCGTTAAACAATTGCATGCCTTCATCGCGACCAATGCGGATGGCACCCGGCAGTTTTTCGTCTTCGTTTTCCATCACCAGCTTGGTCACTGTTGGGTTGAACAGCATGATTTCAATGATGGGGACTCGTCCCGGCGTGTCCACGATCGTTTTCAGCAGCTTCTGACCAACGATCGCTTTCATGCTCATGCCAATGGCGGCTCGAATCGCAGCGTGCATGTCGGCCGGGAACAGGTCGATGATACGAGGAACCGTGCCGGGTGCGCTGGAAGCGTGAATCGTTCCGAACACAAGGTGCCCGGTTTCGGCCGCATGAATCGCGGTTTCGAAAGTTTCTTTGTCACGCATTTCGCCCACCAGCATGATGTCCGGGTCTTCTCGAACCGCGTGCTTCATAGCCACATGGAAGTCGATCACGTCCTGGCCGATTTCGCGCTGATTGATCAGGCACTGGTCAGACGTATAAACAAATTCGATCGGGTCTTCGATGGTCAGAATGTGCTTGTTCATGTTGTGATTGATCCAGTCCAGCATCGACGCAATGGTCGTACTTTTTCCGGAACCCGTCACACCAGCCAGCAGCACCATGCCCTGGTCGAACTTGCAGAGTTCTTCCATTTGTGCCGGCAGATACAGCCCCTCGAAGGGCGGAATCGAGCGTTCAATTTTTCGAGCCACCATGCCGACTTTGCCGAGCTGCGTGAGGAGGTTGACTCGAAACCGCCACGGCTCATCCTGATATTCCACGACCTTCGAAAAGTCAGCACCGCCATCGTGATGAAAGATGTCGAGGTTACGCTGGTCCATCATCGGAAAGCACAACTTGATCAACGCGCTTTCACTAAGCGGCGCCATGTCCAGCGGCGTCAGGTGCCCTCGAATACGAAAGATGGGCGGGCGACCGGCCTGCAGATGAATGTCTGAGCAGTTCATCTTAACGGCCATGCGAAAGATCTTATTTATCTCGATATCCGCATTCGCGTCGAAGGTGGATTTAACCCAGTCTCGTGCCTGTACCATTGATTAGTTTTCAGTTTCAGTTTCAGTTTTCAGCCCGGTGCTACAACCGCACCGGCACGCCCTTGTCTGCCATGTATCGCTTTGTTTGCTCGATCGTGTATTCGCCGTAGTGAAAAATACTGGCCGCTAATGCCGCGCTGGCACCACCTTTGGTGACGGCGTCGCACAGGTGAGCGGGCGAACCTGCTCCGCCGCTGGCCACCACAGGTATCGACACCGCATCCGCCACGGCTCGAGTGATCTCCAGATCGTAGCCGTCTTTGGTTCCGTCTGCATCCATGCACGTTAAGACAATTTCACCGGCGCCTAAGCGTTCCACTTCCTGAGCCCACGCGACGGCTTCCAGTCCGGTCGGCAGCCGACCACCATTGATGTGGACGTCCCAGAATTCCCGGCCATCTTTTTGAACTCGCTTGGGATCGATGTTGACGACAATGCACTGGCTGCCAAACTTCAGAGCTGCTTCGCTGACGAATTCCGGCGAAGTCACCGCTGCAGAATTGATCGAAACTTTATCGCAGCCCGCCTTCAACAACCGGCGAATGTCGTCGACCGTGCGAATGCCGCCGCCAACCGTCAGCGGCATAAAAACCACCTCAGACGTGCGTTCAACCACGTCCAGAATGATGTCGCGTTCTTCGTGGCTGGCGGTGATGTCTAAAAAGACTAATTCGTCGGCACCCTGCTGTTCGTACTTCTGAGCGATCTCAACGGGATCGCCGGCGTCCTGCAGATTGACGAAATTCACGCCCTTCACGACGCGCCCCGCGTGAACGTCAAGGCAGGGGATGATACGCTTTGCCAGCATGAATAATCGGTTCCAAACGGTGAATTGACTTAGTCGAAGCGAGATCCCACGACGCGGGATGCTATCAAAACGTCGATCTAAAGTCCGGTCAACCAGTATTCCCAACTCCTCGCTTTTTCACCGCTTTTCTGTCGAAGACCTTTTTTCCCCATGAATCCTTCCGGTCAAAATGTCCGAGTCGACCTCGGTTCCCGCAGCTACGACATCTCCATCGATGCCGGCCACCTGCCGACAATCGGCAACCTCACCCGCGACTGGCTTCAGCGGCCAACGGGGCAGTCGCTGAAGTGTTTCGTGGTCACAGACACCAACGTCCTGCAGCCGCACGCCAACACGGTCAAGGCGGCGTTGACAGAAGCCGGCGCGGATGTGCGAGTCGTCTGCGTGAACGCCGGTGAGGCATCGAAGTGCCAGAAAGAAACGTTCGAACTGTACGATGAACTGGTGGATTTTAAGGCTGATCGGAAGACGGCTGTCATCGCTGTGGGTGGCGGAGTGGTCGGCGACCTCGCCGGATTTGTCGCCGCCACCTACGCGCGAGGTCTACCGTTTGTGCAGGTGCCGACGACGTTGCTCGCGATGGTCGATAGTTCAGTCGGCGGCAAGACGGGCATCAACCATCCCCAGGGCAAAAACCTGATTGGCGCGTTTCATCAGCCTCAGGGCGTGTTGGTCGATACAGAAACGCTTAGCACCCTGCCCGACCGAGAATACCGATCGGGCCTGGCCGAAGTCATTAAGTACGGCGTCATTCTGGACGCGGACTTCTTTGCTTGGCTGGAAGCCAACATCGATGGTCTGAACAACCGCGACCCGGAAGTCCTGCGGCATGTGGTTGCTCGCAGTTGTGAGCTCAAGGCATACGTCGTGAAGGAAGACGAATACGAAACGTCCGGTCTGCGAGCCATCCTGAATTACGGGCATACATACGCTCATGCGTTTGAAGCTCTATCCGGCTACGGAAAACTGCTGCACGGCGAAGCGGTTGCGATCGGGATGATCTGTGGCAGTAAACTCGCTAAGTCGTTGGGGCGCATCGGGGACACGGAAATCCAGCGGCAGGTGGACTTACTGAAGGCTGTGAATTTGCCGGTGGAGGTACCAGACGCCATGCAGCAGAAGCCGGACGAAATTCTGAACTGCATGCTGCTGGACAAGAAGACGGTGGCCGGGGATTTGAAATTCGTCCTGCCGGATCGTATCGGACATGTGGAAACGATCGGCAATATCGTGGCGGAACAGGTTGTTGCCTGTTTGTCTTAGCAAACCGGTCAATACACAAACGCAAACTCATTACTGTTCAGAATCGCAAGGCAGATGTCCGCGAGGGCTCGCGTTTTGGCGTCCACTTCGTGTGGCTGTAGATCGTGGACGTAATCTTCGTACACGAACAGCTTTTCAGTAAACGTGAACGGTTCGCCGGTGTTCTCTTCGCTCGCGCGACGGACCACTTCCGTCGGGTATTCGCGCGGTGAGAAGCTGATCTTCGTCTGCACCGTTTCCATTTCGCGCCAATGTGCCAGGCTGGCCGCTAACTCATCCTTGTTGGGCACTCTACCGTACGCCCGGCGAAAGACAGCTTCAATTGCTGCTTCGTCACTGTCGGACTTCTTAAGAATATCGGCGGCGAATGCGAGGGCTCGGTCGTTGGTTTCGTCGCTGTTGAGTAACGTCAACGCCTGCGGCGAAATGGTTGAAGTGTCTCGCATTTCGCACGACTTGTCCGGGCCCGGCTGGTTGAAAGTTTCCATCATCGGGTCGCGGTGGCCTCGCAGTTTTAAAGCGTAAATGGACCGCCGGTTGCGGTCTTCCGGCTTCGGATTTGGGATGTAACTGGGAGCGAACGTGCCCATGATCATGCGCGGCTGCAAAGCGGCTTCCATGTTCATGTCGGGCCGAATCGGGATGCCGCCAAGTGTCAAATTCAACTCGCCCGAAACCGCCAGCATCGCATCCCGCAGTTCTTCCGCTTCCAGACGACGCGGTTGAAAGGTCGCGTACAGTTGGCCGTTCGGATCCTTTTCGGCCAACAACTTTGGATTCGGATGTCCACTGCTGCGACGGTAGGTCTTCGAGTTCATGATCAGCCGATGGATATGTTTGACTGACCAATTGCTGCGCATGAATTCGCTGGCCAGCCAGTCGAGCAGTTCGGGATGAGTCGGCTTCTTCCCGGTTGCGCCGAAGTTGTTGGGGTTGGCAGCGATGCCTCGGCCGAAGTGATAGTGCCAGATGCGATTCACCATCACTCGAGCTGTCAGTGGGTTTTTGGGGCTGGTCATCCAGGCGGCTAACGCTGAGCGGCGACCGCTGACATCTTCTGGGATTTCAGTCTCTGTCAAAGCAGCCACCGCGCTTAATGCGGCGGGTTGAACCGGAGTGCCCGCCGCAAACGGATCGCCGCCGGTCAGAATCGTGGTTTGTTCGAGCGTCCCTTCCTTCAACGGATCGGCGGGTGGTTCAATGCGCCCGTAGCTCCCTTTTGGCTTACGCGTCTTGCCGTTGTACACGGTAAACGCGACGGGCTTAAAGCGATCGAACTCCCAGCTAAATCGAGTCTGCCATTTGCGACCGATGCGGTCCTGTCCGAAATCGTCTGGCGTCTTCAGCAGATTGTTCGGCGGGAAGTGTTCCTTCGGAGCCTTCGCTTTTTTTGCCTCCTCGCGAGACTTGTAAGGCAGGCCCTGTCCGGCGAACCACTCTCGTTCGTTTTCCTTCTTCTTCTCGGTCAACGTCTTCAGCAACGCCTGATTCGCTTCGTGTCGCTGCTGGTGGTAGCGACGGTCCTCTTCCATGCCGTTCAGGTTTTCGGAAGGAAGCCATTTGCCATCGACTTCGGCAAACTGAGTTGTCGCGAAGACGGCTTGAAATGAGTAATAGTCCTGCGTGGGAATCGGGTCGAACTTGTGATCATGGCAGCGGCAACACTGCAGAGCGTGTCCCAAAAAGACCTGGCCAACGGTGTCTGTGATGTCATCCAGAAACTGTTGTCGAGTCACCTTGGCGACGCTCATGCCCGTGTGTTCCCACGGCCCCATCCGCAGGAAACCGGCCGCGATTTGCAGCTCCGTCGTGCGAGCATCTTCCTTGTCCGACTTTCCGCTTTCTGCCTTCCGCTTTGCCGCTAACTCATCGCCCGCCAATTGCTCGCGAGCGAACTGGTCGTACGGTTTGTCTTCGTTGAAGGATCGAATTACGTAGTCTCGGTATCGCCACGCGTTGGGGCGTTCATAGTCGTTAGCGAAGCCGGAACTGTCGGCGTACCGCACCACATCCAACCAGTGCCGCCCCCATTGCTCGCCGTAGTGCTTGCTTGCCAGCAGCCGATCAACCAGTTCAGCGAACACCACATCGTCTGCTCGACTATCCTTCACAAACGCATCGACGTCGGCGGGTTTCGGCGGCAGGCCCAACAGGTCGAAGGTCGCTCGCCGAATCAACGTCCGCCGGTCCGCCAACGGTGCCGCCTGCAGTCCCGCTTCCTTTAGCCGAGCACCCACGAGTTCATCGATCACGCCACTCCCGTTTTCCGCGTTCCCTTTTCCGCTGTCCGCTTTGCGCAACGGTTTCCACGCCCACAAATCTTCCGGCTTGTATTTCCGCTTCGTCCAGTCGTCGCCCAACCCGCCGCTGGTCGGCCACGTGATTCCTTCTGCGTATTGGTCGTAGATCTCGGACACGCGTTTTTCGTTTGGCCACGGAGCACCGCCGTTGATCCAGTCGCGAATCCACCATGTTTCTTCTTCGGTCAGCTTTTCCGATTCCTTGGGCGGCATGGCGAAGTCCGGTTCGGTGCGTTTGACCATCGCATACAGCGAACTCTCCTCTGCATTGCCCGGCACAACAACCGCGTGGCCGTACGACTCGCCACCGGCCAGCAGCTTCTCGCGCGACGTCAGATCGAATTCGCTCTCAACCTTGTCCGCGTCCTTGCCGTGACACGCCAGGCACTTTTCTCGCAGCAGCGGTTGCACTTTCAGCGCGAACAGCTTTTCCGCTTCGGTCGGCTCGTCGGCAGAAACCGCGGCAGGCTCAACCGCGAGGCATACCAGAATGAGTGACAGCAGTGTGAAGGCACGGAGCATTGCGGATGCATTCCAAACGGGCGAGCAACAGATGCGTCCGAAAATTATCTCCAACGACGTCCGAGAAAACCACTGCGTCCTGGGTTCCTTCGTCAACTGGGGGCAGCAAGAGCCAGCCCAGCGTTACGTTGGGAGGGCGGCTTGCCGCAGCAATGCTGAGCCATCAGCTCGAACGTAACACAGTCCTGTGGGCATTCTGCGATTCGCCCCGTTCGAGGCTCTGTTCAGACGTGTTGACGTTCCTTCACCTTGTCACGTAGGTCAGCCTATCCGAGACTGACACCGCGACGAAGTCGCGGCTTTTTCGAGTCTCGGAGAGACTCGCCTACGTGAAAATGGAGCAAGTCGAGTGGCATTGGGCTGACGCCTGAGGCTACGTGCTATGCCCCATCCGTGGCAGCTTCACCGCAAAAATTCTCAACCTGAAGTTGTCGACTGGGCATCAGGCCTGGGTTGGTCTGCGCCAAGTAGCACAAGCGGAACGCCGGGTGTAATTCCTGAGTGACGATTGGCAACGTGGTTCGACAAATAAGGTGGAGCGGCTGTCTGACCGTGTGGCGATGGCTCTGCCAGTGTTCCATGTCGAAGCTGGCTGATAGATTCACTGGCATACAACAGATTTTTTGCAAGCCAACCCATCAACAGTGCTACCCTGCCGTCAAATGGCATCCTCGGGACAAAACATTCCTGTAGATCTACGACTTCCCAGCCAGGTGCCTCCCCAATCGTGCGTTCCTATGGGCCTCATTCCGATCTTGGAGCCGAGCCTCGGGCTTCATTGTTTTTTGGGCTGCCAGCACTCCGGCTTCTCAGATTCGGTGGCTTCGTTTCTAATGTGTGTCTCGACTATACGTTGTTGTCGCCATCGCACGGAGACCGATCATGCGGAGTTTGTTTTCCAGCGGGCTCGCCTGCCTTATTATCATGACAGGGCTGTCAGGAGCCAGCGCCGAAGATTCGGTCGTGAGTTCTTCAGACAAGGCTGCCGAGGAGAGAGATTCTCAGATTCACGATCTGGTGCGTCTGCTTAGTCATTGGCTTCGTGAGTTGAGTTCAGCCGAGGAACAGAAGCGATCACGAGCGGCTAAGATACTAAAGTTGGCTGCCGGGATTGTTTGGGATGCGGATGTGAAATCGCGGCTTGCGGCATCTGATCACATCGTCCCGCAGGCAGCACCGGTCTGGACCGATCCATTTCCCGACGATCTGCGAGCTCAGCTGGCAAATTGTTATCGGAAAGAGTTTCGTGGGTCGCTCGACGCAATGATTCAGCAATTTGAACAGATCACAACGGAATCGGAAATATCTGATCCTGCTGTCGACGCCCTGGCTATTTGCATAGCTGTGAGTTCGCCGGATGGCGCGGGGATCATCAAGGCTCGGCGTGCCTTGCCGCCAAGTATCCATGCCGATCGCCTTTTATGGATGCTCTTTGTTTGCACAAGCCAAACGATGCCGGAGACCAAGCCGCTGCATTCGGTACTCGTGCCGGAATTGCGAAAACTTAGTCCGCAAACACACGACTTGCTCGAGGAATTGTGGAATGAAGCTGTCCAAGACGGATCCACCCCCAAGTCTTTGGCGCATCTTGGTATAGGATTCCTGCCAGTGGTCACACTGTCCGGAATTAGCAGCCGCGAAAGAACGCAAGAGGAGCTGCCGATCTTCATCGAGGCACTTAAGCCAAAATATCCGAATTTCATTCGCTGTGTATCGCTTGCGAGCCTCTGCGAACTGCGTTGGGAGGCGGAACCGGCGCTTCCCGCGATCAAAGAGATTCTGGACGATGAATCGCCTTTAATACGACAATTTGCAGCAACTGTGATCATCAATATTGAGCTGGAAGAGTCGCGGATTCCCGTGCTTGCGGACAGAATCATGCTCAAGGGCGATGACAGGAAACAGTTCGTCGAACGTTGCACAGGTTTGGTCAAGTCAGAAATGCAAATTCTGAGTGACGACATATCGTTCTGGAAAGACCAACTTGAGAGCGCAATCGCCGCTCGGTCGAGTCCGTCAAAGCGATACGTCCTGCGTCACATTCAGCATCTTGGGCCGGCTGCAATCGAAGTCGAAAGCAAGGTCCGCCAGTGCCTTGTGGATGATGATGCACTCGCGCGGGAATTCGCCAAGCGTGCCCTGCGAGCGATTCGGGCCGCCGACTTGGATTCTAAACATTAGTCTCAGTAGGCCGGACCAAGCGAAGCGCAGATCCGGCATGTTGGCGGAGCCGATACCGCCGGAGCGGCGCGAATCGCTTATAGGCACGGGCAAGGCTCACCGGCTCCAACCGCTTTGCGTCGGGCCCCCGTTCCGGTTCACACGATGCGCTGGTTCCAGCCTACGGATGCAAGGTCGGTTCTTGCACAATTATCCGCAGTGCCTCAAACCGAAACTCTTAATTTCAGGTTGAATTCGTCTCCGCACCGCAGTTAGGGTAATCGCATGACCAACAAGCAACCACGATTTGCCTTCCTGCCCCTTGCGCTTCTTCTGACAACGCTTGCCCACCCAAGTGCCTGCGCTGACATTGTCGCCGTCACCGGTGATATTCAAATCACTGCACCGCCAGCTTCCGTCGGAATTGGCGTCATCGAAAGTAGTACTTCAGGAATCGTCTTTCAGGAACGGTCAGGTTATCAACTGTTGGCGGACACAAGAGTGAGTATTCCCGGAGCAGTTGGGACATACGATGAGAATGCAGACATGGACCCGATGGATCTGCCCGCCGGTCTAACCGTCAACTCCTACCTGATGCATTTTGATCCGAACTTTGGTGCTCCCAGGTTCCAGGGCACGGTAGAATTTGCTGATCCCATTGTGGGAGTCATGCTTCTACCATTCGCTTTGAACAACTCAGACGCAGAGTTAGCTGCGCCCGGGACGGTCTACCCAACGAGCGCAAGCTCTCGTCGCGGCCTTGACTTCGACGACTTTACAATCCTGGATTCTCTGGAAGTCCTTTCTGACCGTTCGATTCGTTTCGATTTTTCGACGTCCAACGCGGTGGATCAGATACGCATCGTAACGAGCGCAATCCCGGAGCCGGCCAGCGCGTCAATGTGCTGCCTTGTGACTTTGATTGTCATCTGGCGATGGACTCGACTTCAGTCTTACCGACGCAGGATTCAGAGCTTCCGGCAAGCTACTCCTCATACGACAGTGACCGACACAGGCGAAACAGTTGTTCCAGCATGGCTTCGATTTCGTCGGACGTGTCCACGTTGCCCAGGGCGATGATCACCAGATCGTCTTCCGGGACTCGCATCATGCGGCAGGTGTGCCCGGCGAACTTGCCGATGTTTGTTTGAAGAAACCGATCGTCCTTCAATGTTTCAATGATCCAGCCGCAGGCATAGTTTCTTTTGAACGGACGAAACAGGCGCGTCGTTTGTTCGGCGGAGAAGAAGTCGTCACCAGCGAGGACTCGGTTCCACTTCAGCAGGTCGTTCGCGCTGGAATAGATGCCTGAGCTGCCGTAGCCGATGCCGTAGTGTCGAAGGGTGCCCACGAAATACGGCGTCGGCTCGCCCTGAGCGACCACGCTGAAGCTGGTAGTCTCAGCGACTTTGGCTTCGCTCGGCGGTTGTGAAATCTGAGCGACCCCGGTCTGTTGCAGGCCCAACGGTGTAAACAACCGTTCCTGCATGAAGTGGGCGTAGTCGTCTCCGGAGACTTTTTCAATGATCGCCGACAGGACGTGATAGCCGATCCTGGAATGGTAGGCTCGCGTGCCCGTGTCGAACGAGAGTGGGTGTTTGACAGCCAGCCGCACATAGTCTTCCAATGGCGTTGGCTTTGTCCGCATTTTGAACCAGGCACCGCCGGGCAGATACGGCAGTCCTGATGAATGCGTCAGCAGGTGATAAATCGTGATCGCGCGGTACGGCTCTGCTTCGAATTCCGGCAGATACTTGAAGACGGGATCATCGATACTTAGTTCGCCATCGGCTTCGAGGGCGAAGATCGCGGCTGCGGTGAACGTCTGCGACAGGCCAGCGATGCGAAACGGCGTGTCCAACGAATTCGGAGTCTTCGATTCCAGATGCGAATAGCCGAAGGTACCTTCATACACTGGTTCGCCTGCGCGAGCCACCAGCACCACGCCCGCGAACCCGGTCTCGATTCGCGCTCGTTGCAGAAAGGTGTCGACTCGTTCGCGAAATTGCTTAGCGTCGTCGATCGACACTGGTGGTTGTGACACTCGTTCACGCCGCGACTGCGACCTCGGTTGATCTGCGGCCGCATCCCGTATCGCTTGTCGATTCTCGTACGTCATCGGCACGTCTTTTCGGACTTCCGTTTTCGACGAGGTCAACGACTGTAACTCAAGCGTGACCGTGTCACCGGGCGGGTTCTTCATGCCCTTCAAAATCTCAACAAGGTCTTCTTCGAATCGTTTGCGGTACTGGTCTTCGTAGGTGCGCCGACTGAAGGACACGATTTCCTCAGCCGGTATGTCGTTCAGTGATACCAGCTTGAACCACTCATTATCCAGCCTGACTTCCGGCAAAGAATTCTGCCACCGCACGGCTTCGAACGGTGATCGTCTTGCCTGTCGTTCCGCGTTGAAGCCATGTCTGAAACCAGGCGAATCTGCGTCGACGAAAAACAAGACTCCTCCGATCATAGCACCCATGATCGCGACGAATCCGATCAACCCGATCGCCAGTCTTGTCTTGAGAAACTTTACCGGCGGTAATGGAGCTTGGGTTTCTGCCAAAGACGCCACGGACACTGTTACCGTTTGGACTCCTTCACTATCACTATTAGCCGATTCATCGGTGAGACTCGTGAGCAACGTCTGCAGCGCATCGCGTTTGGGTTCAAGCTGCATTCGGACCGCACGTTGATTTAGGTAATAGATGAATGCGTAGAGCACGACTACAAACATGAATAACCCAACGAAGAAGATCAGTGCCAGCAACCAGCCGGCATCCTGCAACTGCCATGAGACCTGAGCAAAAAAAGCGCAAACGGCAATCCCGGGCGGAAGCAGATACCACCAGAGAACATTTCGCAACAACCAAATTTGGTCTTCCTGTTCCTTCAGCGAACGCTGCACGCAGTCCACCAACGAATCATCCGGCTGACTGGGCGGCTGCGCGTGTCGCTTTCGATAGACCAACATAAAACCGGCCATCCAGATCAGCACCGGGATCGATAAATACCAGGTCCATGGCAACGACCACATGATTCCCATCACAACCCAGCACGGAATCATCACCAGTGCGAGGCCGATCTCGGTGAAGTCCCGACCGAGGATCGTTGCTCGGAAGTTGTGTTGTTCAAGCTGCACTTCTTTCCGTAGCAAATCGGCGTCGACGGTCACGCGAGTTTGCGACAGATGTGCCTGCCATGCTTTTTGAAATTCATCAGGGGCCATGTGGCTGTCCTCGTTTTAGTCCCGGCCATTCATCAGTGCACTCAACGACTTCTTCGCTCGATTCAGCTTCACTCCCACATTGCTTTCCGAAATGCCCAGCACTTCCGACATTTCGCGATAGCTGAGTTCGTCCAGGTACAGCAGCACCAGCGCGGCGTCGCCTTCCGGCAACTGATGAATGGCTTCGTACAGCCGTTCGACCGTGTCTTTGTGCTGAGCCTGTTCGGCGCTGTCGGTTCCGTCGCTTGCCAGAGTGTGGACTTCCAACAACGGCTTTTGTCCGGATCGGCGAGGTTTGTCCTTACGTTGCCAGTTCATCGCCGTGTGCAGAGCGACGCGATAAAACCACGTGGCCGCTGTCGCTTTTTGCTCGAAGCTGGGCAACGACTTCCACGCCTGCAGCAGAATTTCCTGAGCCAAGTCCTGACAGTCATCGCTGGTGAGCGTGTACGCACGCGCCACCTTGATGACGGCCGAGCCATGCTCGTCCAGCCATTTCAGGAACAGCGACTTGTGGTCGATTTCATCCAACGGAAACCCTTATGAGGCGAAGTACCGAACCAAGAGTCGGTGTAGGCCGATGGTCGGAGATTGACCCAAGAGTATTGGTAACGCGAATCGACGTCGACTTACAGAAATTCCGGTTCGGGTTCACTGGTGAGCAAGAGGCACCGTGTTTTGGGCACATTTGTGTCGGCTCAGTCGGTGCGAACTGCTACAATCGCACCAGGTTGCGAGTCAGTTTCCTGAACTTTCGATTCGCAGTTAGTAGAGAGCAGAACGATGGAAAAACACGCCAGAGGCACCCTCATCAACGGAGTGGTACAACTCGACGGGGAGGTCGATATTCCGAACAACAGTCGCGTGGAAGTCACGTTGCGAGCCACTACGTCCGTAGAAGACGAGGAACGACTCCAAAGGCAGGAAGCACTGGGACGATTGCTAAAACGGGCGGCGGAGCGTCGTTTCCATTCCGGCGGACTTCGGTTTACTCGGGATCAGTTGCATGAACGCAATTGATACGAATTTATTGGTGTACACAGTTGATTTCGGGGAACCTGAGAAGCAGGAACAGGCATCTGATCTGCTCACGCGACTGGTGTCTGAAGCTGACACCGTGTTGCTTTGGCAGGTGACGGCGGAATATTTGAGCTGCCTGCGAAGATTCGCGGCGACGGGACGATTTCCTGCGACGGATATCGCACCGGAAATAGAAGAATGGCTGCGAGTGTTTCCTCTGGTATCGCCGTCTCGGAATGCTATTGCGACCGCCCTGTCACTCTACGCCCGATACAGCCTCTCTCATTGGGACAACATGTTGTTGGCGGCGTGCATCGACGCTGGCGTGGATACGCTTTATTCTGAAGACCTCGACGCCGGGATGGCGTACGGGTCCTTGACGGTCGTGAATCCGTTCGCCTGAGCCGTATTTTCGACAGCTCCAGTAGCTTCGCAGCCACTTCCTCGCTGAACGCCCCGCAGCAGTTTCGGCCATCCGCTGGATCCGCTACACTGCCCGCCCTGTTGATCGCCACCCTCGCCCTACGCAGCAGCTTGCACCATGATTGTCAGCAAAAACTGGCTCGCCGAATACGTTGAACTGGACATGTCCGTCGAAGATCTGACGGATCGCCTCACCATGTCCGGGCTGAATCTGGAAGAATTCAACCCCGTCGGCGACGACGTGGCGATTGACCTGGAAGTCACCAGCAATCGACCAGATTGCCTCGGCCATCTGGGAGTCGCGCGTGAGGTTTCGGTGTTGTTTAAAAAGACACTGAAATCGCCGGAACCTGCTCCGGTCGCCGCGAGCGAGAAATCGGCTGACGCGGCCGCCGTGCAAATCGACTGCCCCGACCTGTGTCACGAATATCACGCACGGGTTGTTAATGGTGTGAAAATTGGCCCCAGCCCCGACTGGTTGAAAGATCGGCTGCTGGCGGCCGGAATCAATTCCGTCAACAACGTTGTCGACGTCACGAACTACGTGATGCTGGAATGCGGTCAGCCATTGCACGCCTTCGACTTTGAAAAACTGCAGGGCGGTCAGATCGTCGTTCGCCGAGCGAGCAAGGGCGAAAAGATCACGGCCATCGACCAGAAGGAATACGAACTGGCAGACGACATGTGCGTGATCGCGGACGCAAAGCGGCCGGTTGCGGTTGCCGGAGTGATGGGCGGTCTGGATACGGAAATTTCCGACAGTACGACCAGCGTGCTGGTGGAAACGGCATCTTTCGAACCCGTTTCGGTCCGCGCCACGGCGCGAGCCCTCAAGCTGCACAGTCCGTCGTCGTTTCGCTTCGAACGTCGAGTCAACCGGCATAACATCGACTGGGCTTCCCGGCGTTGCTGCGAACTGATTGTGCAGGTGGCGGGCGGCACGACGCTGGACGGTTCCGTGGTGGCTGGCAGCAGCCCGAGCGATTCTGAGCCGGTGATGCTGCGGTTCGCTCAGGTCAAACGCATCCTCGGCATCGACATTCCTGCTGCCGAGTGTGTAAGCATTCTCAAAGATCTGGGCCTGAACTGCGTCGAAGAATCGGCAGACACGGCCACGTTTACGGCTCCGTCGTGGCGATTGGATCTCACCAGGGAATGCGACTTAATCGAAGAGGTCGCTCGCATTCATGGCTACGATCAGATTCCCGACACAACTCCGCTGCCGGTTGTCGCAACATCAAAAAGCCGTCGTGAAGAAGTGGGGGACGCTATTCGAACTCTGTTGCCAGGCTGCGGCTTTTTCGAATCGCTGACTCTGTCATTCGTCAGCGAAGACCAACGCCAGTTGTTCAAACCTCGCAGCGAAATCGCGGCCGTGGCGGTGAACCATTCGTCGCGCAGTCACGAAAACCAGATGCGACAAAGTCTGGTGCCCTGCCTGTTGCAGTGTCGACGCCAGAACGAACGGCATGGAACGGCGAACGCCAAACTGTTTGAGATCGCCAAAGTCTATCTGTCAGCCGGTGAAGGAAAACCGGAACACGAAGCCGAACCGATGATGCTGGGCCTTGTGGCAGGAAGCGATTTTCTTGAGGTGAAAGGCATCGTCGAATCGATTGTGAACCGTGTCGCGCCTCTTGCTGAGCTGTCTGCCGAACCAACCGACCTGGCGGAATTCGGACAGGGCCGTGGCGCGACTCTGAAACTAAACGGGCGACTGTTTGGCTGGGTGGGCGAGCTGGATCGTTCGCTGACGGATACCGTCGGCCTGCATGACGCGGCGACCGTGGCCGAAGTAAACGTCAGCCTGCTGGAAGAGCTGTTCGAGCCGAACCGGATGTATGCTCCGCTGCCAATTTTTCCTACCGTTTCCCGCGATTTGAATCTCGTGCTGGCCGAATCGGTCACATGGGCTGAGTTGTCCGAAGTCGTCCGGTCAGCCGGTGGAAGTCTGCTGCAGGACGTGTCTTTCAGCGGTCAGTATCGCGGCAAAGGCATCGACGCGGATAAGAAGTCGTACCTGGTTTCCTGCCGTTTTCTGGCCGCCGACCGGACTCTCACGGCTGAGGAAGTTGAGGCCGCAGTCCAGGACATTTTGGCCGCGTGCAAAGAAAAGCTTGAAGCGACGCTGCGGTGACCGAAAATACTGACATGAAACGTACGTTGCTGAAATCCAAGATCCATCGCGCCACGGTGACGGAAGCTGACCTCAATTACGAAGGCAGCATCACCGTCGACAGCAAGCTGATGGAAGCTGCCGACATCGTCGAATTCGAACGTGTCGAAGTCTATGACATCACGAATGGTAACCGCATCGCCACGTACGCGATTCCGGGCGAAGCGGGTTCCGGCGTCATCTGTCTGAACGGCGCTGCAGCACGGCTGTTTGAAGTCGGCGACCTTGTGATTATCTGTACTTATGCAGATTACTCAGAAGAAGAACGCGCCGAACACGTGCCGAATGTGGTGCAGGTGAATTCAAAAAACAAGCTGCAGAAAAAACTCCGCAAGTAGACACGCTGCTCGATACCGCATGCACCAGCACGCGGCGCCACACTTCCCCCAGCGAAGCGTCCGGGGGAGGTCGGACGAAGCGAAGCAATGTCCAGGAGGGGGCGTTGCTCCGTGGCCGCAGCGGACGATTGCTGCAGTTGTTACTCAGGCAGCCCTCCCCCGAACTCGCTTTGCTCGTTCGCCCCCTCCCGCAATAAATTGCAGGAGGGATGGTTGTGGCCACGTTGGCATTCGACGCGACCTACAAAACCAGCCGCTCGGCATCGAAGACGGGGCCTTCCACGCAGGTGCGACGATAGTCCCATGAACCGTCGTCTTCGCGGACCTTCGTCACACAGCTAAAGCAGGCTCCAAAGCCGCAGGCCATTGGTGTTTCCAGCGACAACAAGCACGGCACGGATTCCGTGGCACACAATTCGGCGACGGCCTTCATCATGGGTTCCGGACCGCAGCAGTACACCTGAGTATCCTGCTTCTGTTTGTCCAGGCACTCCTGCAGCAGCGCCGTCACGAATCCGTGATGCCCGTAGCTGCCGTCGTCAGTGGCAACCTCAAGCTGCAAACCGGGCACGTCGAAGTCGTCCAACCCGGCCAGGTAGTCTTTCGATCGAACACCGTAGCACAACGTGACGGATTCTGGTTTGTGAGTTAACGCCCGAGCCTGTGCTCCGTACTGCTGGTGCCCCAAAGCTTCTCGCACGACGCCCAGAAACGGTGTCTGTCCGATGCCGCCCGCCACGCAAATCACGTGCTTCGCGGTGGGCACGGGAAACCCGTTCCCCAGCGGCCCCCAGACTTCCACTTCGTGGCCCGCCTTCCAACCGCTCATTAACGATGTCAGCTTGCCGACCACGACGAAGCCGAATTCCACACCGGCTGGTGCCTCATTGTCATCGTGATAGATGTCGTACAAAGCGAACGGACGGCCCAGCAATGGATCGCTGCCGGTCGGCTGCCGCACCATAAAAAACTGCCCCGGCGTGATCTGCTTAGCGAGCTCCGGCTGCCGAATCCGCACGGCCCACGTGTCGGTCGCCATCTGCCGCACGGTATCCACCATAGCCACGTGCCGCTTAGCTGAAAACATCATTCCGGGAAGGCAGTCGGTGGTTGTGTCGGACATTGGCTCACTTACTGAATGACGGGCGTTGGTTGGCGAATCATAGAAAGTGTGCCGCAGTATTCGATCGAATCCAACGCGATAGACGTCCGCCTTTTGTAAAAAACACGGGCCTCATCCAGGAATCTACTTCCCGCGACGTCCGCCCTTCTTCTTTCCGGCGGAGGGTCGTTTCTTGACCGACTTCTTCTTCGCCGCCGATTTTTTCACGGCACCCTTTTTCACCGGACTGTATCGGCCTGCTCCGCGACGTGAACCCGTTTCTTTCGCCGGCGACTTTTCTGAAGTCGACTTCTTCCCGCCGGAGGCAAACTTCTTCTTCGCTGCGTCACGCGGCTTGCGGCGCGGCTTTCCGACGCTGCGCGAATGCGGCGCCTGGCGGATGAAGTCGTACAGTTCCTTTAATTCCTGAGAACGTAATTCGCGGCACTTGCCGATTTCCAACTGACCGACTCGTAGCGGCCCAAAGGAAATTCGTTGCAAGTGGATCACCTTATGACCGACTCGAGCGAACAGGCGGCGGATTTCGCGGTTCTTGCCTTCCTGCAGTTCAATTTCGATGAATGTGCTGCGGCCCTTCTTCTTGAGTACTCGCAGGTTTTGAAACCGGAAGAAGCCGTCCGAAAAGTACATGCCGTCGCGAAGTTCGGCCAGCGCTTCTTTTTCTGGAATGCCGGCCACCTGAACTCGATAACGCCGCACAACTTCGTAGCGGGGGTGAGCCAGGTGTTCGGCCAAAGCGCCGTCGTTGGTTACCAGCAACAGGCCTTCGGTGTTTTCGTCCAGGCGACCGACGGTGAATAGTCGCTGGTCCATGTTAGGGCAAAGATCCACGGCTCGCGGACGACCGGCCGGATCGTTGTTGGTACAGACCACACCTTTGGGTTTGTTCAGAAGGTAGTAGCGATAGCGAGGCATCCGCAATCGTTCGCCGTCGAGACGCACGTCCTGGTCGTCAGGCTGGACCGAAACGGCTGGGTTGGTCACCACTTCGCCGTCCACGGTGACTCGGCCGTCACGAATGAAGTCTTCGCAGTGCCGCCGCGAATCAACTCCGGCGACGGCCAGAAACTTCTGCAGCCGCGTCCCCTTTTCGCCATCGGACAGGAATGCGGGACGGCCGATGTTGGTCTGCGTCTTGCCGCGGCGCGACTGACCAGGAGCGGTGGACGTGGAAGGGGTCTGGCTGCGTTTTTTGGGTGACATGGTGTTTCAGGACGTTCCGGCGTGGCTGAGGCTTCCTGCGTCAGCATTGATATGGCGCGGCGGCTGGAGGCCACCGTCACGTAATAGACCCCGGATTGTACTCAGGCCGTCAGCTCGCACTGAACCGAATGCAGCGATTCCCCGGGATTGGTGGAAAACGCCGGTCATCGCCAAGGCGTTCGGCGATGTCTTATCACTGTCACAATGCAACTTTCCGGCAGTGAGAACGCGATCGTGTCGGTTTCGTCAATCGTTTTGGCCGGACGTCGGACTGAAGCGAATGAGCCGATTTGGCCTGACAAAGAGGAGGATTTGTTGGCCTGGTCGCCCTTAGTAGCGGGTTAGGCGGGCTTGAATGCCGTTGGAATTGCGATACGAAGAGTGTCGTCCGCGCCGGAAGCCGGTAGAATGAATCGAGTTGGTCGACATTGCCTGCATGGCTTGTGTCAAAGGATGGATCAAATGCTGTTTCGAAAATTTGCGGTTGTGGCCGCTACACTCGCATTCTCGCTGCTCACACCATTGGCCTCCGCGCAGGTCGGTCAGTTGAACGGTGGCGGAGCGGCCGCTGGCGGCGGAAACGCGGCGACAGGTGGCGGCGGCGCAGCAGGTGGTGGTGCTGACGCAGGCGGCACGACTGACGGTCCCGGCGGAGTGACCACCACCGGCCCCGGTGGCCGAGCGTCTCAGGACGGTGCCGTTGCGGGTGGAAACATCGCAGACACATTCATTGGCGGAAACAACGCGGGCGGCTTTGTTGGCGGCGGCATCCAAACTCAAAATACAAGCAATCGGCAGTTCCGAGCCATCACCAATACCGATGTGCCCACCGGCGGCCAGGCTCAGTCAACGGGAACCCCGCGTCAGGTGCGAGTTGCTCTGCGGTTGGCATTCGCCTATCCGGCGTCCCGAGGCACCAACCTTCTGATGGGCCGCAGTCGTCCACCGATTCAGCGTGTCGCCACCGTGCGGCCAGAGCTGCGTTCCGTCGCCGTTAGCGTGGACGCTCAAGGGACAGCTGTTCTGACCGGCCAGGCTCCGAATACCGACGCCGCTCGCCTGGCCGCCAACCTTGTCCGGCTGCGTCCCGGCGTGCGGAAGGTCGACAACCAAATTCTGGTCGCAACACCGTAGGCGGGTTGGCCCGCCAGCCGATTCGAGCTACCGCTCGGAAACGCTTCTGCGGTTGTCTGGAAGGCTGTTCAAGCCTGCACGCCTCCGAGCGCCAGACATTGGCGCCTCAGCCCAGCAGTTCTTTCACAACCTCACCATGCACGTCCGTCAGCCGGTAGTCTCGCCCCTGAAAGCGGTGAGTCAGCTGCTTGTGATTGAAGCCCAGTTGATGCAGGATCGTGGCGTGCAGGTCGTGAACGTGGACGGGATTTTCGGCCACGTTGAAACCGAGTTCGTCAGTCGAGCCGTGGACTGTTCCTCCCTTGAATCCGCCGCCAGCCAGCCACATCGTGAAAGAATTCGGATGATGGTCGCGGCCATCGTTGCCGCCCTGCACCATCGGCGTGCGACCGAATTCACCGCCCCAAATCACGAGCGTGTCTTTCAACATGCCGTGCTGCTTCAAGTCTTTGACCAGCGCCGCGCTGGCCTGATCGGTGTCCTTGCAGTTCGCCGCGATGCCGTTTTTCAGGTTGCCGTGCTGATCCCACGATTCGTGGAACAACTGCACAAACCGAACGCCCTTCTGGACCAGCCGTCGAGCCAACAAACAATTATTGGCGAATGACGTTTCGCCCGGTTTCGCGCCGTACATGTCCAGAATGTGCTGTGGTTCGTCCTTCAATGCCATCGCTTCCGGAGCACTCGCCTGCATCCGAAACGCCATCTCGTACGAATTGATTCGTGTCGCGATTTCCGGATCACCGACCACGTCCAGTCGGCCGCGGTTCAACTGGTTGACGGCGTCGAGCGTCTGTCGCTGCATTGTCGTATCAATGCCGTTCGGATTGGATAGATACAACACCGGATCGCCGCTGCTTCGGAATTCGACACCGGAATACACGGTCGGCAGAAACCCGGAGTTCCAGTTTCCGCTACCAGCACTTGGCCCCTTGCTGCCGCTGTTGAACACGATGTAGGCGGGCAGATCACGAGTCTCACTGCCCAACCCATATGTCACCCACGACCCCATGCTTGGGCGGCCAAACTGCTGCGACCCGGTGCTCATCATCAACTGCGCCGGAGCATGATTGAATGCATCCGTCTTCATGGATTTGACAATGCACAGGTGGTCGACGATGCCTGCTGTGTGAGGCAACAATTCAGAAAGTTCGGCTCCGCACTCGCCGTGCTTTGCGAATTTGTACTTCGGGCCCAGCAGCTTGGAATTCGGGTTGATGAAAGCGGCTCGATAGCCATTCAGCAGTTCGGGTGGCGGCAGAGTTCCGTCCAGTTTTTCGAGCGTGGGTTTGTAGTCGAACATCTCAAACTGACTGGGCCCGCCGCCCATAAACAGCAGAATGACGTTCTTTACTTTGCCCGGATAATGCGGCTGCTTTGGTGCAAGTGGGTCAGTACGATTCTCGTCGGCCGTCAGCGAAGGAGCGAGCAGACTCGCAAGCGCCATTTGGCCAACTCCCAGGCCGCATTGCTGCAGAAACCAGCGGCGTTTGGCGAGTGCTGCATTTGGTTGTGCGAGAAAACTTGTCATGTCGGTGCTGGCTTTTGTTGAGCGTAAAAGCTGTCACGAGAAACGCACTTTGCCGAAGTCTGACAGCACCCGCTATGATATCGACGCGCTTCCGCAAATGAAACGACTGCCAGCAATGATGACGATGCACGAATGCCCACTCTGCCAAAACGCGACCACCCTGCCCTTTTACGAGGACAAGCGTCGAACATGGCTGCGTTGCTCGGAATGTTGGCTGATCTCAGTGCCGTCGGAATATCATCTCACGCCGGAAGAAGAAAAGTCGCACTACGATCTGCACCAGAATTCGCCCGCTGATATGGCCTATCGTGGCTTTCTGAGCCGCCTGTTTGAACCAGTCAACCAGCGCCTTCCGCCCAGCAGCAGGGGACTCGATTTCGGCTCCGGGCCCGGACCCACATTGTCCGTGATGTTTGAAGAGGCGGGCCACGCGATGTCGATCTACGATCCGTTTTACGCTCACGACACGTCCGTGCTGCAAACCACGTATGACTTCGCCACAGCCAGCGAAGTGGTTGAACACATTGCAGATCCCGCAACCGAATTGGACCGTTTGTGGAGTTGCGTCAAACCCGGTGGAGTACTGGGCCTTATGACGAAACTCGCTCTGGACGCGGAAGCGTTTGCGACCTGGCACTACAAGAACGATCCGACTCACATCAGCTTCTTCTCACGCGAAACCTTTACGTGGCTGGCTGCAAAGTGGACCGCGAAGCTCGAATTCTTCGGCAGTGACGCAATTCTGCTGACGAAGCCGTTGCAGAATGCTTAACTGTTCAGGCAATTGCGATAAGGCGCGTGTCTCGATAACTTGCCTCGCTGCGAGCGACAGCGCTGAGTGCTGCCGACTTTGTCTTCTCAATCTCAACAGAAAATTGCCCCATGTCTGACCGTATTATTTTCCGCACTGGCGAATCACTTGTTGCTGGCGGACCGCCCTTCACCGCCGCTGAGCCGGAAGTTGTCATTGGCGAATTGGATGGTCCCGTCGGCACGGCACTCGCCACGCTAACCGGTGACCAGTCGATGGGGCATTCCAAGGTGTTTGCTATTTTGAACACCGATATACAGGTCCGTCCGGTGACGTTGTGTGTTAGCAAAGTTACTGTCAAGAATGCTCGGTACACCAACATCCTGATGGGCACTGTGCAGGCGGCCATTGCCAACGGTGTTCTGGATGCTGTGCGAGCGGGCGACCTGCCGAAAGAAAAAGCCAACGATTTGGGCATCATCTGCAGCGTGTGGCTGAACCCCGGCGTGATCACAGACGACAACCTCGACCACAAAGCGCTGTTCGACATTCACCGCAAAGCGATGGCTCAGGCTATTCACAAAGCCATGCACAATGAGCCATCAATCGACTGGCTGCTTGAGAATCAGGACAAGATCACTCACAAGTACTATCAGATGGGCCTGGACGGCAAAATCTGATGTGTTCGATCGCTACAGTGGCCGGAAGCTCGGCGTGTTAAAAACGCCGAGCTTCTATTGTATGCCCTTCCGAAAGCACTGCGTCAGCGTGCGGTCCAGAGCATTCGCGAAGATCTGCACGTCCTTTTGCCCGAGCGGACTTGGGCCGCTTGTTTCGACTCCCGCCGACCTAAGCTGGTCCATCATGTTGCGTGCGGCGAGTCGACTGTGAACTGTATTGTCGTCGAAGACTTCGCCGCGATGGCCAATGGCGATGCCGGACTTCTCGACGACTCGCGCTGCCAGAGGAATGTCGCTGGTGACCACGATGTCTCCGACCTGCATCATTTCGACGATCTTGTCGTCGGCTACGTCAGCGCCATGAGGCACGGTGATCAGGTGGATTAAATCGGAACGAGGAATGTGCATTGGTTGGTTCGCCACCAGCACGACTTCGATGTCCATCCGTTTGGCTGTCTTGTACAGCACATCCTTGATGGCACCCGGGCACGCATCAGCGTCGACCCAGATACACATCGCGTAGAGTTCTTCATCGCTCACTGCGTTGCTGCTTTTTTCTGTTGATGATTCATGGTGTTTGCTTCCGCCACGAAGGACCAGTGTTGGACGCGTTCGCTAACGTTTTATGCTTGGTTGTTGGGTCGTCGCAGCCGCAGATGACGCTGGATTGTCTTGGAAACCCGTCGATGTCCTGAGACACCATTGACGCCAAAGCTGCTTTGAACGAATCACTTCCCGATGGCCGCAGCAGGCCATCGTCTGTGCGCTGCATCGACAATTTTGTTTCGCGGAATTCTCTGAACGGCGTGTCTTTGCGAGTTCTAGGCTGCAGACGATTGTCGACCCACGACAAGCCAGTTGGATCAGCATGGACGCGAAACAGTTCCCACTTACCGGGCACAAACACATTGTGCGCGAACTCGCACTTGTCTGGCACCGCAGACTGCTTTTTCCCGACTCCGACCCCAATTTCAACGGAGACTTTACAGTCAATAAACGTGTTATGCGCGACTTTCGCATTCCGCACCGGCGCGTATTCATGCAGCGGCGAATTGGGAACTCCGTTCATCAGACACAAAGCCGCTCGTTCCGAATCTCCACGCAGGCCTTCGAAATAATTGTTGGTCACGGTGTGCGATTCGCCAATGATGCGGACTCCGCCAGTGCCGGACTGCTTGCGGCCGAAAAAAACGTTGCCGTCGACCACACAACGATGCCCGTGGCGCAGTGTCAGCGCACCGGAGCACGAATCGAACGTATTGTGACGGTAGACGTTGTCGCACGATTTGTTGGAAACGATTTCTGCTTCGCCGTCACAGGCATGAAAGTAGTTGTTCTCGACGGTCGTCTTCGAATCGAATTCTGAAACGTCGCTGGTACCGATGCGGAGCGTTTCGCCGCCGTTGCTGCCCAGCTTCGGGCGAGGCCCAAAGTGGTTGTGGTCAATGCGGTGATTCCCTGGCTGCTCAGTCACCCACACAACTAACGTTGTGCCTCGGTTCTTCTTTCCCGCAGTGTAGCAATGGTCGACTCGGTTGTTGGTTCCATAGATGGAGATCCAGCGTGACTCCTTCTTTTCGTGAGAGTCGGGGGATTCTTCAATCGAACAGTCCGTCACGCGACAGTGCTGGGCATGACGTTCGCTGTGAGTTCGAAACTGTATCACGTCGCTGACGCCGGTCGGGTCGCGCACCAGCAATCCGGAAACGGTGATGTAGCTGCCAGAAAATCGAAACTGGGTTGCTCCCGTCAGAATGACTTTGCCTGGCGTTTGAGCTCGAATGTGAATGGGAGCTTTGGACGTGCCTGGCAGTTCATCAAACGTCAGATCCGCATCAATCCACGTGCCATTTTGCAGCACGACCGAATCACCCGATTTCACTTGCTTAAGCACAGGCTTCAGATCGGTGTCCGGCGTGACAATATGCTCTGCGGCGTCAAGCGAAAGTGTTGCCGACAGTGCAACGGCAATCAGCAGAACCGACTTCACACACTTCTGCAGCGAAGTGTTGATGAGAAGCGCGGTGAGTTTTAAATCGGCCATGTACGTATTTTGCTCACTGTTTGGTAATGGTTTCGTCGACATTCAGAATGGCTCGGCACACGACGATCCATAGGGCAAATTCGTCGGCCGAATGACCGGCGAACAACTTGTACAGACCGGGCGACGCGCCGATCAGTACTTCCACATTGATCTCATCGGCTTCGATACGATTGCGTTGCTGATCGAGTAGCCCTGCCAGCACCTTTAGTTCTTCCGGCGTCGCCGCACGACTGACGCACAATCGGTGAGCGTATTGAAGTCGTTCGTCGTCCGTGTCGCCTCCTTCCTGCAATACGCGTGAAGCCATCGCTCGTGCGCATTCCACAAACTGAGGTTCATTCAACATCACGAGTGCCTGCAGTGGCGTGTTGCTGCGCTGTCGGCGGACGCACGCCGCGTCACCTTTGGGGGCGTCGAAAACCTGCAATGCCGGGTACGGCACACTGCGGTAGCTGTGTACGTATAGACTGCGGCGGTACTGTTCAGCTTTCGGAGACAACTGCCACTGCTTGGGGCCGTAGCTGGCTGGCGGCTGAAACAGAAATTCCGGCGCGGGTGGGTAAACACTGGGGCCGCCGATTTCTTTGTTCAGCAAACCGCTGGCCGTCAGGGCCACATCCCGCACGACTTCTGCGTTCACTCGGTAGCGCGGCCCACGAGCCAGCCATTTGTTGTAGGGATCGCGTTCCTGCAGTTGCGGCGTCAGGAACGAAGCCTGCCGATACGTTGCTGATGTCGCGATCAGCCGGTGAATGTGTTTCAGACTCCAGTTGTTGTCCATCAGTTCGACCGCTAGCCAGTCGATTAACCTGGGATGCGTGGGTGGCGGCGATTGAAAACCGAAGTCCTCCGGCGTCGCCACGATGCCCTGGCCGAAGTATGCCTGCCAGATGCGGTTCACGATGACTCGTGCAGTTGTTGGAGCGTCATCGGCGACCAGCCATCTGGCAAACCTCAACCGGTCGGGTTCATTCGATTGTGGAAACGGATTCAGGAACTCAGGCACGCCAGGTGACACTTCTTCGCCGAGGCTCAGGAAATCGCCGCGTTTGAAGATGTGAGTCTTTCTCGGCTTCAATTTCGCACGCACCACCAGTTGCGAATCGCTGTCGGGATACCGCTGCCAAAGTTCTTCAATCTGCTGGTTGGCGTCAGAAAATTCGGGAACGGTTGTCCGCCAGTAGCGGAACAAGTCGGCTTGCTGCTCAGCGGTGCGCGTTCCGGCAGGAGATCGCAGAATCGCTTCCACGGAAGACGGCAGTTTTGATTCTGAAACAGCATCATTGTCTGTGACAGAAAATCGGTAGCGGCCCAGCAGATAGTTTTGGTTGTCGTCCGAATTCCAGCCGCCATGCAGTTGCCGCAGCGTGAACGACAGGATCACATCGCCTTCTTCAGCGATAGGTTCTTCCGGAATGAAGACAATGTGCCGATCCTGATTGCGACGTCCGGGTCCGATGTCGGTTGACCACGCTGTCTTGTGGTCGCCGTCAATCGCATAATCGACCGGCCCTGTGATTCGGTCTTCTGTCTTCGGATCCTTGTTGTGGTAGACCGCTGGCAGATCCGACTTCGCAGGATTCGCGTCCGCCCACGCTTCGACAAATTTAATGTTTCGAATCTTCTCCGGCTGGTCGGCCGGCGCGATCGAAACTTCGAATTCGGTTAAGGCTCCGGTGCCGTAAATCGAACGCCCCGGGCCGTTGCGAGGAAGCTGGGGATGAGTCAGCACGTCCAGTCGGAAGGCTGTGATCCTGTCGGCTGTCGTTGTCAGGCGGAATGTGTTGTTGGTTTTTGTCGGAGCGTAGCTTTCGCTGATGATGGAGCCGTCCTGAAGCACGCGAAATTTTTCGCCTGAGTACGGAATGTCTGTCGGGACCAGCGTCTGCCATTCCACCAGCTTTGCCGCCTGTTCGGATGACCATACATCCAGTTGTGGAGGCCAGTCCGGCACTCGCTGCCTCAAGTCCGCTTCGATCCTGGCGATGCGATTCAACACGTCATCTCGCATGGCTTGCTGTTCAGGCGTAAACGCGGTGGCCGTTGCTTCATGAAAGTCATTCAGCGCGGCGAACATCTGGTAGTATTCGCGATGGCTGAGTGGATCGTACTTGTGAGTGTGGCACTGAGCACACTGTGTGGTGATGCCCAAGATCGCTTTGCCCACGGCGTCCATGCGGTCGAACATGCCTTCGATGCGAAACTGTTCGGGATCGGCCCCGCCTTCTTCGTTGACCATCGAGTTCCGCAGGAAGCCAGTGGCCACCAATTCCGACTGACCGGCGTTCGGCAACAGGTCGCCCGCGATTTGCTGAATGACGAAGTCGCGGTACGGCATGTCGTCGTTCATCGCATTGATGACCCAATCGCGATAGAACCACACGCTGCGTTGTTTGTCTTTTTCATAGCCGTCCGAATCAGCGTATCGAGCCGCGTCCAGCCACCATCGGCCCCAGCGTTCACCAAAGTGGGGCGACTCCAGGAGGCCGTCTACCAGACGTTCATAAGCGTCGGGCCGTTTATCCGCGACGAAGGCATCCACCTGCTGAGGCGACGGCGGCAGGCCAAGCAGATCCAGGTACGCGCGGCGAATCAAGGTGATTTGATCGGCTGGCTTGCTCGGTGACAGGCCTTGTTCCGTTCGCCTTGCTGCGACGAAAGCATCAATCGCGTTTGCGTGCAACTCATCTGACGAACCTTCTGGCAGCGGCGGGCGTTGCGGAGGTACGAAGGCCCAGTGCTCGCTGTATTCCGCACCTTCAGCGATCCACTGCTTCAGCAGCGCTGCTTCTTTCGGTGAGATTTTCTTCTCGACGGAAGGTGGTGGCATGACGACATCAGCATCGTTGGAATGCACGCGGTTTAGCAGTTCACTATTCGCGACATCGCCGGGCTGAATCGCGCCGGCTTCGATCGCCGCGTCGCGCACATCCAACCGCAAGTCGGCTTCGCGAGTGTCTTCAGCTGGGCCGTGGCACAGGAAACATTTGTCCGACAGAATCGGGCGAATATCGCGACTAAAGTCAACTTCGCCTGCCGAGGCCGCAGCCAGCGTCAGGACGACAATGACGCACGTGTTGAATGAGGTCTGAATCATGCCGGATAGTGTCACCGGAATTCAGGCCCGCTGCAACTAATGACCTGCTTCCCTGGCGACCCGCGGGTGCATCAGCGACCCGCAGGTGCATCCGCTCACAAAGATGTCGTGGATTTCGCCAGAAATTCCGATCTGCGTTCGAATCGCAGGAACTCGGGCGAGTCCCACTGCAGTTCGCTCTGCCCCAACCAGCGGATGCACCCCGATCCGCCTGACAGAGTTGCCCTGTGTCGTCCTGGTAAACAATAACTCAGCGGGATAGAATGGCCCGCTCGACGGGGTGGCCAGAGGGAAATGCCAGGTAGAATTCGAAGGCGGCCGCGTCCGTCGAGAATTGTTTGCCACACCGACAGATTTCATCCGTTGAACAGCGTTTGTTCACGCTGAATCACGCCGACCCAAGCTATCACTTTTCAATCAAGAATCACTGACTTCACAACATGTCCTCCACCTACGCCATCGGCGTCGACCTTGGTACCACCAACTGCGTTGTCTCATTTGTTCGGCTGGACGCAGAAAAACCGCAGGCCGAAATTCTTCCCATTCCGCAGCTGGTCGATCGCGGCACGGTTGAATCACGAAATTCGCTCCCGTCGTTCACGTACCTCGCCACCGATGCGGAAGCTCAAAGCGGCACCTGCGATCTGCCGTGGTGTCCGGGGCAGGATTACGCGGTGGGTGAGTTCGCTCGTCGGCAGTCGGCGGACAACCCGGACAGGACGGTCGGGGCCGCGAAGAGCTGGCTGTGTCATGGCGGAGTTGATCGCCGGTCGCGGATTCTGCCGTGGCAGGCTCCGGAAGGAAATCCGCAGATCTCACCCGTCGATGCGACGCTGCGGTACCTCGAACATCTGGTCGAAGCCTGGGACGCTGCTCACCCCGAAGAACCAATTGCCGATCAGCAGGTCGTCCTTACCGTGCCCGCCAGCTTCGACCCGGCCGCGCGAGAACTCACGCGCGACGCGGCATTCAAGGCGGGCCTGCCCGAAAGCCTGGTGCTGCTGGAAGAACCTCAGGCCGCCGTTTACGCATGGCTGCAGCAGATGGGCGACAATTGGCGAGACACCCTCACGGCCGGCGAAACACTTCTGGTTTGCGACGTCGGCGGCGGCACGACGGACCTGACGTTGGTCGACATTGTCGACGAAGACGGCGACCTGGAACTGCGCCGGCGCGCCGTCGGAGATCACTTGCTGGTCGGCGGTGACAACATGGACCTCGCGCTGGCGTACCACGCGTCGCAACAGTTCGAACAACAGGGCGTGAAACTGGATCCGTGGCAGTCGGTGTCGCTGTGGCATTCGTGTCGCAACGCCAAGGAAAGTTTGTTCGTGGACGACGGCCCGGAAACTCATACCGTTTCCGTTTTGGGTCGCGGCAGCAAACTCATCGGCGGCACTGTCAGCGTGGAACTTCAACGAGACGCCGCCGCCAAGCTACTCATGGACGGCTTCTTTCCAGAAGCCGGTCTGCATGACAAACCGCAGCGGCAGATGATGACGGGCTTCCAGGAAATCGGACTGCCGTACGAATCCGACACCGGCATTACGCGGCACATCGCCGATTTTCTCAGCCGTCACGGCGAAGGCGAATCCGTCCAGCCGACCTACCTTCTGTTTAACGGCGGAGTTTTTCGAGCCGACCGGCTGCGCGAACGGCTGATGAACGTGGTTGGAACCTGGTACGACGATAACCCGCCGCAACTTCTGGCGGGCGTCCATGACCTCGACAACGCGGTCGCGCTGGGAGCCGCCTTTTACGGCTGGACGCGAGCCAACGGCTCGCTGCGCATTCGAGGTGGGTCAGCTCGCAGTTGGTACGTCGGCATCGAATCCGCCGGCCTCGCCATCCCCGGCGCCCCGCGTCCGCTGCGAGCCCTCTGCGTGGTGCCTCAGGGAATGGAAGAAGGCACCGAACGCGACGTGCCGTCCGGTGAGATCGGCCTCGTCGTCGGTCAACCCGCGCGGTTCCGTTTCTTCGGTTCCACCGTCCGTACCAACGACGAACCCGGCACGCTGCTGCAGTCGTGGGACGAAGACGAACTGGTGGAAACCGTCAACCTGGAAGCCGAGTTACCGAAAGACGATGACTCGGACGAAACATGGGTGCCCGTCAATTTCCAATCCCGCGTGACGGAACTCGGAGTTCTGGAATTATGGTGCGTCAACAAGGCGAGCAACCGCCGGTGGAAACTGGAATTCGATGTGCGGGAACGCGAGTCGGACACGTAATATTGCTCCGGCGCATTTCGTTGCCAGGTGGCCGCGAAACAAGCGTTTCGCACTGTGAAGGCGTGCTTCACGCGAGCCCGAATCGTCCACAACATAAGGGAAACGACTTTAATCGTTGAACAGGTCATCCAGGTCGTTGTTCAGAAGATCGCCCAATGTTCCGTACGCGATGTCTTCCTGCTTGTCGTAAAACAACCAGTCCATGCTGCCTCCGCCAAACAGCAGGTCACGTTCGTCATCGTCCTGCACACTGCCTTCTGTGCCAACGGTAAGAAAGTTGTCTTCATTCAGGCGATTTGTTGATCCCGAGCCGTTGTACAGGTTGGCGATTCGTTGTTGCACCGATCGCTCAGACGTCCATTCGGCTTGAAGCTTACGCAGTGCTGCGGAATCCTGGTCGAACTTAGTTGTCCCCGCGATCAGCAGGTCTGTGCCCGAGCCGCCAAAGATAAAGTCGCGGCCCGTTCCTCCGATGACGATGTTGTTGCCTGATCCGGCCCAGATGTAGTCGTTACCTTCGCCTCCCAACAGGACATCGCCACCTCGGCTACCGACCAAGCGATCATTCCCCGCTCCGGCATCGACGATCAGAGGCGCTTCGAAGTTGCCCAATGCGTTGAACCGATCGTTGCCATCGCCCAGTTGCACATAGATGCTGGTGAAGGCAGTCGGTGACACGTTATGAGTGCCAAGCGTGTTCGAACGGATCAGATAACTGGCCCCGCTGCGACGTTGCAGGATGACTTGGTCCAGGCCCGCCGAACCAACAACATTCAGAACTCCATCCTGTATGCCAACCCCACTGAGAAGCGCCTCAGTGGAAGCCGACTCGCCGTCGCCGTCATCAAAACTGAGCGTGACAGTGTAAACGCCGCCGTCCGCATACGTATGAGTGTTCACAATCGCGCCGGTTGAGCTGATGTTGGCTGAATCTGCCGAGCCATCGCCCCAGCGAATGGTCATCGCTGGCAGAGAAGCGGCCGAGAAATCTGAAAGAGCCGCCGTCAGCGTCACCGTTTCACCGGCCGCCTTGTCGCCGATCGTTGTCGCATCGGTGGTGAGGGAATCGATCACTGGCGTCGAATCTGGCGCAGCGATCACGGTCAGTGTGAAGGTCGTTTGAGTAGTCAGTCCGCCACGATCGGTGGCGGTTATCGTGACCGTTTGAGTCTCCGCCGGTGCGTCCGTGGTATCCAACGACCACGACCATGTTCCACTTGCTTCACCGTTTTGGGTGACGGTACCGATCGACGCCGATACGATCACAACATCGCCAACGGTATCCGCGAAAATGCCGGTGTTGCTGGCGATGTCGCCTTGATCGACGGTGATCGTGGCTACGTCGGCAGTGACCGATGGCGGCGACACACCCGACACGGACGTAGTCGCGCTTTTGCTGTCAGACTGACTGGATCCATCCATCACGCCAACAAAAACTTCGTAATTTTCCACCGAAGGCACAACTCCAAGGTCATAAGTGTGTCCGATGGAGAACGAACGCTCGCCAGCAGAAAACGTCAGCGTGTCGCTTCGCCCGTCGCCCCAGTCGATGCCGACGGTATGACTGTCTGTCGAACTGGCATCGCTAAACGTGCCGGTCAGCGTCACGTCGCCGTTTTCATCAACCAAACTGTCGATGTTGAGGCCCGTAATGACCGGAGCGTTGTTGCTGACGGTCAGTTCGCTGGTGCTTGCCGCCACAGCCTGGTCAGCATTCAGAATCGCCGTGTTGAGCACAAACGCCGACCCGGGCGGAAACTCAGCCGTCGATTTAATCGTCACTTCGTAGGACACCGTTCCCGATGTGCCGGGCGCAATATCACCCAGTTCCCAGCGGATGATATTTCCGTCGACGATGCCATCATTGCTAATATTGGTAGGCATGCCTAACAGCGTTTCATCGAAATCGTCAATCAGTACTCCGCCGGTGATGGTTGTTGAGCCGGTGTTCTCGTAACTCAGAGTAAACTTGAGCGTATCACCGGGCGCGGGAGTTTCACTGTCCGCCATCGCCGCTGCGGCAAAACCCCTGAACCCAAAACTCAGTGGTGCGAATGCCGGCGGCGGATCGGGAACAATCTCCGAATCGTATTCGACGCTCAGCGATGTCGTGTCCAGATCACCAACCAGGACCGCGCGGGTTGTGCGGGTATGAGCTCGGAAATTGAAATCCGGCTCCGCGATCACCTGAATGATATGATAGCCCTCGGCTGTTGGCGTCCAGTCCATCGGCAGAAACGCAGGTCCGGTCGATCCACCGTCGGGGAAACTGACTGAGCCACTGCCGATCTCGAACGTTCGCATCTGGCCGAGTACGGGAAACAGGTCGTTGAAGGTCACCTGGACCTCTGGCAGCTCAACATCCAGGTCATAGTCAAAAACGCCAGTGATGGTGACCAGGTCTCCGATTTGCGGATTTGTCAGATCCTCCGGTTGAGGATCTACTGGCGGCAACGTGGGATGTGAGAACAGCAGCGAAGACGAAAAAACGTAGCCGGGGCCCGCTGGGCCACGCGGTCCCGGTGGCAAAGGATCAGGGGATTCACCGTTGACAGTGAGCGTCGCTTCAAAGACTTCGGTAAACGTCCCATCACTGATTTCAAACCGCAGCGTGTAGTCTCCATCTTCTTCGGGCGTTCGAAAGATGTCCCGGAAATTCCCATTGATCGCCGTACGCGTCCCTGAGGCCCTCAATACCTGGCCGTTCTGGTCGATCAAGCGAGTCGTCACGCTCGCATTCTGCACTGGAAAGTCGTCGGTACCGGGAAGCGTACTAAAGTCATAAAACGCCTGGCCGCCGACCACCACCAGTTCGTTTCTATAGAAAGTGCGATCAGGAACATTCGCCACAAGCGCGGCGGAACCGGTAGCGGGGCTGCCGATTTGCAAGACTTGAATGGCATCGTTGTTTGATTCATCGAGTTCTTCGATCGTCGAGTCAGGATCGACCACCACGCGGACCAGCAGGTACGCATCCTCGAGCGGCAGTGCGGGCTGGCCGTTCGCGCCATCCCAGGTAAAGCCGAACTGTACGACGGAGTTCGGATCGATTTCTTCCGGGTCCGCAGCGATCGATGCTATCACGCGGCGACCGATTTCTACAAAATCCTCGCCGTCCGCATCGTACACCTGAATACTGACAGGGACGTTAGTTGCGGCAAGCGTCCCTGCGTTGGTGACATCGATTATAAAATTGACCGCATCACCGACAGACGGATTGATCGGATTGAACAACACATCCGACGAGATCAACGTCAAATCCGGCGACGGCGGCAGTGCCACCTCGACAGTCAGACTCTTGCTGGTCACGCCGCCGTCCCCGTCGTCAATCGTGACAAGGGCGGTATAAATGCCAGCGCTGTTATAGGTATAAGCCAATTCAAAATCGTCGCCATTGAGCGTCAGTGACTGATCGCCGGAACCGTCCGCGTAGTTCACGGTGGCCGTCCAGGTATCCGGTCCCGGGTCAACGAACGATCCTACGAGCGTCAAGGGGGTGCCACTGACGACTGTGACCACAGAATCAAGCGAGATCGTGGGCGCCACGTTCCTGACCGAGACGGTTGCAGTGGCCGTGTGTGAGTCACCAGAATTATCGGTCGCACGCACTTCAACCGTCACGTTTGTTGGCCCATCCAGTAGACCGGCCTCAAAGATTGGATTCCTGCCGACTTCGTCCCCGTGCTGAGCACTGGTCCCGGTCTCTCCGAGGATCTCATCGCCATCCAAATCCCATTCGAATGTCAGCGTCTCGTCCGGCGCGTCTGGATCACGCGACCCTGAGGCATCCAACTGCACGGTTCCACCTTCATCGACCTGGTAAGGCCCGCCGGCGTCGGCCACAGGCGCCATGTTAGGCGGCGGGATTACAGCTAACACAAAGTCGTTGCCGGTGGCAGCGTCCAGGCCCAAATAAGACACCTTGGCACTAAGCGGTGATTCGAGGAAGCCGTTGATAACGCTCCCTTCCGGCAAGGTGGCGAAAGTTCCTGAAATGGAATCGGTGCCATCGTTGTTGATGAGCACGAAGCTGTCTTCAAGACTGAGTTCAGACTCGCCGTCCATCACCAATTTAACCCCCGTCAAATCGAGAGCACCGATCAGGTTAAGCTGAGAGTATTCACTGTTCGCCGTGGTGCCATTGATGGTGAAACGAAGGTTGCTGCCAGACGCGATAGACAGCTCGCTGGCAATCACACTCGTAGGTGACAAGGCGACGTGCACGGCATGGGGTGAATCACCAGGACTCAGCGACAGAGTGCCTCCTGAAGTGTCGATCGTGCTGCCAAGGACGATATCCCCAGCCGTCGTGACCTGAAGATTGGTATTCGCGGCCAAAGTCACGTCACCGGCAACCGTAATGTCACCCTCGTACAGCGTGCCGCCGGGAATGCCAGCGCGACCGATAGTGAGCGATGGCGACAGAATTCGCTCGAGCATTGATGTCGATAGGCTCAACGCGTTCACGTTGGTTGTTCCCAATTCGATATTCCGATTGGAAGAGATCGGAGCAACAGTGACAGAGTTGGCGGACTCGATCGTGGACGTGAGATCCAGCTCAAACTCGTCGCCGTAGAACATGACTCGCCCTGTCCCTTGAGTCCGCACGACGGCGTTGGCGGCGGTGGTGATCAGTTCCGCGAAGACCTCCAAATCGTCATTGTTTTTCAGAACGAACGTGTCGTCGAAGGCAACCTGATCAGTTTCGCCACGTCCGTCAACAACGACATCAGCGGAGAACGAACTACCGAGCTTTCCGAGGGTAATGCTGTCGCTGTCCACCGCGTCGCCCTGGATGCTCAAACGTCCGGTCACGTTACGCACCAGGATACCGCCCAGCGATTCACTAAAGGCTATGAGCGTATCTGTTGTGTTGGAGCCGCTGAGCGTAGTCGCGATATCGGTTGCAACAAGGTTGGCTTGATCAATGTTGACCGTCAAATTCGTGATCGCGGAATTGGTAAGGTTGATCAGATTTCCGGTCGTCAGTTCGAGCGTCACATCATTGAGTTGCAGCGTTCCCTGAGCCGGATCGTAGGACACGGTGTTGAAGTTTCCGCCGGTGAATCCGATGCCATCGTTTCCTCCCGGACCGCCGTCAAAGGCGATTTGCAATGCGGCTTCCAGGTTGTCGCCGGTGTAGTCAACCAGCAGTGTGTCATCCCCGCTGCCGCCGAGAATGGAATCAAAGCCGGTGTAAGTCACGGAGCTGACCACGATGTCCCCGTTGGCAGCGACCTGCCAATTTGTATTCGCCTCGCTACCCAGCAATTGATTGTCGGCGGGGGCCTGTGCAACAACCTTTTCCAACGAGTAGGAATCAAGTACTCCGGGAATACTGCGGGCATTGACGCTGACTTCCAGTGGTTCGCTGCGTTCGGCCAGTTCAAGTCGGTCGGTCCCCCCGTAGCCAACGAATGAACCGAAGTACGTCCCGTCACTTTCAATGATGAACACATCCTCCTGGGAATTTCCCCGCAGAACGCCTACGTTGGTAAAGCCGTACTGCCCATCGTTGAGTGTCCCTGCGTTCTCACCAGTGATGCTCCATTCGTTCACCGAATCAGGGCCCTCAACAGACTGATTCGAAGCGCCCGAACCAACCACCGCTTCAAAACCAGTGGCCGCTCCCGTAGTGCCGCCACTGGAGCCTACTCCCGTCGCTCGGTTCGTGTTCCAACTGACGAACACTGTGTACGAATACTGTGAATAATCCAGGGTGTCCCAACCACCACCGCCATCCAGCGTCCCCTGGATGTAGTCCGAACTACTGCCGGTAAACTGGAAGGTATCATCCGCCGAACCACCGACCAATGACTCCACATCATAAAAGCTCGTCGTCGTGTTCAGCGTACCATCGTTCCGATCATCGATCGTCCACAGGCTGTTTGTGTCAGGCCCGATCAACGTGTCAGTGCCACTGCCGGCACTGATGGTGCCCACGTCGCCGAGGACCGTGAACACATCGTCTCCGCCTTGCCCAATCAAGCTACGGTTCCAGTTTCCGCCGATCTGAACCATGAACGTGTCGACAGCGTCACTGCCGTAGAGATTTTCCGCGTTGGCAAAGTCGAAGCGTTGTCCGTCAATGAGAACGTAGCCGGTATCTTCTCCGGTCACATACCAGTCGGCCGCCAACTCGGGAGCGAACAATGATTCCGTACCACTGCCACCCACGAACTGAGCGAAACCGGAACTGTAGTGCACACTATTCGCAGTGGCGGTGCCATCAGCGTTCAACTGCAAAGACAAACTGCCCGTACTACCGAGGAGACGGTTATCGTTGTCGCCTTCGATCAACAGTTCCCCAGCGAAGTAGCCGCCAAGCACTCCGGGAATGTTACGGTTGGAAATATTGACATCGATCGGCGCGCCGCGGTCGGCTAGTTCAATGCGATCCGAGGTGCTCCCGGTGAGCGAACCCGACAGCGCCCCTGCACTTTCGATCTGAAAGACGTCTTCCTGAGGACCACCTCTGAGACTTGTGACGTTGGTGAATCCGTACTGGCCGTTGTTGAGTGTTCCTGTATTTTCACCAGTGATGCGCCACTCATTCACCGAATCAGGGCCCTCAACAGACTGATTCGAAGCGCCCGAACCAACCACCGCTTCAAAACCAGTGGCCGCTCCCGTAGTGCCGCCACTGGAGCCTACTCCCGTCGCTCGGTTCGTGTTCCAACTGACGAACACTGTGTACGAATACTGTGAATAATCCAGGGTGTCCCAACCACCACCGCCATCCAGCGTCCCCTGGATGTAGTCCGAACTACTGCCGGTAAACTGGAAGGTATCATCCGCCGAACCACCGACCAATGACTCCACATCATAAAAGCTCGTCGTCGTGTTCAGCGTACCATCGTTCCGATCATCGATCGTCCACAGGCTGTTTGTGTCAGGCCCGATCAACGTGTCAGTGCCACTGCCGGCACTGATGGTGCCCACGTCGCCGAGGACCGTGAACACATCGTCTCCGCCTTGCCCAATCAAGCTACGGTTCCAGTTTCCGCCGATCTGAACCATGAACGTGTCGACAGCGTCACTGCCGTAGAGATTTTCCGCGTTGGCAAAGTCGAAGCGTTGTCCGTCAATGAGAACGTAGCCGGTATCTTCTCCGGTCACATACCAGTCGGCCGCCAACTCGGGAGCGAACAATGATTCCGTACCACTGCCACCCACGAACTGAGCGAAACCGGAACTGTAGTGCACACTATTCGCAGTGGCGGTGCCATCAGCGTTCAACTGCAAAGACAAACTGCCCGTACTACCGAGGAGACGGTTATCGTTGTCGCCTTCGATCAACAGTTCCCCAGCGAAGTAGCCGCCAAGCACTCCGGGAATGTTACGGTTGGAAATATTGACATCGATCGGCGCGCCGCGGTCGGCTAGTTCAATGCGATCCGAGGTGCTCCCGGTGAGCGAACCCGACAGCGCCCCTGCACTTTCGATCTGAAAGACGTCTTCCTGAGGACCACCTCTGAGACTTGTGACGTTGGTGAATCCGTACTGGCCGTTGTTGAGTGTTCCTGTATTTTCACCAGTGATGCGCCACTCATTCACCGAATCAGGGCCCTCAACAGACTCACTCGAAGCGCCCGAACCAACCACCGCTTCAAAACCAGTGGCCGCTCCCGTAGTGCCGCCACTGGAGCCTACACCGGTGGCTCGGTTCGTGTTCCAACTGACGAACACCGAGTCGGAAAACCCGGAGTAGTCCAGTGTGTCCCAGCCATCACCCGTATCCAGTGTCCCGACATAGTCAAAACGCCCCCCGGTGAACCGGAAGGTATCATCCGCCGAACCACCGACCAGCGACTCCACATCGTAAAAAGCTGCCGTCGTGTTCAACGTGCCATCGTTCAAATCATCGATCGTCCACAGGCTATTTGTGTCAGGCCCGATCAAAAGGTCGGTGCCACTGCCGGCACTGATGCTGCTCACGTCGCCGAGGACCGTGAACACATCGTCTCCGCCTTGCCCAATCAAGCTACGGTTCCAGTTTCCGCCGATCTGAACCATGAACGTGTCGACAGCGTCACTGCCGTAGAGATTTTCCGCGTTGGCAAAGTCGAAGCGTTGTCCGTCAATGAGAACGTAGCCGGTATCTTCTCCGGTCACATACCAGTCGGCCGCCAACTCGGGAGCGAACAACGATTCCGTACCACTGCCACCCACGAACTGAGCGAAACCGGAACTGTAGTGCACACCATTCGCAGTGGCGGTGCCATCAGCATTCAACTGCAAAGACAAACTGCCCGTACTACCGAGGAGACGGTTATCGTTGTCGCCTTCGATCAGCAGTTCCCCACCAGAATAGCTGCCAAGCACACCGGGAATGTTGCGATCGGAAATATTGACATCGATCGGCGCGACGCGGTCGGCTAATTCAATGCGATCCGACGTGCTCCCGGTGAGCGAACCCGACAGCGCCCCTGCACTTTCGATCAGAAAGACGTCTTCCTGAGGACCACCTCTGAGATTTGTGACGTTGGTAAAGCCGTACTGCCCGTTGTTGAGTGTTCCTGTATTTTCACCAGTGATGCGCCATTCGTTCACCGAATCAGGACCCTCAACAGTCTCACTCGAAGCATCTGAGCCGATTACTGACTCAAAGCCCAAAGCGGCACCCGCACTTCCGCTGCTGGAGCCTACACCGGTGGCTCGGTTCGTGTTCCAACTGACGAACACCGAGTCGGAAAACCCGGAGTAGTCCAGTGTGTCCCAGCCATCACCCGTATCCAGTGTCCCGACATAGTCAAAACGCCCCCCGGTAAACCGGAAGGTATCATCCGCCGAACCACCGACCAGCGATTCCACATCGTAAAAACTCGTCGACGTGTTCAACGTGCCATCGTTCAAGTCATCGATCGTCCAGACACTATTCGTGTCAGGCCCAATCAACGTGTCAGTGCCACTGCTCGCAAAGATCCGTCGCGTTTCGACACTTTGGCCGATCACTGTAAAGCCGTTGACTTCAATCGCCTGCCCATCGACTGCGAACGTATCGTCACCACCAGTTCCCTGGATCGTAATAGTGTCAGTGCCGCTGGTTGCCAGAATCCGCAGCTTGGTCGTTGGGGCGGCAAGCTGGCCGTTAAATACAGTTGTCCCTCCGCGTCTCACCAACCATTCGTTGGTCCCGCTGCCAATGTATTGCGCCGTGAAGACATCATTCCCGCCGGTGCCGATCACATCGTAGTAGTCCCCGTCGGTGTCGAGCACTTCGATCGCCAATGCCTTTTCGGTCACCACACCCATGCTGTCTGTCGCACGAACACGCACCGAATACGCATCCTTCAGTTCGTCGTCAAATATTTCAGCAGTAACCAACTGGTTCGAATTGATGCTAAAGCTGGCGTTGTCCTCGCCACCTGCCCCGTCAAGCAGCTCGAAGGTATAAGGTCCATCCGGGTTCTTTGTGGGTGAGGCGTTAATTCGTTAGTTTTCGTGGGATGCAGGGAACAGACTTTTACGAACAGATTTTGGGACTGACGGGGCCGTGGTTTGTGGCGGACGTTCAGCTGGATATGGAAGCTCAACAGGTCGACGTTTTCGTCGAACATGGCGAGGGCGAAACTTTTTGCTGTCCGGATTGCGACAGGCAGCTGCCGTGCTATGACCACACGAAGTCTCGCCAATGGCGGCATCTGGACACGATGCAATTTGCGACCATCCTTCATGCCCGCACGCCTCGCGTGAAGTGCCCGGATCATGGCGTCAAACAGATCAGGCTTCCCTGGGCGGAAAAGAACAGCCGCTTCTCATTGTTCTTTGAACGCTTCGCCATCGACGTTCTTCTGGCCACACAAACCGTGAAAGGGGCGTGCAGCATTCTGGGGATCTCATGGGATGAATCGTGGCACATTCTGCAGAAGGCGGTGGCTCGCGGGAAGGATCGCAAACAATCGAAGAACCTCCCTCGAATCGGCATCGACGAGAAAGCCTTTCGAAAAGGACACAACTACATCACGCTGATCTACGATCTGGACAAGAGCACTGTCGAAGCGATTTCCGATGGTCATGACACGGCAGCCGCTGATGCCTGTTTCGATCAGCTTTCAGACAGTGAAAAGCAGTCTGTGGAGGCGGTTGCGATGGACATGAGTGCCGCATACGTCAAGAGCACCAAAGGCAACATTGCATTGGCCGAACAGAAGATTGTGCACGACCGCTTTCACATCATGAAGCTGGCGACCGAAGCCGTCGACAAGGTCCGTCGGTCGGAGCAGAAGAAGCTTCGCGCCGAAGGCGATGATCGATTGACGGGAACTCGGTATCTGTGGCTTTCAGGCCAGGAGAATCTTACCGAGAAACAGCAGGAACGCTTTGATGCCGCATGGAAGGCAGAGTTACTCACGGGCAAAGCGTGGGCCTACAAGGAAATGCTGCGAGACCTCTGGGTTCATGACACTCCGGCAGAGGCCACGATGTTCTTCAATGACTGGTACAAGCGAGTCATCCACACAAAGCTGGAGCCAATGAAGAAAGTCGCTCGCACGATCAAAGAACGCTTAGCCAATGTGGTGAGCTACTGCACTCACGGAATCACAAACGCCGTCGCCGAAGGAATGAACAGCAAAATCATGGCCATCAAACGAAGAGTCGGCGGATACCGAAACCGCGACAACTTCAAAACCGCCATCCTCTTCTACTGCGGAGGACTCGACCTCTACCCACAATAATCCCGGATGGACCAGGTATAAGGGACTGTTCCATCCGGATCGACCGCAGTCAGATCTCCGACGGGAGAATCAACAACAAGTTTCTCGAGGACAAAATCGTTCGAAAGTAAAATGTCCGCTGCCAGCAAACAGCGTTCTTCCAAACGCTCAGTCGTTAATTGCCGCCGGTACTGGCGTTGTTTTCGTGATGTGCGGAGCTTGCGAAGAAATGATTTCATGGACATATGAACAGGCATCAGCATTTGAAGGAAGACAGCTTTCGCCGCGACGGACAGCACCCGAAGCGATCAGTTCAGGCGTAATTTGAGCACCCGCGGGGCAATTCCAGTGGTGGCTCACCTTCAATGCGTGAAGCGAATTCGGTTTGCCTCATGTGAACCCAGGAAATTCATAAACTTTTCTGCAATCGCGAAACCGGCGCATACGGAGCCCTCGGACACACCGCTTTTTGCAGGGAAATTGGCGGAAATGCGGGGAATCGAGCCGTTCTCAGTCCGACTCAACCTTCAGCGTCTTCAACATTGCCTCGACGTCCTGCACGCGAGCGGCGTAGTCGGTGGACGGGGCGTTTAGCAGGAAGACCACGATGTTGTGGTTGCCGTTGTGGATTCGGGGAATCGCTATCCATAGCTGGCGAGTCGCTACATTGCCCTGACCGGTCAAATTCGAACCGGTTTTGCTTTTGCCTTCGACCAACAGCCACATGGCCTTCTTCCCGGCAACATTGCGCACGTCTTTCTCCAGGACTTTTGCTCCGGTGCTCGTCAGGCCCGGAATGCTGAGATTGAGCAGTTCCTGCGGCGTGTAGGCTCGGCCCGGAAACTGCATGAACATGGCCAGCCGATTGGCGTAACTGGTCGTACGGTCGCCGGTCGTGGCGGTCGTGGCGGTCGATGACGGTGCCGACCACAGTCGCAGCACATAGCCAGGCACGATAAAATCGCCCAGTTCAAAGCCGCCACGGATCCACGGTGATGCGGGGTACGTTACGCTGAGTCCGATGCTGTCGTCGTCGTAGGTTGGTTTGTCGCGTTTGGGACGAGCGTCTTCGAACGTCGCGGATTCCGCCATGGCTCGCACGGCTTTGTAAGCTGCGTCGAATTTATCGTTGGCCGCCGTGACCTGAAAGACGATTAAATCCTGTCCGCGCGGAAACGCCAGCCAATGCTGAGTCGTCGGCGTTTGCCCGCCGCCGATGGCTATTCCCGTGCCCGGCGCGGTGACTCGAAAAGAAATCGCTTTTCGTCCCGCAATTTCTTCAACCTTGTTGCTGTCCATCTTTGCTCCGGGAACTGCACTGCCAATGCGAGCCAGCTTTTCGGACAGCGACTTCAGCCGAGCGTCTGTCACTGATTCTGATTTTTCCTGCGACCTGACAAAGACAACAGCGATGGCCTGCCCCTGCGGCCCGTTCGACAGCACGGTCAGAGGTTCACCCAGCGTGGCTACGGGAATTGGCACAGGCTTCCACTGGTCGTCGTCCACGGTGAATCGAAATCCATAGTCGGGATCATGAAATTCTTCCGCTTGCACGGCCGAATTTGTAAGTATGGCGACGAGTAGGTGACTCAACACAATCTGCATGGACTTCATTTTGGCACCTTCGTTAACTGTTGACTGATCAATTGTTGAGGCCATCTTTTTCCTCAGCCACTTGTGCCGCGACGTCGTGTCGCGGGATGTGTGGATTCTGCGCTTCGACAATCCAAATGGTGATCGTCGCACCGTCTCTCAGCTCGCTTTCCTTACCGGCTTTCGGCACGTCGGCGATTTCGGAATACAAGGCATCCGAAGAGGATCGATCCCAACAATGCGCATGATGATGGCTCAGGCACGGTCGCAGTAACAAACGGAGTCATCGTTACGGTCGATGCGCCACTGTTGACAAAGCCCAGCCCGGTGACGAACAGCGTCGGATCATTGGGGTCCAACATTTCGCTTTCGTCAATTCCACGAATCATGAACTCGGTCAGACCCAACGGATTGATGCTTGTAAAATCAAACTCCGTGCCAGCAAGTAATGTGAAGGTGTTGCCATCGACAATCAGATCAAATTCGCTATCACCTCCCGGTAATGCGGTTGGTACCAACACTGAGCGAAATGGCGTGGCGTCCGTCTTGTACGTGTATCCGGTTGCGACGACGGGATCAATAAACAGAGTTTCGTTCGGATCGGCGGCAACGTCAAAAATGAATCCGTCGGGTGAATCGATGATCGGTAACAGCGGGTTATCTACTGTCGTTCCAGGCAAGCTATCCAAACCCCATAGCCAGTTTGTGCGATCAGACCGCGTTAGGGCACTTCCAGAACTGATGTTGAACCCCGATGTCATGGTCACTCGATAATCGACGCCCGATGCCAGTTGGGCAAAAATCTCCTGTGCATTGTTGCCACCCTGCGAATCAACGGACGTCCAGAATCCGCTGTCATCCTGCGATTCCAATTGCCAATGCCACCTTGCTCGGGTCGGCGCAGAGACACGAGCGTGGAAAGATGTGTCTTCGTCTGAGCGAATTAGCAAAATTGCATCTCCCTGCGCCACAACGCTTGCCGGAGTGGTAGCACTGGAGTTGACAGCGAAAGCCTGGGAATTGGCCCGCAGCGAAACTGACCCACCGACCACCAGATCATCCCTGCCAGGTACAAACAGGCTGTCGCCCAGCGCTGCCGTTCCTGCAATCGGATAGTCGATTTCACGGGTGTTGTCGAAATCCACATTCGTAGAATCAGGGCTTACGTCAATCCGAGTCGTCAGCCGCCCGGTCGTGATGACGTCGGCATTCAATGGGACGGAAAGAACCAAGTGTAAGCCAAACGCAAAAATTAAGCAGCGATTAGTGGACATGTGAACAGGCACCAAAATTTGAAGGAAAGCAGCTTTCGCTGCGATGAACGGCACCCGAAGCGATGACTTCAGGTGTAATTCGAGTATCCGCGGTCAATTCCTGTGGGACCTCAACCTTCAATGCGTGAAGCGAATTCGGTTTGCCTCATGTGAACGGAAGAAATTCAGAAACTTTTCTGCAATCGCGAAACCGGCGCTTATTGGCTCCTCGGAGGCACCGATTTTTGTTGGGAAAATGGGATAACAGAGCCCGATCGAGCCGTCCTCTACCCGCGTCAGCCTTCAGCAAATTCAACGTCGCTTCGACATCGTTACTCGGCGAACGGCATACCTGGTGGACGCACGTTTAGCAGGTGGACCGCGATACTGTAGTTGCCGTTGTGGATTCATGGACTCGTCATTCAATGCTGGCGAGTCACTACGTTATCCCGCCCGGTCACAGTCTTCACCGTGAATTCTGCGAGCGTTTATCCGGACAGAAATTATGAACCTTGCCTGATACGGAGCGTGAAGTTCGCGTCAGTGGTTGGCGCAAGAATCAGTCGTTGATGGCTTATGCGAAAGGCGGTCCGGGTTTGACTCGGCGCCGAAAGCGTTTTTGCTGCTGTAGAAAGAACATTGGCCAGCGATATGCTTGAGCATGTTGAGCCCTGATTGGGACCTCAGCACATGCGAGCTGAGAATCGCTGGGACTCCGATTCGCCTGGCAACCCAAACGCCTCGGTAGTGACATCACAATCGGTGCCACACGCGGTGGGAGACTATTGGGGATATTGCGGGGCCTTCGTATCGTAGACAATAATCTCATCGTCGCTTGTATGGATCAGCAGCCGCGACTGGTCTGCGGCCAGTTCAACGCGGTCGCCGTGGGTGTCGCCTGGCAATGCCAGTTCCAGCAATGGCTGAAGCGTTGCCGTGTGCCATAGCCGTCCGGCTCCATCTTCGCCGACGGTCGCAATTGTCAGTCCGTCGGCGGAAAACGTCGCAGCGATGGCGTCCGCGTGGTGAGCGGGGACTGACGCGATTCTTTCACCTGTGACCGCGTCCCACAGCATGAGATGTCGATCGGAACTGACAGTTGCCAACCGCGATCCATCACGGCTAAACGTTAAGCCGGTGAGAGTTGAATCATGGCCCATCAGATGCAAAACGGAAGGTCGGCGGTGTGACTCGGCCTGCCCAACATCACTGGAGCTGTTCGAATTCAATTCGCTAATCGGCGCGGCCGCGTCATTTGAGCGGCGACGAAGATCATGCACAAAGACGTCGTCCATATGTCCAACCGCAAGGCGAACGCTGTCAGGCGAAAACTCCAAAGCGTTGCACTGACGCGCAGGTAGCATGACGCGCGACGCATCGGCGACGTTCAGTACGTCGATCGAATCTCGCTGGTCCCACCACGCCATGGCGATGCGGTTTCCGTCTGGCGAAATTGCGAGACAATGGATTTTCGATGTGAAATCCTGACGCAGAATTTCCTGATTTTTTGCCAGGTCATAAACCACGACTGTGTGATTGCTGGCGACCGCAATGAGTGGTCTGTCGCGAGATTTTCTAATCAGTTCCCAACCTGTCTCGGATGGCAGGAAGTTATCTCTTGTTTCTCGCGACCGCACGTCAACAAGCTTCAGTTCACGCCCACACACCACGATTTCGTCGTCAGACACCATGCAGAAGTCCTCGGCATTGGGTCGGCGCCAGGCAGGGGTTGATGTTTCGACTGACCATGCTGCAACCGTGTTGTCTCGGCTGCCTGTGATGACCTGGGCGTAATGTTGATCCACGGCCAGCGACTGAACTCGACCCTGATGCGCGATCCAGCGGGCGAGCGGAGTGGAGGATATTTTTGGAGTCTTATCGAGTTCTCGCGTCAATTCCCAAAGCTGGACCGAGCCACCTCGGTCACCCGTGATGACGCGCAGCGGGTTGTTAAGAAACGCGACACTTTCGATGCCGTCGACGAGTTTCGCCTGCGTCCATTTTTTTGATTTGATGTCCCCCAGCACCAGGTTGCCGTCGATGTCTCCGGCTGCGACGAGGCTTCCGTCTGGTGAAAAAGCGACGCACACCATGCGCGCCGGATTTCGTGATGACGCGTGTGCAAAACGCTGTTGGTGGGTCTGGGCGTCCCAGACAGCGACTGTGTCATCACTGCTGGCGGACGCGATCCATGCCCCGTCTGGCGAAACAGCCAGCTGCTGGATTTCCCGGGAATGGCCAGTCAGCGTTGCCAGTGCTTCGCCGGTTTGCACGTTCCACAATCGAATCAGGCTGTCGTCACCAGCGGTGATCAGCGTCTGCCCGTCCGTCGTATAAATCGCGTCATTGATCGGTTCGTGATGAGCGGCGATGGTCAGTATTGGGCGATCCGTGAATGCCGAAACAAGCTTCGACAGCAGTGACGATTTCACTGTGGTAGAAACTTCCACACCCCAAAAACGCACCGCGCCGTCTCCGGACGCCGTCACGATTTGGCGACCGTCCGGCGACCATGCCACGCTGTTACATTCAAACAACGACCCGAAGCGCTGCAGCACCTTGCCGGTTCTTGCATCACAAACCTGAGCGCTGCCGTCGCGTGCGGCGACCGCTAGTAGAGTTCCGTCCGGGGACAATCGCGCACACTGACCCCACGTGCCGAAGTTCGTACGCCAGTCCGGTCGCACATCAATCAGACGATTCAGATAACGCCATTCAAACCTGGGGTTCCGGATACTGTCGGCATCCGGACGATGCTGTTCCAATAGCGTGGCTGCTCGAGGGACGTCGCCGATGCGAATTGCATCGGACGCCAACTTCATGTTGGCCACATACAAACGTTCGTCAGACTGCATGCGAGCCGCGTCCGCTCGCGATTTTTGCACCTTTGCATCTGCCCAGGCGCGTACCGCAATCTCAGCGCGGTCCTCGGCCAGCTCTAGTGCGACAATGGCTCTCATTGCCTGCCAGATGCTGACCGTTGTTCCCAGTAACAATGCCGCCGCGACGGCGACGAACAACGTCAAAGCTGCTCGGTTTCGCTGAGCCAGTTTTCCAAGTCGATATGTTAGCGACGGGGGTTTCGCCAGAACGGGTTCATCATCCAGAAATCGTTCGATGTCGGCGGCCAGTTCGCTGGCCGATTGGTAACGCCGCGTGCGATCCTTTTCCAACGCCTTCATCACGACCCAGTCGAGTTCGTGTCGGAGTCGTTTGGCGAAACCCGGAACGCCGCTGTCCACAGTTGCGCTGACGGTCGACGCGCCTTTGGCATTCAGGGTGCTAATTCGCGTGCTGGGCCGAGGCGGTTCTTCTTCTCGAATGATCCGCTGAATTTCGTCGTAACCAGCTTCGCGAATTCGTTGCCGGTCGAACGGCGTGCTGCCGGTTAACAGTTCGTACAGCAGCACGCCCAACGAATACACGTCACTGCGAGTATCCACATCCAGCGCGTTCAGTTCGGTTTGCTCGGGGCTCATGTACAGCGGAGTACCGATCATCTGCACAAAGCCTGTAAACAGGGTGCGATCGATCAAACGTCCATGAATAGCCTTGGCAACGCCGAAGTCGATGACCTTCGGTACCGGCGTGACATCATGAAGTTCGACCATCACATTCGCGGGTTTCAGGTCGCGATGAATGATGCCTTTTTGGTGAGCGTGGTGAACGGCATAACAAACCTGCACCAGCAATCGCAGACGTTGCTGACTGTTTAGCTGCTGGTGCTTGCAGTACTTTGTAATCGACACACCGCGGACAAGTTCCATCACAAAAAACGGTCGTCCGGACGGTGACGTGCCGGCATCAAACACGCGAGCGATATGGGGATGATCCATGATCGCCAGCGCCTGTCGTTCCTGTTCGAATCGACCGACAATTTCGTGGGTGTCCATGCCCGGCTTCAGAATCTTCAATGCCACCTTGCGCCGCACCGGCTGGGTTTGTTCGGCCATGTACACGACACCCATGCCGCCGTGGCCAATTTGTTCCAGCAGCTTGTAATTGCCGATCACCGCCCCTGCCGCCTCAACGGGACTGTTATCGATCAACGGCGTCGTTGGGTCTGACGCCTCAAGAAACTGCTCAGCCTGCGGTTGAAGATCGAGCAACCGGTCCAGACGCGCGCGCACCGACTTGTCGCCCTGGCACACGCGGTCAAGATATTCGGACCGCTCATGTTCGGACGCCAATTGCGCAGCGTGCCAGTAGATTTCGTCAATGGGAAGCGTTTCGGAAGCCATGGTTGTGTTAGTTCAGGGTGTCCGATCAAGCGATTGCGGATTGTCGTGTTGTGAGTACTCTGGCGCTACAGCGTTTCACGCTGACTTGTGGCCGCGGAAATCGTTTTTTTGTCCTACGTGGGTCGGTTCCCACGAGCCCGAACCGTCCACATCAAAACGTAAATTGCTCTAAAGCATTCAACACCATCCCTGCCGGTGCATACTTTATGTCATTGAATTTTCCGTCGTCCGATGCTCCTCTGTCATGTCGGCTAACAGCCAGACTTTTGCGTAAGCCCAATCGCGGTCAGCCGTCGCGCGAGAGATGTTGAGAATTTTTGCGGCCTCCTGATGCGACATGCCCGCAAAATACCTCAGCTTCACGAGCTCAGCTTTTCGAGGGGCTTCGTCCGCCAGGCGGTCCAGTGATTCGTTCAGGCACAGCAGCTCATCAGGCTTCAGCAGGCCTGCGTGGCGAGCGTCGTTCCATTCCAGTCGCTGCCGGTCACCGCCTCGCTTCAGACTACAACGACGTCGAGCAGATTCGACCAGAATCTGCCGCATGGCCTCCGCTGCTGCAGCATAGAAATGTGCGGCACCGTCCCAGGATTGAGTGTTGTTTGACTTCGCCAGCCGTAAGTAGACCTCATGTACCAACGCCGTCGGCTGCAATGTGTGGTCGCCTGCTTCCGCCGCCATCCGAGTCGCCGCCAGTTGCCTCAATTGTGAATACAGCAGCGACAGTAGTCCGTCGGCTGAAGGGTGAGGGAGTGGCGGAACGGCGGACATTTCACGAGCTTATAAGTTGGAAGTCCGGACGGAGCGAATCGGCGACGATGACGTTGTCCATTATGGGCGGCGACAACTCGGTTACAAGTACTGAATAGCATACCCCGGGGCCGATTCTGGCCGGAAGATTTGACGTCATTTTGCGACGCGTTTGCCAACTTCGCGTCGAGTGATCATTTTTCGAATCGTAAACAGGGCCAGCAAGCCCGGTTTGGGGAACAGCATCCGCGACCAGACACCCTTCAGCCCGCTGTGGTGCTCGAATTCGATGTGCTCATGGACTTCCGTCGTGTTTTCGTTGATCGCGTGAAACGAATGCGTGTGGACCCATGTCTTCATCGGGCCTTCCGCCTGAGTATCCGTGAAGCCGGTTTCGCTGACGTTGGAGTGGACAGCCTTCCAGCGAACTGGAATTGGCCCCATCCACATTGTGAATTCACCGATCGACCCTTCCGCCAGTGGATCGAACCGATGCACCTGCATGATCATCAATGGCGGGGTCAGCGTTTTCAGAATGCCGGGTTCGTGATGGAATGCCGAGACTGCGGCCAAAGGAGCGTCAACTGTGAAGCGGAAATCGAAGACCTTCATCGTGATGCCGCTTTCGTTCGCCCCAACCGCATGATGATCAGACCGCTTAAAATGAGCGCGCCGCCGAACAATTGTGGCGTTGTGATCGCTTCGTCGCGACTAAACCATGCCGCCACAATCGCGATCAATGGAATCAGGTTTTGAATGATGGACGCGTGAGCCGCCCCGGCATGTCGGACGCCGAAATTCCACATTGGCAACGCCAGCCCCGTCGACAGCACACCGGAATAGATCAGAATCAACCACAGGTTCACCGACTGCAGCGCAGGGACTGCGTCTGTGTAGCCGCCATACGCAAATACGACGTGCAGTGGCAGTGCCATCACGGCCGCCGACGCAGACAACTGCATGGGTGAAATCTGAGTGAGCATGGGGCGGCTGTAGACGGTTCCGGTGGACCAGGCCAGTGCCGCTCCAAGAATGAAGATGTTGCCGTATAAGTGTTCCGTTCCGGCACTGACGTCACCCTTCTGCAACGCGACGATGACGGTTCCGGCGAGAGCAATGATCAGCCCGCACCAGGCCAGCCGCACAAGTCTTTCGTTAAGAAACACGCGAGCGAGCAGTGCTGTCCACATGGGCACTGTGGCGATGATCAGCGCCGTATTGCCGGACGTCGTGCGGGCGATTCCCAACAGGAACAGAAGCTGGTACGTCCCGGACACGATGATCGCGTATATGATGATCTTGCGTCGCGGGAGTGTCACGTTCGGGCGAATGCCGCGACGGCGTTCTCGCATGGCCAGCGCGGCAAGCACCAGCGACGAGATGATCAGGCGGATCGCGTTGAACACATACACGTTCGTCATCTGGTCCAGACCGATCTTCATGATCGGAATGTTGATGCCCCAGATGAACGCGACTCCCAGCAATGATGCGTCAGGCCACAGAGACGCGCCTTCGTTGCGCGGCGCAGAAGTAGAAATGGAGGCTGTCGTCGTGGAAGTATTCAAGGATGGTCCAGTCGTGAAGGAACTCGAATGCGGATTGTACTCAGCTTTCCGCCGCAATCCATGAGCACCTTTGTGTGACACGCGCAGGGCGCTGCATGGCCGCAGAAATCAGTACTTTCCCATTTCTGAAACCCGCCGTGCCGAATACGTCACTCGGCGAGCCAGCGACGCGAGTTCTCACATCCCGACAACGATGAAATGATTCAAAACTGGCGTTTGCGTGCTGCGGCGATTGATGCGTGGTCCATCGCGTGCCGCATCACTTGGCAACGCGGCCTTCGTCTCGCAAAATGCAGCCTTTCCAAACCCCGCCCAACATTCGCCCGGAGCCGACCGTGAGAACACTCACCGCCCTATCCTGCCTATTGATGACCGCCACCTCATTTGCCGACGACTGGCCGCAGTGGATGGGGCCGGCTCGTGACAACGTCTGGCGCGAATCCGGCATCATCAAGAAGTTTCCGGAAGGCGGCCCGAAAGTTCTGTGGCGGGCTCCGGTCGCCGGCGGCTATGCCGGTCCGGCAGTGGCAGATGGTCGAGTTTTCGTCACGGATTATGTGACGAGTGAGAACGTAAAAGTCGACAACTTCGACCGCAACGAATTCACCGGTAAGGAACGTGTTCAATGCCTGGAAGAAGCAACCGGCAAGCAAATCTGGCAACACGAATACCCTGTGAAGTACAGCATTTCGTATCCGTCCGGTCCACGCTGCACGCCGAACGTCGACGGTGATCGAGTTTACACGCTCGGCGCAGAGGGACACTTGTTTTGCTTCAACGTTGAGACCTGTAAGATCATCTGGTCCAAAGACATTAAGAAGGAATACAACACCAAGGCGGCGATATGGGGCTACGCGGGTCATCCACTGATCGATGGCGACAAGCTTGTGACTCTGGCCGGTGGTGAAGGCAGCCATGTCGTCGCATTGAATAAGATGACGGGCGAAGAAATCTGGCGCAATGGGACCGACCCGGATCGCGGATACTCGCCGCCCACCATCATCGAGCACGCCGGGGTTCGCCAACTGGTGCTGCTGCGAACCAACGCCGTGTCTTCGATCAACCCGGACGATGGGAAAGAATACTGGTCGATTCCGTACAAAGCGTCCAACAGTTCGATCATCATGTCGCCTGTTGTGTCGGGCAACTATCTCTACGTTGCGGGTTACAGCAACCAAAGTGTGCTGATCGAACTATCACCGGACAAACCAGCCGCCAAAGAAGTGTGGCGCGGCAAGATGAACATCATTTGCCCCATTAATGTCCAGCCGTTTCTAATCGATGACGTTCTTTACGGTTTCGATCAGAAAGGCGTCATGCGAGCGATCAGACTGCCGGACGCGGAGAAACTGTGGGAAACAACGGACGTCATTGGCGGCCGGCCCAAGGGCAGCGAAACGGCTTTCTTGGTGCGGCACGAAGATCATTTCTGGATGTTCAACGAACTGGGCGAACTGATCATCGCGAAGCTGTCGCCGGAAGGTTACGAAGAAATCGACCGAGCCAAAGTGATTGAACCGAGCAACCTGGCATTCGGGCGAGACGTCGTCTGGAGCATGCCTGCCTTCGCCAACAAACATGCCTACATTCGCAATGACAATGAAATCATTTGCGTAGATCTGGCGGAGTAATCTCTATGGACCAGATCATTGACGCGGTCAACGACCTGATCAACGATCACTGGCTGAAGTTTGTGACGGCGCTTGGCTTCACTGCGATCGGCTGGCTGATTGCGCGTCGTCGAGCTGCCAGTGAATGGAAGCAGCGGGAGTTCTTTCATCGCATTAATTTCTCGCTCACGTCGCTGCGTGACGGCACGCTCACGATTCGTACGCTGGCCGAAAAAGCTTGCCGTGACGTGTTCCTTAACGACGAAGCCGTCCGACAGCTCACGAAGGCGGCTCAACAAACCACGGCCGGACAGCCTCTGATTCCTGTGCCAAAGGATGACTGTTGGTACTTTCTAAACGCGGTTCTTAACGAAGTCTCAGAACAGTTCGCTGCCGGGCTGCTCACACGCGAGGCTGGCCAGTCGACGACGTCGACTTCTTATGTGATCTGCCTGACTAACGAATGTAATGGCCAGGTGCGCACTCGAAAAATTCGAGCCCTTGTCGTACGGAAGGACTTGCTGTCCAACCTGCCGAAAGAGCGGCCGAAGTTTGAGAGCCCTAACCATCATGTTCGCTGGGAAACGCTGCTGCATCTTGCTGCGATGTTTAAGAAAGAGCCGTGGCAGTTTCTGGAGATGGAGGTTGTTACGCCGGCGTAGATTCACATAAACAGAGGTAGATTTTGCACCTCCAAAGACCTTCCGCCCCGAGCGGCAATCCCACACTTCCGCGTCAAGTAAAGCAGTTTCCCTTTTGTCGTGGACGGTTGGGGGTCTCGGGAAACAGCTTTGATCGTCCGAAACGCTTATTCCGCGGCCACAAGTCAGCGAGTTTCGCTGTAAAACCAACCGGTTCGTCGCCCGCCAACTTACATTCCCCACATTTTTCTCGCCCTGGAGTTCCTGATGAATATTCGCACGATCACTTTAATTTGCTTCACCCTGGCTCTTACGGCACCGGATTCGCGGGCCGATGCTCTTCCTGGAGCTCGACCCACCATCGACGCTAGTCAGTTTGCTTCCCTGCAAGCAGCGTTCGACGCCGTGCCTGAACAGGGAGGGCTGGTCCGACTGCCAGCGGGCGATTTCGAAATCACCGAACCGCTGTTGCTGCAGCGCGGCGACGTTCGTGTTGAAGGAGCGGGTTCAGCAACGAACATCATCAACCGCAACGAAGACGGCAAGCCGGCATTAATCGTGCAGCATCCGGACGGCGCAAAGGTGAAGAAGGCTGATCGTTTGTGGCGAGTCAACCTCACTAATTTTCGCATCACCGGCAACGAAAAAAGCGGTCACGGAATCGAAGCGATCTTTGTCGAAGAAATCTTCATTCAGGGCGTGTCCGTTTCTTACAACGGCAAAGACGGCATCAAGCTGGACCGGTGTTATGAAGATCCGCGAGTCAGCAACTGCCTGATGACGTACAACAAAAGTATCGGCCTGAACCTGCTGGGCTGCCATGACATCGTTGTGTCGTCCAATCAGTTTGAAGAGAACAAGGACGCCCTGCACTGCATCGACGGTTTCAACCTGTGCATGACGGGAAACTGCGTGGACGATCATCTGGACAAAGGCGTCGTGATCGAAAACACGTATGGTTCAGTGCTGTCCGGCAACATGATTGAAGAATGCAACGGGACCGGCGTCACGCTGGACCGCGATTGCTACGGTATCACTATTAGTGCTAACGTGATCGCTCACAACGGCGCGGGAGTTGATCTGGTCGACGCTCACGGATGCGCCGTCAGCGCCAACACGTTTACGATTATGAAACAGCATGCGTTACGAATTGGAAAGAACAGCGGACGCATCACCGTCACGGGTAACAACTTCAGCAACAGCTATATGGGCGACGGCAAGGTCAAGCGAGCATTGAAGGACCTGTCGGCCGGTGGCCTGGTGCTGGATTCGACTCAGGATGTCACCGTGACCGGCAACGTCTTCTCTGGTCTGACAACGACGGCGATTTCACAGACAGGCGATAACAAGCATGTGCAACTGAATGGCAACGTGATTGTATCCGACGACAAGCCTGCCGAAGAAAGTAAGAAATGAAACTCCCCGCACTCTTCAAAAACGCCGCGTGTTCCTCAACGGGCAGCACGGCTTTGATTCTTAGCAACGCAATTTTCTGGGCGGGCGCGATACTGCTTGCATCGTGGTTGCAGATAGCTCCGGCGGACGACAGCATGGTGGTGCCGGGGCTGTTGACGGCATGTTGGTTTGCCGTGCACTGCCTGATTCAGCGCAGTTCTACAGCAGGTCCCGCATGAAGGCTCGGCGAGCACACCCGGCGGCACCAATGAAGCCCGCGTTGCCGCCCAGTTCGGCGTAGTCGATCTTGATGGATTCTGCCAGAACGGGGAACGCGCGGCGTTGGAATTCTTCGCGCACGACTTCCAGAAAACGCCGACCGATTTTGGTTTCATGACGGCCGAACGTCATCGCTCCACCCAGCAACACGATCGTCGGATCGATCACATGACAGATGGACGTTGTCGCCGTGCCAAGACAGCGAGCCATTTCGAGAATCAGTTCAATTGAAAGCTCATCGCCCTTTTCGGCTTCTTCTGCCATCAGTAACGGTGACAGAGCCGTCACGTCGTCCATGCGGTCAGACACGGACGAATGTCGGCCAGCTTCCATCGCTTCGTGAAAGCGTTTGATCAGCGCGGTGGCGCTGCAGTAGGCTTCCAGAGTTCCATACTGACCGGTTTTGCAGAGTCTCCCGTTGTCCATTTCGATGATGGTGTGGCCGAGTTCCGAACCGTGAGAGTGTTCTCCCTGGACGATCGTGTCGTCGACAATAATGCCGCCGCCCAGCCCCGTGCCCAGAGTGAAGAACACGACACTGTCGGCTTCGCTGGCCGAACCGGCCCAGTATTCGCCGTAGGCGGCCGCGTTGGCGTCGTTTTGCAGAATCGTGGGGCGACCAATCGCTTCGGCAAACTTCTGGCGGACCGGAAAATTATGCCAGCCGGGCAGGTTTTGCGGGTCCAGCAACATGCCTGCCGGAATATCCATTGTGCCTGGCGTAGCCAGCCCGACGGCCGTGATCTGATCGATCGAAACCTCGGCCTGCTGCATGGCTCGTTCGGCCGCCAGAACCATTTGAGCAACGCCGCGTTCGGGCCCATTTGCGGGTTCTGTGGGAACGCTGCTACGCCCGACGACGTTGCCCTTGTCGTCGACGACGCCGGACTTGATGTTGGTGCCGCCAACATCGATCCCCAAATACAGGGGGACGTCGGTGCGATCGATATCACTCATGAAACTACTTCCGGGAAAACATAGCGCTAGTCGGGGTGCGAACAAAGGTCGTTCGCCGCGCACTGTTATCGCTTTCGGCCCTTCACGACAAGCCATTCCGCAATTTTAGACGCGACCATTGGCGATATGTCTGGTCGTCTCACCCTTGGCAGATTTCCGGGACGAGCATTTCAAGTATTAGGGCGCCGCATTCGTCGGCGAGATTCACCTTCGGTTGGCTCAATCGAGGTATCCAGGCTGTCGTTTTCGGGCCGCCGCGCACCGACCGCTATTTGCGACTCAAAAAATACAGTGTCTTGCCATCAGGAGCCCAGTCGTTTCCGCTGTTGCTGGCATCCACTGGTTGTCCTGGCAAGGGGCTCGGCAGCTGGTCTCCGGTCGGACTAACGGTATAGATTTGGCTCCGCTTTTGTGGAGCCAATTGGCCTGGTACTGTCAGGCGGCGTCCGTCTTTTGTCCAACCGATGTCGGGATTGAAACCCCTGGCATCGCAGCACACCTGCAGGTCCGGATCGGGACCTATCGCAAGTACGGTGGCAAACTCGGGCGTCCCATCATTTCGGATTGCAAGAAATCCAATGCGTCGGCTGTCGGGTGACCACTCCGGGTTATGCATGATGCGCCGATACGGCGATTCGCCGTCACCGAAGACGGCGTGCTGTGTCTCGAAGACAGGATCATAGACGAGCAGGTTGCGACCTTTCACATAGACGAGCTTTTGTCCATCCGGTGACCAGGTGATAGCCCAACCGTCAGCGTCTATCAATCGTTCGCGTTGTTGATCAACGCTACCAACAAAAACACCGTGCGGACTACCGTCGCTACGGCGATAGCGCGAGAATGCGATCAGCTTGCCGTCCGCGGACCAGGTGGGCATAGCACCGAGCCCGAGGTCAAGAACGACACCGGTCTCGATCTCTATCAGCAGTATATGAGCGTCTGTCAGATTCTGGCCTTGTTTCCAGCCGTCAACACCAATCCACTTGCCGTCGGGGGAAACTTCCGGGGAATTTATAATCGGAAATTCGGGGATCGCTCCGATTTGGCGTAACTGGGTACTGGCCGCGTCCATTGCCATAATGACTGTTATGCCTCCCTTCGCGTAGAGCGCTTGGAGTTCATCGCCCGTCACCAGGGATGGGCGGACTTCCTTCGTTTTCGTAACTTCCACGCGCTCAACTTCCTCTGCGTTAACGTCGCAAAGATGTGTGAGAAGCACGGTCGTTCCGAGTAAACCAATAAGCAAGTGTCGCATGAAGACAGCCCATTTTCCTGACTCGAGAAACAGTGGGAAGATCGCCGACGAACACAGTTTATGCCCGCCGCGATATCGATACGAGGCACCGGGCTGGAAGGATGTTCAGCGTTGTCTATGAGTACAATGTTTTCCCTTGTGTTTCTGCTGGCGTGCCCAGCAGGAGCCAACGACTTGAAGCTGGCTGTATCACACCAGACCCCCCCAGTTGGTTTGCCAAGCGGAAGGAAAGTTTAGTGCTGGATGATGCCAGCAGGCCTGCGGAATGCATCAGGGCGTCCGTGTGCATCCTCGGGGAGATGGAAGGTTCCTGGATGTTGCGCAGACAAGGATCAATCGACGGGTCCTTGAACGTTTTGGAACTTCCAGTCGTGATCCATATCGTAGATATGATCGACACCATCGGTGCGGCTGAGCGTAAACAGGGATTCGTCGAGCGGTTCGTTGACTCGTAGCGAATCCTCATCGACGGAGATGGTCGTCTCGCCTCTCCAACTGACTCCATCCGCCTGCGTTTCGCTGAAATCGACTTTCAAGGGTATTACGATCTGTTTTCCATCGATCGTGAATGCCTTGTGATGAGTGACTTTCATGGTGGTTGATAGTTCGTTCCTGGCCACGGTCTGACGAAAGTACCTGACTGGAAGAAAACCAAGATCGCGATCGAAGTAGACTCGAAAGGTACAAGGCGTGGCAACGTTTATGCGCTGCGGAAAATCGACGATGTCGAGCGTGTGTCCGTCTTCAGTAATCTCGCCGATATAGTTGGCTTCACGAAATCGCTGCTGCCAGACCTGGTCATCAAGTATCGTATCCCAACGGTGGTTGTCCTTCCCTGATAACAGCCAGGCATAGACATAGGTCTGGGGAATCATGACCCCATAGCTGGCTCCTTCAATCGTCGTTTTGAGTCGGAGCTGATCACGCGGGCCGTCAAACGTCTGTTGCTGAGTGCCATCGAACGCGGACGCCATTTTCATCATTCCCCCCAATTCGCCAGCAGTGACGTCCTCGCGATTCAGGCGAAACCTCACACGTTCAGCAAAGAATTCGCATTTGGAGTGCCAGCCCTCGCTGTCCTTGACTTCAAAGCGGTATGCGAGACTTCTAATGCTGCTCAGTCGGGTGTACGCCTGGCTGCGAATTTCTGACAGCCTTGCATCGGCGTGTTTCGGTTCGTGGTTTTCATCGGAGCGGGCTGGGCCTTCACTGTTGGGGTGATCAACGGTTTCGGACACCTTTTCCACCGCCCCGCCAATCGATTCCACGGACACGTTGACTTTGGAAGGCTTGTCGGTCGGCCTATCAGTGGCAACGTTTTCAAATGTCACCAGATGTCGGTACGGTCGCAAGCGGAATTCGAAGTGCGAGAGAGTACGGCCATCCGGAAGTGTTTTGTACAGACGCCAGGTTCGTTCCTCAGGGAACCCCTCAGATTGACGAGGAATGCGTACCGTTGTAAGCCACGCTTCGTCGCCCTCTGAGTCAATTCCTCGAATTCTGAAGTCGTTCATCTGACTGTGTCGCAGCGTTTGAAACAGTGTCAGCCCTGGACTCGCTGGAAGGACGACGGTCGTTTTAGCGCGGAATCCAGTTGCCGCATACACCATTGATTCTTCAGGCAAGACTGCAACGCCTTGGATCTTGAATTCGTCATCTTTGGAATTGTATTCCGCAGTCTCGGCTTGTGGGTTCAGGATACTGCCGTCCGCTGCGGAGACCTGCAACCATTCACCCCACGCCTCATCAGTGAAGGCGACCTGAACGACTCCCGCTTCCTGCCTGAGAAACTGGCCGGGTGGCTTCGGTCTCTTCTCAAGGCTGCCGCCGACACGCAACCGCCAAGGGCCCGGTAATTGTTCAGGCTGCATAAAGCTAAAGTGAGCCCCCCGCCCCGGCAAAGAAAACCGAAGCGACGGCACATCTTTCAGTCCGTCAAGCTGAAACAAAAAATCGCGACTATCTCCCCCCAGCAATACGTCGGCATTCCATTCTTCGGCGACCTCACCAAGCGACAGCCCGTCCGGACTCCATCCTTCGCTGACTGGGTCATTGTTCTGTGTGATGCCGACAAATTCCACCGAACGTCCATCCGGTAACTGAGCCACGTAACGGTTCAGCGGAATGGGACCAGCTTCGTCAAGCGTTCCGCTGACCGAATTGCGTTTTGCTTCCACTTGCTGTAGCAGTTTTGTAATTCGGACGATCTCGTTGGCTCCGCGTTTCAACGTTATAGAATCCCCGGAAATTGATAGATCCGTGAACTCGCCATCGACTTCCACAACATATGTTCCGGCAGCAATGCGGACCGATTCAGCGCCTTTCGTGACGGTCAATTTCCTTACCATGTCGTCACCCTGCATGATCCGAATGGGCACGTCGTCTGCATCCGACTCAATCGTCAGCGTTCCTTTGTTCAGCTCGAGAACGATCAGGACACCAGAAATGATGATTGAGAACGCGAACGCTGCTGCAGCGGTGAACTTGCCCAAAGGGGGACGGTTTCGGAAACGGGACGACATCGCAGCGATCGATTCCGGCAACGGCGAGGTCGTTGGATGCTGAACGTGGGCCAGACAATCTTCCAGCACGTCCGCAACGTCATCGGCTGAGTCAAAGCGATCTGCAGGGGACTTCGACAATAGCTTCATCACGATTCGCTCCAGCCACTCGGGAACGTCGGGATTGAGTTCTCGAATTGGCCGAGCGGTGTCGTCGGTGATACGGCGGAGGACGGCGTAGCTGGTTTCGGCTCGGAATGGGGGATGGCCGGTGCAGAGAGCGTAGAGGACGCAGCCGAGACTAAACAGATCGCTGCGGGCGTCGATGGCTTCGCCGCGAACTTGTTCGGGCGACATGTAGTGTGGCGTGCCGGGATGGAATCCGCTGCGTGTTAAAGCCGCATCGTCTTCGGCGCGGGCGAGGCCGAAGTCGGTGAGGAGTGCTCGTTCGACGCCTTCGTCCAGGAGGATATTGGATGGTTTCACGTCGCGGTGGATCAGGCCCTGAGTGCAGGGCCAGCGCATACTAAGTTGTTTTGCCGGTAAGGATTTGCATCAAATAGTCAATGTTCCATCCGGCCATTCTTCTTTTCATGACGTTGCTTTGTTTGCCAGGATGTTTCTTGATGAGGCTGAGTGTGAGTCGTCTGAGCCATGACAAATTGTTCGCGAAGATTCGGTTTCGGACTCGACTCTCATCCTCGCGGTAGGTCATGTCGAGACTCCAGTGCAGCGTGTTTTCTATGGCCCAGTGACCACGAACCGTTGTTGCGAACAGCTCGCCTTTGCGACGCAGACTGCTGATGTAGTAGCGAACGTCAGAATGATGAATGCCGTCCTGCTCGTACATTCGGATCGCCGTTCCGATGGTCTTGAGTCCGGCCCATTTGTGGCCCACGTCAAAATCGACAGGCACGGTCGCCTGATAGTAGATTCTCTGTTCCTGCCGACCGTGTCCCTTCTCTGTTTCTTCATAGCGACTGACGGGACAGCGAGCGAAGTCATCCTCCAGGTGATCGAGAAAAAACTTCTGCACGACCTCATAGAGTTTCGGTTGGTTGCCTTTCAGGGCTAACACATAGTCTGCATTGCCAGACACGATCTGCTGCGCAATGTTTTTTTGACAACCCGCTGCGTCAATCGTAATGATCGCCTCATCGATATTGATTTCGTTCAGTAATTTCGGGATCGCGGTGATCTCGTTCGACTTCTCTTCCGTCGCCACCTGTCCCAGAGAAATCCCCTGATCAGAAGCCCACGCACTCACGATGAACAACGCACCCAGCCCATTCTTTTTGTCATGTGATCGACGGAGTGCTTTGCCATCAATCGCAATCTGTTTTCTGTAGCCTTCTTTCTGTTCGTCGGAAAGTCCTTCCAGCGATTCAATCCATTGCACGAAGCACGCTTGAAAGTCGTTCGGCTTCAGGAGAGAAAGGACGCGCCGGTACGTATCTTTTTTCGGAATGCCATGCGGAAGTGCCAGGTGTTTCTGCAGGCCATCGGCATTCAGTCGCGCCCATTCCGCAATCGCACTGGGGCCGTCGGCGTTGGCCAGCACTCCGCAAATGGCGATCACAATCACATCACCAAGCAGATGCAGACGATTGATGTTGGAACGCGGGTCTTTCAATTGATCAAAGTAATGAACAATGTTTCCTGTCAGCTCCTGGGTGACCGCCAGTTCAACTGTCGACATCTCTTGTCCTCTCCTCGTGAAGTCCGATGTTACGACACGAAAAGACTAACCAATACTCACTTGTCGCGCCAGCCTAAATTGCCCAAAGTGCGCGCTGGCCCTGGCCCTGAGTGTGAGCGGCGGCGAGTCCTTTCGCGGTCTGCATGCCGATGCGCAGGATTTCGCAAACCTCCAGTGGTCCGTCGCGGTCGAGTCGCTGTTGCAACGATCCACCGGCAATGTACTTCATCACAAGAAACGGCGGTTGCTGTGGATCGTCGCCTGATTCCACATTGTGAATCGCCACAACGTGTTCATCGACGACCGCTGCTGCGGCTCGGGCTTCGCGAGCGAACCGTTTGCGTGCGGATCCGTTTTCGGCAAGATACGGGGCGAGCAACTTCACAGCGACGGGACGATTCAGTTCGGTGTCCCACGCTTTGAAGACCACTCCCATGCCGCCGCTGCCGATCAAACGTTCGACATCGTAACGACCAATGCGGCCGAGCATTTCCGGATGCGACGCAGCCTCCAACAGCGACTGCGCCATCGATTCCGTCCATGCTGTGGGGCGTTTCCAACGTTCTCGGGCGTCGAGTGATTTGCCATCGACTTCGTCCGGCAGATCGCCCGGCGCAAGCCACGTGGGTATTTCGGCCCATTGCCGATCTTCTGCGGCAAGTTGCGATAGTCGTTTCTGGCAGTGCGAACATGATTCCACATGCTGTTCAACTTCCGCCACATTCACCGTAGAGCAATAGTGTTCTTCGTCGGCGTCCAGCAACGTTTGTAGCGCCACGTCATCACACTTTATCATGAGCCGATCCTTCCATTGTTTGCACAACCTGCTGAAGCCGCTTCATCACGCGGCTACGAGCGAGATACACTCGGCCAGTACTCACACCCAACTGGTGGCCAGCCTCTTCGACACTCTCAAGCAGAACGCTCGTCCTGTAAAACGCCTGCCAGTTTGTTTCATTGACCTGTTGACGGACAATTTCGGAGGCGCGTAGAAACATCTCTCGGTGGTATTCAAGGTTGAAATGACTCGACACGTCAGGCGGCGCTTCGATCTTGCCGAGTTCGGCCGCAGCCGCATCACCGCCTTCGGCCCATGGTTGGTGTTTTCGTCGCGTCAGGAAGTCGATCGCCGTGTTGCGAGCGATCCGAAACAGCCACGCACGAAATGGACCTCGATTATCTCGTTGCAGCCACTTGGACACAGAACGAGCGACAGACGAGAGGACTTCCTGCGCACAATCGTCCGCATCAGCCGCCTGCAAACCCATTCGTCGTGCCGAGCGATAAACAACCGGCGCGTAGACGTCTGTGAATTCGTCCCACGCCACCACGTCAGCCGCATCCTGCAATCGCAGGATCAAACTGGCTCGCGTTTCTGGAGGGCTGACGGGCATGAAGAACGATTCCGGCGTGAAAGGTGCGGCTTCCACCTATTTGACTCAGCCCACGGCGGACTCTATCGCGCGAAATCTGAAATTACTGTCCAGCGACACTAAAGCAGTTTACGTTTTGTTTTGGACGGTTCTGGCTCGTGGGAAACAGCCCACGGAGGACAATAACCGATTTCCGCAGCCACAACTCAGCGTGAAACGCTGTAATCCGAAAGCGCACCTTCACTTTGGGGTGTTGCGCACCATGACAGAACGTGTTATGGTAGGCAACACTCACCCTGCGGTTAGGAATATGTCGCTGGTCAGCTAATCAAAAGCTGCCTGAATGCAGGCTGGCGTTTTTGATTCTCGTTGGGTCGCTTCAAGCAGGCCAAATCCGGTGGCAGCACATGCCTCGATGGCGTCGCCTGCCGTCAGTAGCCAGTCGCGCAATGAATTGCGAGTTTCGGGGCTGGTGATCCGACCAAGCGCTCCGATGTAGTCGCACCAGACCTGGAATAGTGCCGCGTCGGGGCGGGCGCGGAGCCATGAGTCCAGCAACTGGTACGCGGTCGAGCCGGATTCCAGACCTTGGCGGTTGATGGCATCCAGAATCGCTTGCCTTCGCAGTGTTGTTGTGCCCGACGAACGCCATGCGATTTCCGCCAGCGGCACCGTAATCAGAAAGCACTGGCAACTGTAACTCAGCCCCAAACTCTGCATTTCGTCGGCTGCGGATTCACCCAGCATGCGAAATTTGTGCGGCGAAGAATGGTCGCCAGCGGATGCATCACTCGTATTCCGCCGCGATGGTGGCACGAGTCTGCAGTGATACGCATAGACCTGATCGAAGGATGCCGGCTGCATTGCCGTTGCGAAGTTTGCCATGATTTTTTCCGCTCAGAGTTCCCGGTTGTCGGACTGTGCCTTCCTGGCGAAGCGACACAATCGATCAGTCTGAGAGGAGCCGACCATTTGCTGCAGTACAGGCTTTGTAGCCTGGAAACCCGGTCAGAATGCGGACGTCACGGCAGAATCGGCGCGTTTTGAGGTAGTCACAGGCGTTGCGGGACCGGTCGCCCCGGGCAATCCGACTGCTTCGGTTTTGCAGGGGTCGGAATAACAAGTATGCCGTTGTCCTTGGGTGGGGCTTTCGATATCACTCCGCAAAATTCGCTCAGGCAATTCCAGAAGGTGGGCGTATAAGTCGGAAGATTCTACGCAAATTGACTAACCGGCCTTCGATAGAAGTCGCCAGTGCTGTCCTGGTTAAACCCGCAAATAGACGACGGATCTAAGGGCAGTGTTAACGCGATAAAAGAAATCAGCCCGCAAGGCGGCGGAGCTGAGAGCAGTCACGAGAGTAATGAAACGATGAAGAAGACAATCCAGACCCTGCAGGAATTCAGCATTCCCCTGATTTTGGGCGTGATCTGCGCCATGCTGTGGGCAAACTTAAGTCCGGACAGCTACAGCGCTCTGGTCCACACGCCCGTTTATCTGCTGGGCACGATCTTCAATCACGCGGGCGGCCACGGAGCCGTACATGCTGCGGGCTGGGATCATTACCTCACACTCCATTTTCTGGTGAACGACATCTTTATGGCGTTGTTCTTCGGAATCGCCGCCAAAGAAATTACCGAAGCCTGCCTTCCCAACGGAGCGTTGAATCCGGTTTCCAAAGCGATCAATCCGCTGTTCGGTACAGTCGGCGGAGTGGTTGGTCCGATCGGCGTATTCCTTGGCCTGAACGCTGTCTTCGGAACGTCAGTCTGGGCCAATGGATGGGGCGTCCCAACGGCCACCGACATCGCACTGGCCTGGCTGGTCATCAAGTTTCTGTTTGGTGCTCGCCATCCTGCGGTCAGCTTTCTGTTGCTGCTGGCCGTGGCCGACGACGCGATCGGGCTGGGCATTATTGCGATCGGCTACCCAGACCCCAATCACCCGACTCAATGGATGAACCTGTTGTGGTGCCTGCCTGGCATCGGCATCGCTTACGGCTTGCGGCTTAACAAAGTGATGAACTGGGTTCCATACATCGCGATTGGCGGAGCGTTCTGTTGGTGGGGCCTGTATAGCGCTCATCTGCACCCTGCACTGGCACTGGTTTTTGTGGTTCCGTTTCTGCCTGGTCCTAAGCATGACCTTGGGTTGTTTGTTGATGACGAAGACTATTCTGAAGGGCACCATCACAGTCCGCTGGAACAGTTTGAACATAGCCTGAAGTTGTTTGTGGACTTCGGCCTGTTCTTCTTCGCTCTTGTCAACGCGGGCGTTTCGTTCGGCGAAATCAACGGCCTTAGCTGGATTGTGGTCGCCGCACTAATTGTTGGAAAAATTGTCGGCATCACAGGCTTCTCGGCCTTCGCTGCCAAAATCGGATTTCCGCTGCCTGCCGGTATGAACACGGGACATCTGGTCGTAACCAGTGCAGTGGCGGGCCTGGGTCTGACGGTAGCGTTGTTCGTCTGCGGGCAGGCGTTTGTGGATCCATCGTTGCAGGCAGCTGCAAAAATGGGAGCCGTGTTCAGCGTCGGAGCGGCCGGTGTCGCATTCGCCCTGAAGAAGTTGCTAAACGTGCAGGATGATGTGGCCGTCGCGTCTGAAGGTGTGGAAACGCATCCCGACCTGGTGGCCGAAGGGGCATTGGAGGCGTTGAGTTCAGCGATGGAAGCCGTCGACGAAGCTCTGGCGTCTGGCCGACTGAAAGAACTGCCAGCCGGTTCAGATTCGTCGCACTAAGCAGCTGGGCGGTTCAAAAGCCCATGGCTTCTTGCCGTGGGTTTCCCGCTTTAGTGCACAGGCGGCCGTTTCTGAAATCGACCGTTTTTGGGGTCACACGACGGCCCGGCGAAAAAGCCGGGCCGGTTCTTGTGAGGAGCTCAACCGAACTCAGCAGGCCAGATGCGGCTGTAGCGGCGTGTGGGCACTTTCGTCGTTAAAGGTTGGTCGCAACGGAATTCGTTTTCGCAACCGGTCCGGGACGTCCGTAGAATCCAGCGTTTGAAATGCTGTTGATTCGCGTCTGCTTTCATCTTCGCAGACGCCTCAGACGACCGACGCGGCGGTATAGAAGCCTGACTTTTTCGAGAAGTCGGGCTGCTGGATCGCCGGTTAGTCCGGGACCACACTATGAAGCTGTTGCCTCAAATCTTCCGCGCGCCCGCTCAATTGCGCCGTCGCCGATCTGCGAATTCGCGAAGCGTGGCCGAAGTCGCTCAGGCAGTCGAATTGCTGCAGCAGCGGACTCTGCTGGCCGCCGCTCAGACGTTTTCGCCAGTCGATGGTTCGCAGGATGTGTTGCCGGACACCAACCTGGTGATCACCTTTGACGAATCGGTGCAAAAAGGCAACGGCAACTTCGTGATCGTTCGTGGTACCGACAACTCGGTCTTCGAAACAATTCCCGTGACGTCGCCCTTTGTCAGTATTAACGGCAATCAGCTTGTCGTCGACCTGCCCGGTAACCTGGACCATGCGACGGAATACTTCGTACAGATCGATCCGGCCGCGGTACTCGACCTGGAAGGCAACACGATCAATGGAATCAACGGGCCGTTCACCTGGCGGTTTTCGACGATGACGGATGTGTCCGTTGTGCCCTTCTGGGACGGTGACGCGACGTTCCCTCAGGCCGAATCGGCGACTCATAATTTATTCGGCGGCCCGGCGGTTGCGTCGGACAACATCACGGTGCGACACGAAACCAGCACGGTGCGCGGCGGCGAAGGAGCTCTTCGCGCGGACGTGCTGATCGCAGAATCCGGATTCGGTTTCTTCGGCCCTGCTCTGGCGGGATTCGGACCGGACAGTTCTTACATCGATACTCGCGACATCACGCCATTTGAACAACTCGAATTTCAGATTAAGAATGAGACCAACGCGCCGTTTACGCTGAAGCTGGAACTGAAGGACTACCGCGACCTGAATCAGGTGGGTACGGCACATCGAGCGTCCACGTCGTTCTCCATCTCGGCCGATAATCGATGGACCAGCTTCAGCGTGCCGCTGGACCTGGCGAATCAGATCTGGGATATCAGTGGTTCGCCGGATTTGACGCGAGCTCGCCAGGTGCTGTTCGTTGTTGAAGCCGGTGGCACTCAGGCCGTTGGTGGGTCGATCTTTGTGGACGAAGTAAACTTCATCGAACCCGGTGGCCCCGTTTCGATCAATTCCCTGAGCAACAACCAGCTACTGGCGCGGTTGGCCGAACGTTCGTTTCGCAGCCTGTGGGGCAGTCGTGATCAAGCGACGGGACTGGTTCCTGCAGTCAGTACCTTTGCAGACCAGATGGGTTTGAATTCCACTGCGATGCTGGTACGAACTCTACCGGGCGCTGTCGAACGAGGTTGGATTACGAAGACGGAAGCCGAATCATACGGTGCGAAGCTGCTGACGACGCTGAACAGCGTGATGAACGATTCGCAGCACTTGCCGCCGCGCACGCTTGATCGAGTCACTCTGGAACCGATCGGCCAGCGCGAAGAATCGTCGGTGGACGCGGCATTTATGTTTCTGGGGCTGACTCAGTTTGCCGCGACGCCGGGACTCAGTTCCACGTTGGCAACCGGCATCAACAACCTGCTGGACCGCTTCGACTTCAGCCCGTTTAGCTCAGCCAACGGCTGGAAGCTGGCGTTCACGTATGACGTCGGAGCTCGCACCGGCGAGCTGACGGCGGGGACTTATGACGGCTACTCAACCGAGGTTTACGTGATCTCGCTGGCCGCTCATCTGGCTGAGACCGGGCACGTGGACATCACCACTCAGTTTCATTCCGCCAACCGAATTCCCGCTGTTCTAAACGGCGGCAACGATCCGTATCTGGTGCATCCGTCAACGGAGTTCCGGTCTCCGTTTTTGCAGTGGCTGTTTCCACTGTTTGTTGATGTGCAGAATCGAGGCCTGACGACATACCCGGACCAGGCGAGCGCGATCAACCCGTTTGATAATGCGGTGCGCTATCAGCTTGATGTGAACCAGACTCTTGCGGCGCGAGGTTTGCCGTTGCAGCTGGATGCCGCCGACGACGGCACGGGAAATCGATACATCACGGCGAGTGCCTTCAATAACTTTGGCGAACCGAATCTCACGATGCCGTGGTCGAGTGGATTTGTGTTGGCGGCCGACTCCACCACGGCAGGCAGCGCGATTCGCGATTACGTGAGTCAGTCGTTGGTGGGGCCATTCGGTCCGGTCGATTCGGCTCGGCTTTCGCCGCAATCAGCCACGGCGACATCGTACAACGGCCGCTATGATCTGTGGAACTCGTCGCTGTGGCTGGCGGCTACGCTGGAGCATTTGTACGACGACAACGCACTGCTGACGAATCAAACCGAAGTCGATGCGGCTCTGGACAAAGTGTTTGTCAATTCTGGCGGTTCCGGCCCGGCAGGCGATGTGGACGGCGATTCTGATTTCGACGCGAGCGATTCGTTTCTGATCCATCTGGTCAAGCTGTCCGGTACCAACGTGCAGATCGATCAGTCGAAGGGCAGCAGTACACTGTCCGGAGCCGACATCCGCAGCAACATCAATCAATTGGGGCTGGCAGCCGACGTCGACGGCAGTGGAGAATTCACGGCGAGCGATTCGTTTTTGATTCAACTTGTGAAGCTGTCCGGTACAAATTCACAGATCGACCAGTCCAAGGGAGCCAGCTCCCTGACGGCGGCTCAGATTCGCATAAACGTGAACGCGTTGGGTGACGCAGGCGGCGGATCGGCAAGTAGGCTCAGTCGCCGCGTCGCCGGTTCCGGGGTGTCGAATGCCGCATCATCGGATGCCTCGCTTGCCACTTATGTTTCGTCCGACGCGCCCGACCAAAGCCTGTTTGCGACGGCGGCCTCGCTGCCACCATCATCAGTCAACGGGCAAGTGTTAGACACGCCGCCGGAAGATTCCGACGCTGTGTTAAGCGACTTCCGCTGTTGGATCGACGCGATTCACGGGTAGAGCGTCCGTGGGACTCAGTGCCTGCTTTGACCTGGCTTGAGAACCGTAGCCGGCTCGTAGCGCGATCCTTCTTTCCGCTTGAATCGCTTGTCCGACGGCCGTCCTAAACTTCGCTTGAGACCGGTTTATCGAGTGTCTTGCGGTTTGTTGAGTGCGAACGATTTCACGATGCTTGTTCAGTTGACCACGCTCGCCGATCGTCTCACACTGTGCTGACCGCAGACGAATCTGCGGCCGCCCCTTCACACACTTCAGCTCTGGAGCAATCTCATGAAATCGTACATTTGCCGATGCACCGTCTTTTGTATTCTCGCTTCAGCCACTCCTTTGATGGCTCAGAATGCGCCGCCGGAGCCCACCGAACATCATAAAATTCTGGCTCGCGAAGTTGGTACGTGGGAAGGCGAAATGAAAATGTACACGGCCGGTCCCGACGCTGATCCGGTGAAGGTCCCTGTTGTGGAGAAGAACGTGATGATGGACACGGGACTTTGGCTGATCAGCGAATTCGAAGCCGGCCCATTCAAAGGGCACGGCGTGTTCGGCTACGACCCCGATCAAGAGAAATTCGTGGGGTCATGGGTCGACAATATGTCGACATCAATAGGCAGCATGAAGGGGACTCATGACAGCAAGACCGGCGAGACAACTTATTTTTCAAACGCGAAAGACCCAACAACCGGGAAAATGGGCCGGACCAAAAATGTGGGCAAAATGCTGGACGACGATACTCGTAGCTTCGTCATGTATATGCAGGGAGCGGATGGAAAAAGCTGGGTGAAGTGGATGGAAATCAGCTACAAGCGCAAGAAGTAAAGCTTGTCACGAAATAACATCCGGAACCCGAAGGCAAGTTCTGGTTTGCCGACCTCGCACCGAATATTGAAACGAAAACGACTATGAGTTTTGAAGGTAAGAACGCACTGATCACTGGCTCATCCAAAGGTATTGGAGCCGCCATAGCGCTTGAGCTGGCTAGGCAGGGAGCCAACGTGACGGTCAATTGCCATTCCAGCAAGGACGACGCTGAAAAAGTGGCCGAACAGATCCGGGATCTCGGCCAGCAAGCGCTGGTTGTGGCGGCCGATGTCTCGGACCAGTCGGCTGTGGAAGACATGGTGCGGCAGACCGTGGAAGAATTCGGAAGCCTGGATTTGTTCGTCAGCAATGCCGTTTACAGCGACCGCGAACTGATGCTGGACGCCAACATGGACGGCTTTCGACGGACCGTTGATGTCAGCATGTGGGGCGCGTTCTATGGCATGCGAGCGTCGGCTCAGCAGATGGTGAAACAGGGGAACGGCGGCGCGATTACCATGATCAGTTCGCCCCATGCGCACATCCCCTTCCCTACGGCGATGGCCTACAACATGTCGAAAGCGGCTATTGATCAGATGGCTCGCACGGCCGCGATTGAACTCGTCAAGCACAACGTGCGAGTCAATGTTTTTCATCCAGGCTGGATCGACACGCCCGGTGAACGAAAGTTCTTTTCCGAAGAGCAGCTCGAACAGGGCGCGAAAAGCCTGCCGATGAATCGCATGGGTTCGCCGGAAGAAATGGCCAAGGGCGTCTGCTTCACTCTTAGTGATGACGCGGCCTACATGACCGGCAGCACCATGACGATGGACGGTGGTGTCGGCCTGCCATGGTGGTCAAAGAGAACAGAAGGCGGGCAGTAAGCTCCGCTCTACCACAGACAGACCAGTTGAAAGACGAAGATAGCTGCGCCGATCGCCAGTTTGGCCAGCATGCCGGCAATGCGGCCTTTCATCGCCGCATTGCCGATTTCGGTTCGCAGTGGACCTTCTGTTCCAATCCATGCTTCGCCCAGCCATGCACCGCCGAACGCGCCCAAGGCGGCCCCTGCTACGGCTCCGACCGCGCTGCCAATCACGGGGATCGGAACGACGATCGCGCCCGCGATGCTGCCCACCATCGACAGGACCAGCGACATCAACAACGCGCGACGGCTGGCTCCCATGCGATGAGCTTTCGCTGCGCCGGTAAAAGCTTCTAATGCTTCGCCCAGCGTTGCCAGAGCAATTACGACCAGCAAAGTGGTCCAGTCAGGACCGGTGGTTGTGCCCGCCATCAGCAGGAATACGCACAGGCTACCGACCATCAGCCAGTTGCCGGGCAGCATAAATAAATTCGCAACGACGCAGGCGGCATTCACGATGACCAGAATCGTGGCTTCGATCCAGTAGACCATGGCGTCGCGTCACTGAAAATCAAGGGGGCAATAAACCCGACGACTCACGTCCTCGGCTCGCCGGAACGCTTGTCGCCGTCACGTCACTCAGAATCGAATATCCGACTGCAGTTCTGGTTGCCTCGCTGTCGACTAATCACAGCCTTACGGAACAGTTCTTCGCCCGCCGGAGTCGGATAAATTGTATCGACGCAGGCCTGACACAGGTTTTCTCGCGGCAGTCCCACGCACTCCGCGATCGCTTCGACCGGCAGGTAACGAAGGCTGTCGGCGCCGATTTCGTCGGCCATCGCCTGCTCTTCTGCTTCTGTGATCACCGTATCGGCCATGAAGTCCGGCGCGAACAATTCGCCAATGGTCGACATGTCGATGCCGTAATAACACGGTGCGATGATCGGCGGACAGGCGATTCGTACATGAATTTCTCGTGCCCGACCACGTTCACGCAACAGACGCAGCAGTTCCTTTAGCGTGGTGGCTCGCACGATCGAATCGTCAACCAAAAGAACTCGCTTGCCGTCCATGATTTCCGGCAGCGGCGTGTACTTCATGCGGACTTTGTCGGCGCGGTTTGACCCTTCGATAAACGTACGGCCGATGTATCGGTTGCGGATCAAACCTTCCAGCGACGGAACCTTCAGCTCAAACGCCATGCTGTCCGCCGCCGCTTTGGCGGTGTCGGGAACTGGTACTACGATTGTGTCTTCGTCGATCGGAACGGTTTCGCGGCGAGCCAGTTCTTCGCCCAGTCGTTTACGAGACAGATAAACGCCGGCATCGTCGAAGTTGCTGGCCGCGTTGGCGAAGTAAATCCATTCGAAGAAACAGTGTGCCTTGCGAGGCGATTCGGCATACTTTTCGACCCGCAGACCGTTGTGATCGATGATGATCGCGTGGCCGGGCTCAAGGTTTTGTATGCTGTCTTCGGCAAAGCCAAGATGCGTCAGCGCCACACTTTCGCTGGCTGCCGCGAACAATGGTCCGTCGACCGCGTAACACAACGGCCGAATGCCTCGCGGGTCGCGAGACACAAACATGTCGCCGTTGGCGTTCATGTACGCCAGATTCCATGACCCGTCCAGCCGTTGAGCCAGCTTGGACAACAGGACCAGGAAGTCGAGATCCGGTGTTTCGGAAAGTTCTCGTGATATCAGGTGATTCAGAATCTCAGTGTCGGTTTCCCGCGTGAGATGGAAATCGGTCGTCTGCAAAATCTCTTCGCGCAGTTCCAGATAGTTCGCCAGCTGGCCATTAAAGACGAAACTGAACCACTTGGACCGAGCGATGTGGTGACGTTCGAAAGGTTGAGCGTAGCTGCGGTCGTCTCGGCCGCAGGTGGCATACCTGACGTGTCCGATGGCAGCCTGTCCGGCGTATTCCTGCATCAGGTTCAGATAGCGTTCCTGATGATTCATCTGGAACACTTCGGCCACGCCGCCGACATCTTTATGAGTGTCGATGAGCTGCAGGCGATACGGGTTGAAGGTGGTGAACCCGGCCGCCAGTTGCCCGCGGTTTTGCATATCCAGCAACATGCCGGGTACCAGCCGTGACGCCTGATTTGGGTCCTTGTCGGGCACGAGCTCGCTGGGCTTGTCAGTTTCGAAATGACAAACGGCCGCGATACCACATTCGTGGAAGAGATCATCCATGCCGGAATTGTTTTTTTTAACAGCGACGGCAGGTCACAAAGGATGTAACCGCGTCAAAATCAGGTGCCAGAAGAAACGTGACTTAGTGACAACACGTTCGCGTGATCACTGTCGGTCAGCGCGCGGATAATACCCCGTCAAATGAGGCAAACCAACCCTGGAAGTTCCCGGTCTCTGAAATCGCACAGCGTTCTCGCTTGCCGGTGCTTTCTCGCGAAAAAGCCAGCCGCGACGCGAATTGCAGCGAATCGCACGGTCGGTTAACCTCCAGCCCCTATAATCCCGCGATTGCTCGGGCGACTTCCAAAGCTCGCTCGGGAAGTGCGCCAGACAGCAATTTGTTCCACGAAATACCATCCCACGCACTGATTTAGACGCGACGCGGTCTTCGCTGCGGTCTTGATCAGCCGTAACGATAACAGCCGATAGAATCAGAGAACCAGCTCCATGTCAGATCCTTCGGGAGACAACCCCTCCGGCCAAAAACCGGCAGGCTCAGGCGGTGGAAAGCCGCCTAGTAAGCACGGCGGAAAGCCGGGCACAAAGCCAGGCGAAGAACCTCGCAAAAACTCCGCGCCGACAACGTTGATATTCATTCTGCTGGTCCTGGCGGCGTTGTTTTTCGTCTTCAGCAGCGGTGCCAAACGTGGCGTGGAAGTACCGTACGGCTTCTTCTGGAAGCAGTTGAAAAACAACAACGTCAAATCTGTCGACGTTCAGGGCGAATTGCTTTCCGGCGAATGGAGAGAAGTTCCGGAAGACGACGTGCCCGAAGCTTTGGTGGGCAACCTGAAGGCCGAATTCCACACGGTGCTGATTTCGGTTTACGCCGGAGACAGCAAACTGGCCGCAGAACTGGAAGCTCAGGCCGAAGCTGGATCGTTGGAATTGAATGCCGAACGGCAGACGATGAGTCGCGGGATGGAAGTCCTGATGTACCTGTCGATGCCGCTGCTGATTCTGGGCTTCTTTTTCCTGATGATGCGCCGCAATTCTGACCCGTTCAGCGGTGGCGGCATGATGGGCGGCTTTGTCCGCAGCCCGGCTCGCAAGTTCGAACGCAGCGAAGAACCGGTCACATACGATGACGTGGCTGGGCTGAAGTCGGCCAAGCAGGACCTTCAGGAAATTGTTGAATTCCTGAAGAACCCGAAACGGTTCACCAAGCTGGGGGCTCGGATTCCCAAAGGCGTGCTGCTGGTCGGCCCTCCGGGAACAGGCAAAACGCTGCTGGCTCGTGCAACCGCCGGCGAAGCGGGCGTTCCGTTCTTTTCGATTAATGGGTCCGAATTCATTCAGATGTTTGTCGGCGTCGGTGCGACCCGGGTGCGAGACCTGTTTAAGACCGCTCGCGAAGCTTCGCCCTGCATCATCTTTATCGACGAAATCGACGCGGTCGGTCGTGTTCGAGGTGCTGGAGTTGGCGGCGGGCATGACGAACGCGAACAGACGCTGAACCAGATTCTGAGCGAAATGGACGGCTTCGAGCAGACGGAGGCCGTGATCGTGATCGCGGCCACCAACCGTCATGATGTGCTCGACCCTGCCTTGTTGCGTCCTGGCCGTTTCGATCGGCACGTCACCGTGGACCGACCGGCTCGCGAAGGACGGCTCGGCATTTTGAAGGTCCATTCCAAGAAGGTGCCGCTGGCTGACGACGTCGATCTTGAAGAACTGGCCAAAGCCACCATGGGCTATTCTGGAGCCGAATTGCAGAAGCTGGTCAACGAAGCGGCATTGAAGGCGGCTCGCGAAGAAAAACGCAAAGTCGAAATGGAAGACTTCTACTACGCCGAAGATTTAATTGTCATGGGAGCTCGCCGCGACGAACAGGTCGACGATGAAGAGAAACGTTTGACGGCATGGCACGAAGCTGGCCACGCGGTTCTGGCATGGTACCAGGAAGGCATGGACCCGGTTCACAAGGTGTCGATCGTTCCTCGAGGCAACACGGGTGGCGTGACTCGACTGATGCCCGAAAAAGAGATTCCCATCGTCGGTCGCAGCGCGCTGATGAAGCGGCTGATCATGGCGATGGGTGGTCGTGCGGCAGAGAAGATCGTGTTCAACGAATATTCCGCTGGCGCGTCGGGCGACATCGCTCAAGCTACCCGCATTGCTCGCAATATGGTGGCGAATTGGGGCATGTCCGAAAAAGTTGGGCCTGTGTCGTTCAAGCAGTCCGAAGAGCATCCGTTTCTCGGCAAAGAAATGCATTCCGGCCGCGAATTCAGCGACGAAACCGCTCGCATCATCGACGTCGAAGTGCAGGAAATTCTGAAAGAAGCGAATCAGACTGCGATTGACATGCTGAACGGGTATCGAACCCAACTGGACGCTCTGGCCAACGCACTGCTGGAACACGAAGATCTGGAAAGTGCGAAGATCCGCGAAATCCTCGGGCCACGACCGGGGCAGGCAGAAGACTCGGAAAAGTCGGCCACAGAAGACGCTTAGTTCGGATTAGCACCATGCAGCATCGAAAACTTCACGATGGCCGGTCGGATGGTTTAAAGCCGCTTGTCAGTTTAAATCTGGACAACGTCCACAACTTTTCTGACCTTCTGGCGGCAATGTCAGACACGGCGTTTTCCGGTCGGTCGGCCGGAGAAGCGGCTCGTATCATGGCGAACATGTTCGGCGACGAATCATGCGGCGTTGTGATGACGATTTCCGGTGCCATGACGGTGGCTAAGCAGGGAAAAATGGTCTGCGATCTGATCGATCGTGACTGTGTCCAGGCCATCGTTGCGACGGGGGCTTTGATCGCTCACGGCCTGACGGAATCCATCGGGTTGACTCATTATCGAGCCGATGCGAACCAGACGGACGAAGAGCTGTTCGAAAAGGGCTACAACCGCATCTATGACACGCTGGAGATGGAGGCCAATCTGAACGATCTGTCAGAGATGGTGGCCAACGTGCTGAAGGAAGAACACCCGGACGGCGGTGTCTGGTCGTCTCACACGTTCTGTCGAGCCATCGGCAAACGTCTGAGTGAAAAGGATCTGGGCACAGGGATCCTTCGCAGCGCCTATGAGAAAGGCGTGCCCGTTTTTATCCCTGCTTTTACCGATAGCGAACTGGGCCTCGACTTTTCCACGTGGGCGATCACCGCCACGTTGCAAAATCTGTCTGACGAAGAGAAGAAGTCCGCTACGCTGCAGCAAACGCTCGCAAACACGCCGCCGTTCAACCCGTTTCTGGACCTGTTCCAGTACGCGGAACGGGTGAAGCAATTCGAACACCTTGGAATTTTCACCATCGGCGGCGGCGTTCCCCGCAACTGGGCTCAACAAGTGGGTCCGTTCATCGACGTGACGAACGACCGCTGCGGAACCGACTTTGTGCCGCCGCGATTTCGCTACGGCGTCCGAATTTGTCCGGAACCAGTCCACTGGGGCGGCCTGTCGGGTTGTACCTATTCGGAAGGCGTTAGTTGGGGCAAGTTCTTCAGCAAAGCGGACGGTGGTCAGTTTGCGGAAGTGTATTCTGATGCGACCGTGATTCTGCCGCTGCTGATCAAGGCGGTGTTTGAACGAATGGACGCGGCTGCGGCGACCAAATGACACGATTGCGGAACACTTCCGGTCGTACAAGTCGCCTAATCGTCGCCAGACATCGCCGGGTTGCATCACGTCAGCGAAAGCTGATTGCTACCCTTGTATCGGATTCGGCAGCCTATTAGACTCCCTCGCTCCGAAATCGAAGTGAATCTTGATTTCCGGGCGGATAGCTCAGTTGGTAGAGCACAGGACTGAAAATCCTGGTGTCGGGGGTTCGAATCCCCCTCCGCCCATTAGTTTCGAAACTTACCATGTGGCCCTTTGCAGGAACGCTTTCCCGCAAAGGGCCGTTTCGTTGGGATTTTTGGCTGTGGCAGACAACGAAAACGCCCGCAAGCTGCGTCCTTATCCGTCACCGTCCCACATTGAAGCCAAGTCGCATGAGCGGCAGCCGTGGGAAGTGACAATTACCGGCGATGTGGGCGACCGGCAGTCTGACCTGCTGGCTCGCCTGGTTGACGTTCCGCTTCGCAGCAAGGGCGTCATCTACTTCGACTCCGGCGGCGGCAGCGTCTATGCGGGTCTCGCGCTGGCCACGTTAATCCGCACGCGAGAACTTCGCGCCACTGCAGTCGTTGTGGGGGAATGCTCATCAGCCGCATTGATGCCGTTTGCGGCCTGTGAAAAGCGGTTTGTCACGCCTTTCAGCACAATGCTGTTTCACCCCATGAGGTGGCAATCAGAGGAAGACGTTCGCCTGGAAGAAGCCACCGAATGGGCCAGGCACTTCAAACAGCTGGAAGGCGACCTTGACGGACTGCTGGCGAAGCTGTTTCCAATGGATGCGGCCCTGCTGGAAACGTGGACGCGTCCCGGCCGATTTGTAAGCGGCAAGGAACTGGCGGAGCATGATCTGGCCAAACTGTTCGATCCGTTCGAATTGGAAAAGCCGTGGCAGGAGATCCGTTGATTTGCGGAGCCCGTTCCGGGCGATGCAGATCAATAATGGGGCGGTTTTTCGTCCTGTAGAGTCCGATCCCCGTTGTCGTCACTTAGCGATTCAATCTCATGTTCGATGCGCGAGAATCGCTCTTCGAAGACCACCATACGCCCGTAGTGATTCGTCAGCGACGCATTCAATTGCTCAATGTCGTGCTGCAGATGGGCCAACGCGGATTCGATGCGGATTAGCCGTTCTTCCGTGTCGCTGGTGGAATTGTCAGTGTCGGGCTTGGTCATCAGACGTCCTGCCCGGTTAGTCGAGCGACCTCGTTCACGTCCTTGTCGCCGCGTCCGGACAGGCACACAACAATGACGTCATCTTTGCTGCGGTTGGCGGCCGACTTCATGGCGTAGGCGATGGCGTGAGACGTTTCGATCGCGGGCAGAATGCCTTCTGTGCGAGCCATTGTTTGAAATGCCGTCAACGCTTCGTCGTCATTGGCGCTGACGTAGTTGACTCGGCCCGTGTCCTTCCAGAAGCTGTGTTCCGGACCCACGCCGGGATAATCCAGTCCGGCAGAAATCGAATGGACGTCTGACGTTTGGCCGTCGTCGTTCTGCAAAACGTAGCTGTAACTGCCGTGAAGAATTCCGGGCTGGCCGTAGGTTAGTGTGCTGGCATGATCGCCCAACTTGGCGCCTCGTCCTCCCGCTTCCACGCCGGTTAAGGCCACTCCTTCGTCGTCCACAAATGGATAAAACATGCCCGCCGAATTCGAGCCGCCGCCCACGCAGGCAATCACTTCATCGGGCAGCTGGCCGATGTTTTCCAGCGACTGAGCTCGAGCTTCGACACCGATCACTGACTGAAAGTCTCGCACCATCATCGGAAATGGATGCGGTCCCACGACGCTGCCGATGATGTAATGCGTGTCCCGAACCGACGCCATCCAGTCTCGCATCGCTTCGTTAATCGCATCTCGCAGAGTCCTGCTGCCGGTCGTAACCGGACGTACTTCCGCGCCCATCGTTCTCATATTGAACACGTTCAGCTTTTGCCGCCGCACATCTTCTTCGCCCATGTACACCACGCACGGGAATCCGAATCTCGCACAGGCGGTGGCCGTGGCCACGCCATGCTGCCCTGCCCCGGTTTCGGCGATGATCCGAGTTTTGCCCATGCGTTTTGTCAGCAGCACCTGGCCAATGGTGTTGTTGATTTTGTGAGCACCCGTGAGGTTCAGGTCTTCTCGTTTGAAGTAGATTTTGGCTCCGCCGCATTTTTCAGTCAGGCGTTCGGCAAAGTACAACGGGTTCGGGCGGCCCACGTAGTTCTTCAGCAGGTCACGGAATTCCCGATCGAATTCGGGATCCTTCTTCGCGTCCTCATACGCCCGAGTCAGCTCATCGAGCGCGAACATCAGCGTTTCGGGCACGTAGCGTCGCCCGAATTCGCCGAATCGACCACGATCATCAGGAACGGCACTTAGGGGTGCCTTTGTTGGTGTGTCAGTAGCCATTTATGTCGTTGTTTTCGTTCTGTGTGAGTCGACGGACCGAAGGGTTTTGCGCTGCCGTGGTCGTCCCGGTCTTGCTGAGCCCATTCTAGCCTTCCGCCGGAAGATTCAAAACGGGCTGCCGCCGAAAAGTAGCCGTCACTGTCCCAGTGACGATGCCCCGCAGAGGCGAAGTAAAAAGGCAGTGGCGTTTCTCACGGACGATTCGGTTCGAAAAGATATGATTGCGGAGCAGCCTGCCCGTCTGAAGACCGGAATCTCCGGCGTTCATCACTGGGACAGTGATGGCTACTTTGTTGAGCTACGAAGCGCCGACCAGGTCAAACCCAGACTCCGTCAGCAACGCGGTCGCTGGTGTGCCGCGGCCGGCACTGAACGCTTCGTAATTCTTTTCTGCCACTGCAGATGCGGCTTCGATCACCTGCACGATGTCGCGCTGGCTGGCGGCGGTGGGATACGTGTCGTGGAGCGTTTCCATTGACTCGCCCAGAATACGACGCCGGATGATGGCCAGCAGACCGGCAGCAATAGACGCTTTTCCGTAGCCGAAGATTTCCAGATGACCGCCTTTGTGCCGAATACGGCCGCCGAAGGACGGGTTTCGCGTGCGAGAACCATCCCCGATGATGGCTTCGCGGTAGCCGCGGTCCTGCTGGTCCACCATGCCGCGGCCGTAGATGCCGTAGAGTTCGATTTCCTGGTTCACGGCACCTTCGAATTCGGCCGGGTTAATCCAGTTGTTGTTGTAATCGCCTCGCATGCCGTTGTCGTACGTCACGGCCACGTCGATGCTGTCCCAGGTGTTGATCGATCCCTGCCGTTTGAATGTCGAAGGGTCGACGTCGCGTCGTTTGGCAATTTCGACGTGATGTTTGTCCCAGTTCAGCAGCAGATTCTTCTGACCGGTCGCAAAGACGGATACCGGTTTGACATCCATGTAGTGATGGACGACGTCCAGCCAGTGGCAGCCGACGTACGCGAACGGATTGCTTTCTTCGGCCCATGCGAAGATTTCCGTGCTGACTTCTAGTGGCTCTTCCAGGACGGCTCGCACGCGGTTGATGGTGCCGTATTGTTCTGGCGCTTTCAGCATCATTTCTCGTACGAATGGGTCGTATCGTTTGTGCATATCGCAGGCGACGATGCGTCCGGCGTCTTTGGCTTTCGCGATAATGGCGTCCGCTTCGCTGGTTTTCAGGCACAGCGGCTTTTCTGTGATGACGTCGACGCCGGCGTCCAGAGCGTCCAGAATTGGTTGCGTGTGAACGTTGTCCGGCGTCGCGACGAACAGCACGTCCGGCTTGTGATTGGCCAGAATGTCATTCCAAACGGCGTCGCCGTAGCAGGCTTCCATCGTTTGCCCGGGAAAGTCTGTGGCAAACCAGTCGACGATGCGACCGGCCGTGCCGCTGGATTGGCTGCGAGTTCCAATGGCACACACGTCGATGCCGACGTTGGCCACGGCGGGGGCAAGGTGACTCATGCCGATGCTGTTCAGCGATCCGGCGATGCCGCCGCGAATGAAGTCTTTGAATGTCTGACCGATGATGTCGTCGAAGAACATGCCGCCACCAATGATGGCAACCTTAAGGGAGCGTGGAGAATCTGACATGGACCTGGTGTTCAAATGAATGGTGGAATGGGAATGAGGAGGGCAGCAGGGATTGATCTGTCGTCGACACAAATGTTTGCGAATCATAAACACGATTATTCGCATCTATTGACGCCGATTAACGGCCAGTTTCGCTCATCGTGTCGCACGGGAAGCTAACGGAAACCTGGTCGCGAATCCACCGCGCCGGTCTGTTGCTGAAGATCACTAACACGATGCGGAACGAAAAGAAAATAGAGTTGCGCGTGAAATTGGCAATTTCTTCAATTCCCGCCAGGCGTGATTTCCGACTGTCGTTTGTTCCGGGAACAGTCCTATACTCGGTGGACCTTTCTGACTTCAGTCATCTCTGAAATCTACCATTCACGGACAGGCAATCTTATGCAATTGCAACTCACTCGACCCGATGCAGCGGACATGCTGCTACGAACATTCGAACGCCCCATTCACCCGGAACTGTTCGATTCGTCAGCCGCGTGCACTCTGCGATTCGGCGGCAACAAGGCGCGGTTGCGAATTGGCCGGACGGGCCACTTATTGGAATTTCAGTCCGATGACGCCATCATCACAGAAGTGGCGGCGACTCGTCAGGAAGACTTGCCGGTCAATCGCCGCGTTATCGATCGTCGGCTGATTGGCTACCGCACTCACATGTTGGACCTGCCTACTGTGCGTTACCACTGCAGCTATCAGCTGGAGCACGTGCCGTTGGACGTGTATCTGCAGCTGCATCGGGAATTCGAAGTCGACGCTCGCAACGCGACGCTGTCGACGATCTTTCCCGGTTCCTCGCCGCAAAGTCCGGAATGTATCAGCCTGTTAAAGTGCGACATTCTGCCGGAAGGCCTTGTCGTCCATGCCTTCCACACATTCCCAGACAACGCGGCAGTGCTAAGAACTCAAACGTTGTTCGAGTTGCTGAACACCGACTGAACGATCTCGCGAACGAGCTGCGCTTCGGCTATATTTCCGGACGGAAGGTAATTGCATGCCTTCGCCGTGCCAGGGAAATTCGCCGGAGCCAAACGTGAGCGCTGCAGGAAATGGAACGCAGACAGTGTCGCTGGACGGCCTGCTCGAAGCCGCCGCGCGACGTCATCGAGCGGCAGACGGCGCGAATGACTTCCTTCCATTTTTGCTGCACGAAACACGCGATCGCCTTTCGCTTTCCTGCGTCGTGTTGTGGAAAACGCATCAGCGCGAAGTTGCGTCGCTGGGTTGGTTGGGTGACAGCGAGCCCGACGCTGACACTCAGTCCAAAGTGGCTTCGGTTGGTGTGGGTGACGTGGCCGTTCTGCCCGCCGAATCGTCGTCCGACAGACGTCGACTTCTGGCCGGTGCGACATTGGTGGGTGACCACGAACTGGTGTTGGACGTCACCGAAAGCGATCAGGCGGTTGACGAAGATTTATTGATTCAACTGGCCGACGTCTTCGCCGACCTGCAACGCCGCCGCATGCTGGAACGCCACCTGCAGCATTCGGACCGTGAAAACTCGCTTGCCGCGCTGGTGGCTCAACTGCACGGCAGTCTTGATCCGCAGGTGATCGCCAACACGCTCGCCACAGACGGAGCGGCCGTGCTGGATTGCCGCCGAGTTGCCGTGGCTCGCCGCATTGGCAGTCGCCGCTGGGAACTGGCGGCGACCACGGGCGTCAGTCAGCCCAATCAGCGTTCCGATGCCGCTCGGCAGATTTGTCAGTGGGTGGAAGGCGCGGCTTCGGGTACGCCCGATGAAAATGCGGCTGGTCGAGTCATCGTGCCGCTGGGAGAATCGAAGCGATGGCAGGACGCGACGTGGGCGGCCGTTTTTGAAAACGAGGCCGAGTTCAGTGAGTCTCAGCTTTCGCACATCGATCAAATCTGTCGACACGCAGTGATCGGCTTCGCCAACAGCGACACGCTCGCTCGGTCGACCTTCGCTGGACAATTGAGCCGAATGTGGCGTTCGGTACTGCGTCCGCGAGCCGCCATGTTGTTGCTGGTTCCCGCGCTGGCTTTGGTCGCGCTGTGGTTGGTGCCGGCTGAGCTGCGGATTGAGGTTTACGGTGAGCTGGTGCCCGTCAGTCGAAGGTTCGTCTTTGCCCCGGACGATGGCACGATCGCGGACATTTTTGTGGACGATGGTGGCGAAGTGACAGCGGACATGACGCTGTGCGTTCTCGAAAACGAAGACCTGCAGGTGCAACGCGAAGCCATCGACGGCGAACTAGCGACAGCGGTCGCTCGACTGGCTGCGATCGACGCCATGCGCGGCGATCGCGACGCACGCAATGACACTCAGCTATCTGCGGAGCAAGTGGAGCTGACGGAAAAAACGGCTTCACTGACGCGGCAGGCTCAAATATTGAATCAGCGAATTGCCGACTTAAAAGTGGTCGCTCGAATGGACGGGCAGGTCTTTGGAGACCGGCTAAAACAGTTGCTTTTCGGTCGCCCGGTACAGCGCGGGCAGTATCTGTTTGAGGTGGCGGACCCCAAATCCGGCTGGCAGCTTGATCTAAGAGTTCCCGAAGCCGACGCTCGGCACGTGCTAAACGCGATTGCCAGTTCCGATACGAATCTGCTCGTCAGCTTCGCTCTGGAAACTTCGCCGGAGACGTTTCGGCAGACTCACCTGCAATCGCTGGCCGCATCGACGGAGCTTGACGCCGCAGGAACGCTGTCGACACTGGCCGTGGCACAGGTCGATGGCGAGGGTTTTCAGGACCAACGCCCGGGTTCCGGCGTCGTCGCCTACATTTCCTGCGGCCGATTCTCCGCCGGCTATGTGTGGTTCCGCAAGGTGATTGAATTCGTCCAGCGGAACACGTGGCTGTGACCGTCTGACCGCTTAGTGTCGGTTTAGTGACGAAAATGGCGGCGGCCGGTGAAGACCATCGCCATGTCGTGTTCGTTGCACGCCGCGATGACTTCCGGATCGTTGCGAGAACCGCCCGGCTGAATAACGGCTCTGATTCCCGCCGTCTGAACTTCATCGATACCGTCGCGAAACGGGAAGAACGCGTCACTCGCCACAACAGCATTCGCGCTGCGTTCGCCTGCTTTCATGCCCGCGATGAAGCAGCTATCCAGGCGACTCATCTGCCCTGCCCCGGCACCTAACAGCATGCCGCCTTTGGCGAATACAATCGCGTTCGACTTCACATGCCGACAGACCTTCCATGCGAATCGCAGGTCCGACAGTTCGGCATCCGTAGGTTTGCGAGCAGTAACAACTTTCCAATCGCTGTCCGATTGAGGCAGGTCGTCGCGATCCTGAACCAGCAGACCGCCAGACACGCGCCGGTATTCCAGGGCGCCTTTGCCTTCGTCAGAAAAGACGGACTTCATCAACCGGACGTTGTTTTTCCATTTCGGCTTCGTCGTCAGAATTTCCAGAGCGGCCGGTTCGTAGTCCGGGGCGACAATGGCTTCGATAAACCGACCGGGTTCACACAGGCATTCGGCCGTCGCGACATCGACCGTCCGGTTTAGTCCGACGATCGATCCAAAGGCGCTGACGGGATCGCCCGCATGAGCGTTTTCGTACGCATCGGCCAGCGATTCGGCCTGAGCACAGCCGCAGGGATTGTTGTGCTTAATCACACAGGCAGCGGGCTGATCGAAGTCGCCGACAATTGTTTTCGCGGCGTCCAGGTCCATCAGGTTGTTATAAGAAAGCTCCTTGCCGTTCAGTTGTTCGGCATGAGCGATCGACGTCGCGGGGGCGTTGGGTTCGACGTAAAACGCGGCCCGCTGATGAGGGTTCTCACCGTAACGGAGTGTGTTCTTCAATCGCAGCGACAGTGTTAGTGATTCGTCCCAGTGCGCTTCTGTCGGATCGGTGGCAGCGTCGGAAGACGGAGTTTCATCGGCCGTGATTTTCGCCATGTAGTTGGCGATGGCTCGATCGTAAGTTGCCGTTGTTTCGAACGCGGCGGCCGCCAGTTTGCGGCGGAACAGCTCGTCCATGCAGTCATCCCTCATGCGCGACAGCACATCGCTGTACTGACCGGGCGACGTGACGATGGCCACATGAGCGTGATTTTTAGCGGCCGATCGCACCATCGACGGTCCGCCGATGTCGATCTGTTCGATAGCTTCCGGAATGGTGACGTCCGGCTTGGCGATGGTCTGTTCGAAGGGGTACAGATTACACACCACCACCTGAAATGGCACGATCCCGTGCTCAGCAATCGCTTCTGCATCGGACGGCAGAGTGGGCCGCCCCAGAATCGCGCCGTGCACTTTCGGGTGCAGCGTTTTGACGCGGCCGTCCATGATTTCCGGGAATTCGGTGTACGTGGTAACGTCGATCACCGGGATGCCTGCGGCTTCAAGATATTTGCGAGTTCCTCCGGTCGAAAGGATTTCAAACCCCAAATCGACAAGGCCTTTGACGAATGTGTCCAGGCCATCTTTGTTGCTGACACTCACCAGAGCTCGTTGCGGTGCGGCCATGTTCATGACTTCGTTTCGTTCAGTTTTTTAAAGCAAAAAAGCCGCTGGCAGGTGCTCGCCAGCGGCTCGGAGAAGCTACCGAACGCATCCGCCGTGGTCAAGCGGCCAGAAGTCACCGGCGCGCGATTGGCGTGGTAGGCGAGTTGGGGTGGGATGGTAGAACGGCACGCCTTGCCATCTTCGGTCGGCACACGCTTGGTGACCGTGGCCAGCGGCCGCCGTCTGAGGGCAGAAAATGGAGGAAAACGCCCTCACTTCGGGTCGGAATCCGGCTCTCGAATGTGCGAATTAGCACGTGCCCAACGCGGCTCGCGTTTTCAGGAGCGGCCTGCGGTTGCTATGGTGCCCGATCCATTCCAGATTTTTCCGGTCACCGGCGGACGCCGTTATTCTGAAGTTCAGATTGACATGAATTCCACAGCTTTCAAACCGATCCATCCGCCGGTTCGTACCCTGATGGGGCCGGGGCCGAGTGACATTCATCCCAGCGTGCTGGCGGCAATGGCAGCGCCCACTGTCGGGCATCTCGATCCCTACTTTCTGCAGATCATGGACGAAGTCCAGACAATGCTGCGGCAGGTGTTTCAAACCGACAACCAGATGACCATGGCGATCAGCGGCACCGGTAGTGCCGGGATGGAAGCCTGCGTCGTCAACCTGATTGAACCGGGCGACAAAATGATCGCCTGCCAGAACGGAGTGTTCGGTGGGCGAATGGCGGACGTGGCGGGCCGTGCAGGAGCGGACGTTACCAAGCTGGAACGTCCATTCGGCGAAGTGTTCAGCACAGAAGACATCGCAAAGGCCGTTGATCAACACAAACCAAAAGTGGTCGGCATCGTTCACGCGGAAACTTCCACCGGAGCGTTGCAGCCGCTGGAAGAAATCAGCAAGGTTGTCCACGACGCGGGTGCTCTGTTGCTGGTCGACTGTGTGACATCGCTGGCTGGTCTGCCGGTGGAAATCGACAAGCTTAATATCGATGCGGCCTACAGTGGTTCTCAGAAGTGCCTCAGTTGTCCGCCCGGCCTGGCACCAGTCACATTCAGCCCCAAAGCACTGGGAGTGATGGACGCTCGGAAGACAAAAGTGGCAAGCTGGTATCTGGACATCAGCATGCTGCGAAACTATTGGGGCGGCGATCGAGCGTACCACCACACAGCTCCGATCAACATGAACTACGGCCTTCACCAGGCGTTGCGGCTTGTGCTGGAAGAAGGTCTGGACGCACGGTTTGCCCGCCATCGCCTGCATCACGAAGCGTTGAAGGCCGGCCTGGAAGCGATGGGTATCGGCTACTCGGTCGCCAATGCCGAACACAGTTTACCAATGCTGAATTCGGTGTTAATTCCGGACGGAGTCGACGATGCGGGCGTTCGCAAACAGCTTCTTAACGAATTCGGTATAGAAATCGGCGGCGGACTTGGCCCAATGAAAGGCAAGACCTGGCGAATCGGACTGATGGGCGATGCCGCTCAGAAGCCCAACGTGCTGTTGTTCCTCGCGGCACTTGAGCAATGCCTTGCAACGCAGGGCAAAGCAGCCGGCGCGGGAGCAGGAGTTGCCGCCGCGAATGACCGGTATCTAAAGGCGTAGGCGAGTCGCTCGTTTCCAATTTCGAATCTGAATATTTCATATCTCGATTTCAAAGTTCACATCTCGAATTTGAAATCCTACATCTCAAATCACTAAGGAACTCTCCTATGAGTATGGCCATTACAGACGTTCACGCCCGCGAAATTCTTGACAGCCGCGGCAACCCTACCGTCGAAGTTGACATCACCGTTGAAGACGAAGTGGTCGGCCGAGCGGCCGTGCCCAGCGGAGCCAGCACGGGAGCTCACGAAGCCTGCGAACTTCGGGACACCGACAACAAGTCTCGTTACCTCGGCAAAGGTGTGTTGCAGGCGGTACAGAATGTGAACGAAGAAATCGCCGGCGCGATCATCGGTCAGGACGTGGCCGACCAGGCGACGATCGACGGCATCATGCTGGAACTTGATGGAACGGAAAACAAGTCTCGCCTGGGGGCAAACGCAATTCTGGCGTGCTCACTTGCCGCGGCTCACGCAGCCGCCAAGGTCAGCTACCTTCCACTATTCCGCTACCTCGGTGGTGTGGGAGCCAACTGCCTGCCCGCTCCGATGATGAACATCATCAATGGTGGCGAACATGCCAACAACGGGATCGATATTCAGGAATTCATGGTGATGCCACTGGGTTTCGACTCCTTCAGCGATTCGCTGCGAGCCGGTACGGAAACCTTTCATGCCCTGAAGAAAGTGCTGGCGGACAAGGGCCTTTCAACGGCCGTCGGCGATGAAGGTGGCTTCGCACCCGACCTGAAGACAAATCAGGAAGCGATCGAAGTCATCCTGACGGCGATCGAAAATGCGGGCTACAAGCCGGGCGAGCAGATCAAGATCGCTCTGGACTGTGCCGCTTCTGAATTCCACAAAGACGGCACCTACACCCTGGAAGGCAAGGCGCTCGATTCTGACGGAATGGTTGAGTTGCTGGCTTCGTGGGTCGACAAGTACCCAATTTGCAGCATCGAAGACGGTTTGGACGAAGACGACTGGGATGGCTGGAAGAAGCTGACCGATACGATTGGTAGCAAGTGTCAGCTTGTCGGCGACGACCTGTTTGTAACCAACGCAAAGCGTCTGAGTCAGGGAATCGAAAAGGGCGTCGCAAATAGTATCCTCGTTAAAGTAAACCAGATCGGAACACTGACTGAAACTATTCAGGCCGTTCAGATGGCTTACCAAAACGGTTACACGGCTGTGATGAGTCACCGATCCGGTGAAACAGAAGACAACACGATTGCGGACCTCGCGGTCGCTCTTCGCACCGGCCAGATCAAGACAGGTTCGGCCAGTCGAACGGACCGCATTTGTAAGTACAACCAACTGCTGCGAATCGAAGAAATCCTCGGCGACACCGCCACCTTCGGCGGCACCATCTAGGCGGGACGGCCCGCCAGCCGATAGGCGTGGTGGGCGTTTGACGCTTTGAAAGCTAAAGCGCCGGCGGTACTCCCGTTCGTCGCAGCGATCAAGAATTGAGTTCGAAGCCCGGCTTTTTGAAAAGGCCGGGCTTCTTTTTCGCGATGAGCAGACTGAATGGCGAACTGACGTCATCAGCCTGACCAGGCGAACGTCGTGCAGCGTCAAATACCGTCAAAAAAAAACGCGTCGAACTTTATGCTGGATCCACCGTCCGAAACTGAAACACTCGCCACTGACGCCGATCAAACGATCGCGCAGCCGGCTGACGGTGCAGCTTCCTGGGCGGTGTCGCTGTGTTTCTGGTTTGCGTTGTTAGTGTCAGCCAGCGTGTATGCCGTGGTCGCTTTGGCACCTAAATTTGCCGTGTGGAATCGGGTGCGGCATGAATACCGTCTCAACGCCGAACGGATGATCGCTTTGGAAGACGACGTCGACTATCTGGAACGAGTCGAAGTAGCTTTGAAAACGGATCCGGAATTCGTACAGCGCCTCGCGGGCTTGTCGAAGCCGAAAGTCAGCGACAACGAAGAATTCATTCCCGTCAGCGGCAACCTGCTGTTTGGCTACACGGCGGACGAAGCGGTTGATCGACCAAACACTCCGAATCAGCCGCCATACCACGGATTCATCATGAGTCTCGCTACACGATCTGGATTGCGCACCGGCCTGCTCTCGTTTTCGGCCTGTCTAATCGTCTTCGCATTCACGTTCTTCAACGACGCTGGTAGCAACCTCGTGCATTCCGCAGGTCGCCTGATGAAGGCTACCGCTTTGCTACCTGTGCGACGGTACATGCAGCAGCCGACTGAGCCAACAGCTGACGCAGCCGATTCCACCGTCGACGAAACATAACCACACGTCTGCGTGCCCCGGGACCCAACGCCGGCGCTTCCGCTCTCACTCCGCTCTCACTCCGCTCACCAAGCTCGCCACGCCAACCGCCCGCCGGTGCGTACCGGCCCGGCCTGGCTATTCTTCGGGGAACCAGGCGATAAGGAACTCGTCTCTGGGGCTGGAACGCCGCTTACTGCGTGAGCTGGACTGACGTGCTGGTTCGTTGAGGTTGGTGTCCCGTCGGCGTGACTGCAGGCCCGCTTTTTCCATGAGGCTCATTTCGAGCGGGTTTTCTTCTTCGGGCAGTTTGGCATCGGCATCCACGCTGTAGTTGATGTGATAGGCGTGAGTGGCAAACATAATTTCGTCACCCGGCAAAACGCACTTGGGTTCGATATCCAGTTCAATGCCGTTCACCTGAGTGCCGTTGCTGCTGCCCAGGTCTTTGGCGAACCAGTAGCCACTGCGAAATTCCAGCTCACAGTGCTGGTTAGATACGTTGTTAAACCGCAGAGTAATGTCGCAATTAGAACGACGGCCGACCACCATTCGTTCTTCCGTCAGCCCAATGACATCGCCGCCGCCGCAAGGGTTTAGCTCTCCGAGCATTATTCCGATTTCTATTTGCTATCGTTTTGGGAAAGACAGACTTTGTCATCTGCACATCGACAATAATGGTCGTGGCCCGTCCGATTGACCGTGCCGATTGTGTGAAGATAAGGCTGTCCCAGGGGACCGTCAAATGAATAGTCCGTCTGCATTCCGAGTGCGATGTACCCGGATTCTGCTCCGGTGTACGCGCGGCGCATGAAAAAAGCCCGGCTTTTTGGAAAAGCCGAGCTGGTGGGTTCTGGGCGCCTGGGGCTTAGAAGTGGCGACCACGATGGAAGTGGTAGTGCCCCGGATTCACGTGGTAGTGATTCCGATGGCGGATGACAGTTGTCGGATGGTAGTCGTAGTGACCTCGGCCGCGCCCATAGCCGCCACCACCATGGTAGTAGCTTGAGCCTCGATAGCCACTGCTATAGCCGATGCCGATACTAAACGACGACCGCCGCGGTGCTGAATAGCCGTATCCACCACCGAACCCGCCGCCATAACCACCACCGTAGCCGCATTGAGCTGCGGCTTCGTTGCTGCCTACACCGAGCGCGCCGAACGCGAGCAGTGCACAGGCCGCCACTAGTAACTTCTTCTTCATTTTCGTTCTCCTCGGTTCCTGTCTTGGAAACCTTAAAACAAGGTCCCTGCCATCCACCAATGCGAAGTACGTGCCGATTTTGCCGGTTGCGCGCAAATCGTTCCCCCTGTGACATTTATGGCAACCATGGCGGTTGAATTACCGTATCTTTGTGAAATCGAAACCGCGACAACCGTCGTCGTTTTGAGTACATGCGCCGCTGGAGAAAGCGATATTCCACAGCACTCGGCTGGCCAGGATTTTGGAACGACAAGCCTTAGCTGGACAGCGCCACCTTTGGTCGTTGGGCCGTGTTTTGGGTAACCCGATGCGTAAGCGAGGGATTCGTCGCAACTCGATCCCTCGCTTACACTTCGGGTTACCATTCGCACCAACATGGCACTGTCCAGTTAGACGTCCGTGGTTTGGCACTGGGCGTTTTTCCTCAAGTGACCGGCAGAACCTGCCGAAAGTATTCAGAGGTGGGTGTTGGACTTTGAATTCCGATTCCTCACAGACGTCTGAACTCGAATTTTTTCGAACCCCTCAGCGTCGCACCTTCCGGAACGGATTCTGAGCGAGCACCTGAATGGGTGACGCTGTAGTTGGTCTCTTCGCAACAGGATCGCCGCCGGAAAGTTCAGATGTGATCATGCCGAAACAATCTGCCTCAACGTCGCCCGCTAAAAGGCGGCACTCTCGCGAACCGCAATTGCCTGGCATCCGCCAGCACTGTCAGAACGTTCGCCGAACTCGCGACGGCCGCGTGATTCGCATGCACCCCGCAGAGCAACTCCGCGAGTTTGCGTCGACAACGGCCACTTCAGAGGCGGTTCCGTCGGCTGCCGAGCAGTCCGGGCGGTTTTGCGTGACTGCCGATACGCTGGAAGATCAACTACTGGAAGATGCGCGGGCGTGTCTTGCGGCAATCCGTGTCACGGGCGATTCCGACAGACATGCTGCGGCGAAGTCGCAACGGCGCAGGTCCAGTGCACGTTCAAACACCAATACGCAACGACAGCGTGCCAACGATCGGTCCGGGTTAGCGCATTCCTCGCAAGTGACTTCTATGCTCCGCCCCGCTACACAGTCAGCGGCGAAAGTGTCAACATCGCGTGCGTCGGCGAAAGTTCGGGTGCAGCTTCGACTTTCGAAAGCGATGGTCACGATTTTGAAAGGCTTTCAACAAACCGGCCGAACTCCCAGCGCGATTGTAGAACGCGCACTTTGGCGCGACTCGTCCATTCGCGACGCTGCCGCGATCCTGCGTGTTGAACGCTGATTCTTTTCAACGCGCCACTTGAGCCTCTGGTGGCTGGCCGGTGCGATGACCGGGCGGCCGCTGGCCAGACCCTGTAACGCCAACGTCTCCCAGATCTGTCCGCGCAGCTTCGGCCAGCCCAGTTAGCCTCTCGACGATGTCCGGATGTTGCGATGCAACATTGCGCTCGCTGCCAATGTCGTCTTCCAGATTAAACAGTAGCGGATGCGTGGGCTCGCCTCGCTTGAAGTGCGGATGCCGCACGAAGTCGTCGACCGGCAGAAACAATTTCCAGGGGCCGCTGCGGACCGCCTGAAGCTGGTCCAGATAATAATAATAGAATGCCGCGTAAGGGCTTTCCGCATTCGCGTCACCGACAAGCAGAGTGCGGATGTCATGCCCGTCCACCTTGTGGTCGATCGGCTCGCCGGCAAGACTCGCAAACGTGGGTAGAAAATCCATCGTCGTCGCCAGCTTGGTACACGTCGTGTCTGGACTCACATGTTTCGGCCACCACGCCAGGGTGGGCGAGCGGAATGCGCCTTCGGATGTTGTGTAACCGCGTCCAAACAGTGGGCGGTTTGAACCTCGCCGTGGATTGGACATGTCCTTCGCCAACGGGGCTCCGTTATCGGAAAGCCAGATAACCAGTGTGTTTTCGTCGATGTCCAGTTCGACAAGTTTGTCCAGAATCTGCCCCGTCGACCAGTCGATCTCTTCAATCGAATCGCCCCACGGTCCGTTTTTGCTCTTGCCTTTGAATTCCGGACTGGCAAACGGTGCGCTTGTGCTGCCCGGCATGCATTGAGGAAAGTAGATGAAAAACGGCTCGTCGTTGTGCTTCTCGATAAACGTCAGCACTTCTTCGGTGCAGCGTTTTGTTAAATAGTCGCGATCGACGGGTGCTTCAATGACTTTTTCGCCTTCCATTAACGGCAATTCGGGCCAGTCATTGCCCGACAGGCGTTCGCCGATTCTCTGGCCGACCTCGCGAGTCATGTCGTCACTGTAGGGGATGCCGAAGAAACGGTCGAAGCCCTGGCGAGTTGGCAGGAATTCCGGCTGATCACCGAGGTGCCATTTGCCGAAGATGCCTGTCTTGTAGCCGCGTTGTTTCAGAACTTCGGCAATCGTGATTTCGTCAGGATTGAGTCCGTAAGGCGAAACCGGTCGCAACACGTGCCCGTCGCGTGGGTTTTGATGCATGCCGACTCGCTGAGAATAACAGCCCGTCATAATGGACGCTCGCGACGGCGTGCACACGCCAGCGGTAACGCAAAAGTGGGTAAACCGGCGACCTTCCTTTGCCATGCGATTCAGGTGTGGCGTCCGATGCACGGTCGAACCGAACGGTTCGATGTCGCCGTAGCCGAGGTTGTCGCAAAAGATCAGGATGAAGTTGGGTGGGCGTGAGTCCGCCTGGTCAGCTATTCCGGTTGCTGTTGCGGTTATAAAAATGCAGGCAGCGAAGACGATTTTGTGCAGCATGGTCGTTGTTCCGTGAGGCGTTGGGAAGCCATCGTTGTAGCTTCAGCGGCACCCCGGAACAAGCGATCGATTCGCCAGCAACACGACCTTCGCCGCTACGCGTGGTCGACGGATCTCGCCACAAATGCCAATTCTGCAACCGTTTTTCGTAGTCGCGAATTGGCCTGGTACAGACTCGCAAGAATTTGCTGCAAATTGGGGTTGGGGTCTTCCGGCAGTAGATCCGGCAAGGTATCGATGCAGCCGGAAATTACTGTCGAGACACTCACAAGTTGCTGATGCCAGCCTTTGGCCATCGTAGCCGTGCTGCCGCTTTCTAGGAGAAACTCCGGAGCCTGAGTTTCGGCGGGCTGCGACGCGGCATCCAGCCCCGTGATGTCCATTCCGGAAACAATATGGCCGACAAATTCACCCTGCGAGCTGTACCGTGGCTCGGCTCGCAGCACAAACGTCCGAAGGGCCTGATCGAAGCGGCGCAATCGAAATGCTCCGGAAACCGGAATCTGAGCAGACCGCGCAGACGTGATGAGTTCCTGCCACCGTGTGAAGTCGTTCGCGTCAAACAATTTTTCCCAGCTGGCCAATGAGCCATCGGCGATAAAGCGTCGCATCGTCTGGTTAATAACCTCTGGGTGCCCTGCGGGAGTAAGGAATGTTTGGATGGCGGGACTTCCGTCAGCTCGAAGCTGTTCAACAAAGTCCGGATCGGGTCCGGCGCGATTATGATCTGACATAAGTTGAATCCCGTAGATGGCCCAATTCGGGAAAGAATGATCGTATGGAATCACAAGTCAGCATATGGACTTCGTCAGATTTAGTGATGTCCGGGGAGGGATTTCTTCATGCCAATCCGAATTAGTCGGGAACTTACCAGTTGGTACTTGACAAGCATGACCTAGGGGATACTTGGCTGGCCATGCCGTATGGGGTGCTGGCCTGTCGGGCGATATTGGTGGCGAAAACTGCATCAGGCATTCATGGGGACTAGCTGGAGTTCGGCATCGACGGTTTACTGCAACAGGCAGATGACGGCGTTCTGGCCGCCGAAACCCGAACTGCAAACCAGCACATTGCTTTTCGGTGCCAGCCATTCCTGTTGCATTGCGTACACGGTCAAGGCGGCGTTGATTGCCCCGCTGGCTCCGAACGCATGGCCAAGTTGCCGTTGGTGGTTCCAAGTCTGCAGTCCTGCAGACTTGCCCAGCACGTGTCTGATGTCTGTTTCGGCGTCAGCTTCGTGAAGATCTGGACGCCACGCATCTGCCACGATCTGGCCGACACGGGACGGTTCGCAATTCGCGTCCGTCAAAGCGGCCTGCAGTGACTGAGCCAGGCCGGGCACTTCACCGTTCGGATCTGTCGTCGTTGTTACGCTACCAAAGGACTGGCCGTAGCCCACGACTTCCGCGATCACGTTGGCACCTCGACGTGCGGCAGAGTCGAAGTCTTCCAGTATTAGCAGCCCCGCACCTTCGGCGGGAACGCATCGCTGGTGGCGTAAAGTCTCGTGACGCGAAGGTGAATCCATGGCCTCAAGACCCGCGAAGACCAAATCGCAAAGCGGCGCTTCGGCGGCGCCGCAAAGCATCATGTCGGCTTGCCCGGATCGAATCATTCGATAGGCCGTACCGATCGCCTGGATGCCTGACGCGCAAGTCGCGCTTAGTCCGAAGCTGATTCCCTTCAGACCCCAATGCACGGCCACGTTGCCACTGGCCGCGTTAATCATGAGCGATGGGATAAGAAACGCGGAAACTCGTTCCGGCCCGCGCGCACGTTGCCGCTCGTGTTGAGTTTCGATTGTGGACACACCACCAAAGCAGCTGCCGATGATTACACCGCAGCGTTGCGGCGGGTGATGCTGCAGCACGGGGTCTGCATCATGGAACGCCGTTTCCGCCGCCATCATGGCCAGTTGGACGAAGCGGTCCATACGTCGCAGGCTGCGACGATCCAGCGAAAGAAGACGGGCGGGGGCGAAATCAGGGATGCGCCCCGCCGGTCGATTGATTGCGGGCGTGTCGCCGATTGACTTTGAGTCGTGCGGCGATCGCGCCGAGCTAAGTCCGGAATCACCGTTGCGCAGGCGATCCCAGACATCAGGGACGTGGCTCCCGAGTGCCGTTGTGACGGACGTCCCGGTGACCACGACTTTTCGGTCGGACATCAGACAGTGGTCTGTCGCGATGCTAAGACTTATTGTCGATATACGAGATCACGTCTCCGACGGTCTTGATCTTATCGTAGTCTTCGTCTGGAATTTTGATGTCAAATTCATCTTCCAGAGCCATGACCAATTCGACAATATCCAGTGAATCGGCTTTCAGGTCGTCCACGAAAGAACTGGATTGGGCAATATCTTCGCGTGGTGTGTCGAGCTGATCGCTGACAATATCGATGACTTTTTCTTCAACGGACACAGATGATTCCTCCTGGTAACATCCAATGCACGGTTCGTATCCGTGGCGATTGGCGATGGCTTAAATTCCTGTAGCTCGCTGACTGCGAGTGCAGGTCAGGGCTTCTTGTGACGGTCAACGGTGACGTCTGGCTAAGAACCGACTTCCGAAAAACCGTGTGGCCCACGAAGGTCAGGGTAGGTGCTCTTAGGTTTTTCAGGCTTTTTGCCGTCTCATGCGGGTGGGTTACCCGTCGTCGAGCGAAGATATATCGGGTTTCAGATTTTGTGTAAACCCGATCGATCCATGTGTTTACGGGTTTCTTCAATCAGACTCCCTACTTTCCGCCAAACTCGCCTTTTTCCTTTGAATTGAGATCATGAAGACTGTGCTTGTCATTCCCGACGGTGTTGCGGACGAACCACAACCGCAACTCAACAATCGCACGCCGCTGCAGGCCGCCAACGTCCCGCACATGGATGCTGTGGCCGAGTGTGGTCAGGTGGGGCGAACGGACAACGTTCCGGCCAGCATGCCGTCCGGTAGCGACGTGGGTACAATGAGTCTGTTTGGCTACGACACGCTGAAGTTTCATACCGGGCGAGCTCCAATCGAAGCAGCCGCGCAGGGGATCGAGCTGGCCGACGGAGACTGGGCGGTCCGCTGCAATCTGGTCACGGTGCTGGACGACGTGATGGTCAGCTTCACGGCAGAACAGTTTCCCAACGATGCCGGGCGGGAACTGATTTCGCTGTTGCAGAAGGATCAGTGCGGCGACAGTCATTGGAAGTATCATGCCGGCGTGAGCTACCGAAATTTGCTGCTGTATCGAGCTCGCGGAACGGCGGCTCCCTTCACTGCAGAGACCTCAAGCACGCCGCCCCACGATATTACAGACCAGCCGATCGCAGATTACCTGCCTCAGGGGCCCGGCGCAGATCAGTTGCTCGCACTCATGAATCGCAGCCGCGAACTGTTTGCTGACGCTGCACCCAACGTCGCCCGCCGTGCGGCGGACCAGCTTCCGGCCACCCAAACGTGGCTGTGGGGACTGGGGCGACGTCCCGCGCTGGAACCGTTTGTTGATCGCTATGGCAAGCGAGGTGCGGTGATCACAGCTGTCGACTTGCTGCGTGGCATGGGCCGGTTGATTGGCTGGGACGTCGTGGAAGTAGATGGTGCGACTGGGTATCTCGACACCGACTACGCCGCCAAGGGGCGAGCGGCCATCGAAACTCTCAAGCGCGACGACGTGGATTTTCTGGTCGTTCACGTCGAAGCGACCGACGAAGCGTCGCACGAAGGAGACACTGCCGCCAAGCTTGCCGCTGTGGAAAATATCGACCGGCACATCGTCGGTCCCGTCCACGACTGGTTGAAGTCGCAGGGAGACTACCGTTTGCTGGTGTGCCCCGATCACCCGACGTTTTTAAGAACTCGTACCCACAGTCACGGCTACTGCCCATTTGCAATGTGCGGGACGGGTATCGAGGTCAACTCACCTTCGACCTACGATGAGGTCGCGGCGAGTAATTCTGATCTGGTCTTCGATGAAGGCCACCGGCTGATGGGTTATTTTCTGAACTACTAACCCGCCAACTTTGATTGCACTGCGCATTCAAGAAGCCCGGCCTTTAAAAAGGCCGGGCTTCTTTGTTGAAATCAGAGCGGCGATCGCGTCAGCCGCGATGTTCTCAGACGAGTGTCGTTATTTTCCGGTTAGTCGAGACCACAACGATCGCTTCACTTCGACTGGTGCCGCAGCAGGTTGCTCTGGTTGTTGGACAGGCGTGCCGTAAGACACGCTGCGGAACGGGCCTTGGGCTGCACCCTGCCCTTGATTCACTGGCATATGGTTTCCGGGGATGAAATTGCTCTGCGGCTGCACCCATCCACCATTCGCCGGTACCTGCTGCCCGGTGATCCCGGCTTGAGGGCCTCCGTACAATTGCGGCTGCTGCTGGACAGCTGGTTGAGAAACCTGTTGTGGCTGCCGAATCGGATGACCGCCGTAGTTCGTGGGGCCTCGGTAGCCCTTGTACGACGTTTGCTGAGTGTAGCCGTTCGGCATTTGATAGATGCGCGTCTGGTCTTCTGCAGATGGCATCGGCAGCACGTCTTCATCCATTGGCATCGGTGTTGTGTTGGATGGATATGGGTTCGTCGGCGAAGGCGTCATCTGCCTTTGGCCGTTTTCTGGACCTGGTGCCGGCGTGTTTCCGTTCATCGGAATCGGAGCCCCTGCCCCGCCCTGCGGCGGTGCCGTTGGGCCACCATGCGTCGGCGCACCACCGTAGTAAGGAACAGCTCCGGCTGGCGGGCTGTACGGTGCGGGCTGCATGCCCCCGGCTGATGGAATCTGCAAGGAGGACATGGGGGCCATCTGCTGACCACCGTTCTGGTGGATAACATTTCCCTGCATCGGAACGCCCTGCAGGTACTGTCCCTGCAGTGGTGCTGCGGGAACGATCTGTCCCTGCACGGGTGGTTGTTCTTCCCAGGCGCCTGCATACTGAACGCCATCGTCCCGTTCACAGGTTGGGCAGTAGTCACCCCAGCCTGTGCATGGTTCCAGGCACGGGAAACGACGCCAGCAGGTCTGGTGATAGCCCCACGCGGGTTCACACGCCGGCGAATAGTAGGCTCGCGGAAGATCTCCGCAGCAAAGCCCTGCTACCGCGGCGTTGGCGGTGAGCAGCGAGATGGTACCTGTGAATGCCAGCTTGCGAATTGTTCGAATCGTTTCTCGTAATGTCACCATGATCAGCATCCCTTGAGTGGGGTTGTTAAGTGATTTCTGAAGGCCTTCAAATCGAAAGCCCAAACGTGGCCCGGAAGTGTTTCTGGTCATTCGCTGGCCTGACAGCGGTCACCGTCAGTTGGCAGGTGGCGTCTTTAAAAACCGCCGCCCGTGTTGTATCCGGCACCGTAGCCGAACGCCGGGCTGTGGCCGCTGAAGCTGCCGCCACCGCCGCCGCTGAAGGAATTTTCTTCGTACATGCCGTCGTTATTGAATTGGCTGCCGCTGGAATTGCTGCCGCCAAATGCTCCGGCACCGCCACCAGAAGGCTGGCCAAAGCCGGCAAGTCCAGCCCCGGCTCCGGCACCGCTTTGTGTGCGTGAACCAGCCGTCATGAAGCCGACTGAGTGGCCCGTCACGCCCATGCGGTACGATCTTGGGAACCCGCCACGTTGGCCAGGTCGTTGTCCATTTTGCATGGATTGCTGTCGTTGGAATCCGTAAAGCCCCTGCTGCAGATCATTCTGCTGCTGGATCATTTCCTGCTGCGGTCTGACCAGACCGTAGTAGTTCATGATGGCGGCACCACCAGACGCCGGGCTGTTCCGAAACATGTTCATGTACGGACTAAAAGCCGGGCGGTCGAATGGTTGTTGAATTCGGTTGCCGAATTGAGCCATGGCCGATGAACCGGACAGGCTGAACACGGTGACGGCAAGTGCCATTGTCACGATTGTCGATGTCAGCTTAGACATGTTTCTTCCTTGAAATGTATCTCTGGTCCGCTTGATCGTTTGCTACGTTAGATCGGCATCGGCTGCTTAGAAGCCGCCGCCTCCGCCACCAAAGCTGCTGGATCCCTGTTGCAGAGTTCGCACCGTACCGTTGCCGAGAATCGTCAGACCCAGAAGGCGTTCAAACGGGGCGGTAATCTTCGACAGGTTTGTGCTGAAGGTGATAAAGCGGTCAGCCTTAACGTACAGTCGGTCACCAGGCAGAAGCTGGTAGTTGGTACACGTTTGAGCTCCGCGAGCGATTGAGTCCCAGTCAACATGCAGCAACTGATCGGGGCAGTTGCAGCCAGGTTGGGGGCGAGCGATCCAGATCTGTCCTTTGTTGGCGATGGACGGAAGACCGTTCACCTGAGAAACCGCATCCAAGACGGTTTCGTTGCCGGTTGAAGGCAGCCGTGTCACTCTTTCACCCGCACCGCCGCCATCGGCGATCACGTAGTAGTATTTGCTGTTGTAGCCCAGTACGTCGACGCTCACTTCAGGAGCGTGCATGTAAGCACTGAGGTGTTGTTCAACAGCACACTTGACTTCTGACAGCGTCATGCCGGCGACGAAAACGCCACCATAGATACCGAGTCCAACGGTTCCGTCCGGTCGTACAAGGTGAGGTCCCGCGACCATTTGCTTGGCCGTTGGGTCCGGCAGCGTGACCAGCACCTGAGGGTTCGTCAGAATCCGTCGCAGGTGAGTGTCGACGCGTCGCTGGATTTCTGCCAGCGTTTCTCCGGCACACAGAACCTTGCCGTATTCCGGTCCGAGGTTTAGATAACCATCGGTGCCAATGACATACGGCCCGTTGATGGTTTTGAACGCCTGAGCCACTTTGTCGGCAGCGGTGTCGACCGGGATCGTGCGATCGACCTGAATCAGCAACGGCTCGCCTGCCAGGACCGGTGCGGTGGCCGGTCGCAGGTTGTTGGCTGCTTCAATCAGCAGCACGTCCGGTGCTTCAACTCGATATTCGGGCAGAGCCGTCTTGCGAAGTTCGCGAGGAACTTCGCAGTTGGTCATGCTGCATTGCATGACATCGCCGCATGCGGCGTCACCGCAACCGTCTGGCGAGCACACCACGCCGGTGGGACTGTTGCAGCCAGGCGTTGCCGTCATGTCTGTTGCACAGACGCCGGTTGTACAACCGGGATCGGCACAAAACCCACCGGGGCCGGCAGTCGTCGTGACGGGTATGCTTGACGTCGAAACGCAGCCGGAAATCAGAAGTGGAGCGATCGCTGAAGCCACTACTGCTCTGAAGCTGCGAAGGCTGGTTTTTGTGATACGCACAGCCAACATGATCCCCTCCCTGGAGAATTGAATCCGACACTTGAATCGGTGATGTTCCTGATGAAAAGCCGCCGCAATTGTGAGGATCCTTCCTCGTGGCCCAATCGGTCAAACTGACCTGCAGCGACGACTTTCAATGATACAGTTTCGATATCGGAACCGTATGACCGCTACCACCGTCTATTCCGGAGGACTTTTGTGCGGACAGCACTTGCTGGTCCGGTTATTCCAGTTGTTCCGGTTATGCGTGTGCTGATTCTGGAAGGAATTATTCAAGTTCTACGATCACAATGCCGGTCTACCGTTTTGAACCGGTAAAACGCAGGCTGCGGGTGCAGGGACAGAGGGTTTGCGGTAGCAGGCCGTGCTGTTTCCCACCGGCAGCCGCACGGTTACCCGCGAAGGGCAGCGATCAGACGTCACAAACCATCGCGGAATGCCGTAGCGCGAGGATGGGATCGTCCCATGTTGGGATAAATTCCTGAGCCACGAACAGATCGTAGCCCGTTGCCAGAATCGCCTTCATCACGGCCGGGTAGTTGATTTCCTGAGTCTCATCGAGCTCTTTACGGCCCGGGTTACCTGCCGTGTGGTAGTGACCAATAAACGAGTGATAATTCTGGATGCGACGAATGACGTCACCGTTCATGATTTGAACATGGTAGACGTCGAACAACAGTTTGAAGTACGGCGAATCCATGCGTTTGACCAAATCGATGCAGCGTTCGACATCGTCACCGAAGTAGCCCGGATGCCCCTTCATCGGGTGACTGTCGTCGCGAGAATTCAGATGTTCCAGAACCAGAACAATCTTCTTCTCGGTGGCGTAATCGATTACCTGTTTCCAACAGTCCAGGCAGTTCTTCTCCGCCGTGGCGTCGGCCATTCCCTTCACCGTCATGCCGGTGAAGGTGATCACGCTGGGTGCTCCGAACTCCACAGCCGTGTCGATTGAAGATTTTAGTTTCGCCACACACATTTCGTGGTTAGCGGTGTCGACAGGTCCCGTGGCGAATCCATGGCTGCCAACAAGAGAAATCTTCAGCCCCTGTTTCTTGGCTTCCGGGTAGAACTTCGGATCAATGCCTTCAATCGCTTCCAGGCCGATGTCGGCGCAATGTTTGATGAGCTCCGGGACCGGCATCGGGTTAAAGCACCAACCCATCACAGATTGTCGGATCCGCTTGTTGGTGATCCGGAAGTCAGCAGGTACGGCATCGCGTGTGGCCTGAGCGATCGGCAACGCGGCCTTCACCGGTTGACTGGTTGCAGCAGCGGCGACTGCTCCAGCAGCCAGCATTTGTCGACGCGAAAACGATTGGGATTTTGGCATCATGAACTTTCTGTGAAGTGGAGATCGCGAGGTGGCAGAATGGTGGTGTGGTTAGCGCGTGTTATTTGACTTCTTTCATTGCCTCTTCAACAGCCGCCCATGCTCTGGTCCGAGATTCGTCGTTGGAGAAGTCCGCGGACGCCAACATTCCCAGTCGCTGACTGGCGGCTCGAAGTTTGAATTCCTGGGGCGTCATCGAACCGCCCTTGGCCGCAAGCTGACGGTTGACCTTGGTCACAATGTCGCGAGCACGCGCGCTAAAGTTGCCCCACTGATCCGGCGAAATGGTGCCCTGCGACATCGATTTGTATTCCTCGTACAAATCCATGACAGCCGCTTTTTCATCGACGGCCAAACCGGGTAGAGAGATGTAACCCATCATGCCTCCGCCCACGACTGCTGCCAGCAACAGCACGCCGGCCACGATCCCGGCCACTTTGGCATCGATGGTTGGCAGAGTGAAACCGCCGCCCCGCTTCTTTTTCTTCGGTGGTGGTACTGGTGGGCGAGTTGGAATCGCTGCGGCTGCCCCAACAGCTCCGGACGCCTGCTGCCCACCAGCAAGAGCCGTTGCTGCTGCCGATGAACCAGCCGCTGTGGCGGACGTGGCCGCGGGTTGCGAAATCTGAGGTGCAGGCACAGCTGGCGACGGTGCACCTGGCGATGGCATTGCTGGCGCTGCCGCCCCTGCTGCGGGCGGTGTGACGGGTGCGGACTCAGCCGCGATAGGTGCAACAGCCGCTGCTGTCTCGCCGGGCTGATGATCGGGCTTCACGGCACCATCTTCTGTGAAGACTTCCGAAAATATCTCGCTTAGAAACTCATCTTCCTGCTTCTTCTTGCGCCTTTTCTTTTTCTTCAGTGGTCGGCCGGATGGGGCTTTCTTTGAAGTCGCTTTCTTCTTTGGTTGAGCTGCCTTGCGTTTCGGGGCCGGCGGGTCGGCCGGTTCGGTTGCACGTTCAGGAACGGGTTCCTGGGTGTCGGCCTCCGGGGGCTGTTGCGGGGCTTCGAGTTTCTGGCGTCGTCGCTTTGCTGCTTCGCTCTCCGCAAACGTCGATTCTGAATCGCCTTCAATACTAAAACTGTCGATGTCTAATTCATCTGGTGCTGGGCCCGTCGGCGTGTTGTCTTCGAACGAAAACGACAGCTCAGACAGATCGCTTAATTCGCCCGGATCAGCTTCATGTCCATCGCTCGCCTGCTCATCGTGCATCTGCGCGACGGTTGTCCAAAGCTCAGAATCGTCTTTGCGGACTCGGTCGGTCGGCGCCAGCGTCCCGTCGGTCACCAGATCATCGATTTGTTCCTGTGCGACAGGCCCGAATTCCTGTGACAGCAGTTCGTAGTACCATCGTTGGGCAGGCATGATCTCGTTCCGGCGGATTCGTTGGAAGTGGCCACTATCGACGTCGGGTTACAGCTGGTCGATACACATGGTTGTGGCAGCGGATCTGCATTATGACGGCGGCCTGCCGCGCAGTTCCAGCAACTCTTCGACGATCGAGTCAGAACGATCGGATTGAGTCGCCCATCGCCGCAGCTTGAGCGTCAGCCGGCCGCGTCACTGCATGAACTCGGTAGGTTCCACTTTCGAACACGACCGGAAGGTTCCATGGATAGGACGTTGGCAAAGCGGTCGCGCCCGTGAGCCCGGTCTCCATCGACTCCGTGACGATAAAGCGACCGTCGCTGCTTTTGACCGCGCCTTCGATTTGGCTGCTTCGAGACGGAAACAATTCCTGCAGAATTTTCACGCACCAGTAGCGCGTGGCGGGTTGCACGTCCAGTTCACGAAACAGGTGTACGCTGTGGACGTTCAGGCACGTCAGTTCGTAGTCGTTCACGTTCTGGTCACGAAGGAATTCCGCCACGTCGTGAAGTTCGTTCCAGTTTGGAAACGTTCCATGAGCCAGTTTGGCTTTCAGTGCAGGTGAGCTGCCTTCTTTGACACACGCCGTCCATTTCGAAAGCCGTTCGGGCCGCAGAATTGGCGACGCCAACATGGCCAGCAGTAAGAAGGCGGCGATAACCGGTTTGCGAATGGAGATCGCGAGATTCCATTCGTGCGATGCGATGACCAGCAGCCCCAACACGATGGCGGGCACGTGGATGTAGTCCATCGCGTGTTGCAGAGCCAACGATTGAAGCAGCCAACCGACATAGAAAGCACTGATGCCTGCCAAGTGGCCTTCAACCGCGCCACCAGCATGTTCGTGGGCCGCAAGGCGACGCCGCAATACGTTTCTTAACCGCGCAATCGCCACCGGCAAGGCCACCAGGTGTACGAGCCACCAGGGATAGAAGCGTCGGAACATCAGCACCCAACGTTCGACACTCTGCCGTTCGCGACCGGCCTTAAGGTATTCCGGATTCCATTCGAGCATCATGTCCCAGAAATGCGGCCACGCTCCGCTGTAAGTCATCCACGCGATGCCCGGCAGTCCGACCAGCATTCCGCCTGCAATCACCATCGCCGTTTCGAGGAAGACGCCGCTGCGTCGACGCGAAAATAGGTCGACCGCAATAACGCATAATGCGGGGATGGCGACGTGTGGTTTGATCCAGAAAGCGGCTCCCCAGCACACGCCTTCCAGTAACGACAACGATGTGTCAACGCCAAAGGATGCGGAACCGTGATTGCGTTTGAGTCTCAACCAGACGGCCGCCATCGCAGGCAGAAGCATCCAGGTATCTCGCTGAGCATGGCACCATTCGTTGCAGGAAAGGTAGAAGAACAAGGCGAAGGCAGTGAAGGTCGTAATCCTGCGCTGGCCTTTGATCGCTTCATTTGTCGTTGTTGCTCGTCCCCCGTTGAGTTCGTTCGTGAGAGACGCGTCCGCAGACGATAAACGAACAGGGCGTGCGAGGGTGAGCGTTTTTCCGGCCAGCAACAGGACGCCACCAAAGATCAACAGGTCGGCAAATCGCATGGCTTCGGACGACCAGCCCAATACACTGCGAATCGCGAGGTGAACCCAGACGACGCCCGGCAGGTTCGGTTCGATGATGTCGCGATACAGAACGCCGTCCTGCAGAACTCGATCGGCCTGCACGTCGAACAGGGCCGTATCGGAGTTCAGCGGCATGCACACAAACAGCGGCCCCACGATAACCAGCAGCGCGATGATCAAAATCGCCAGCGTTCGCTGGCGCATGATTGGCTGATGTTGTCTGGCGGGTTCGAGCATTGTGTGGGTGTGCTGCGTCCTCTTTGTTTCTACACGTTGTACTTTGTGTCACAACAGCGATGGCACCTTCAATCGCCATCGACCGCGTTCACAATACGCAACACTGAACAGCCGTTTGCAATCACTTCAACGAACGTGATGAATGTGCCGGCAGCGCCGCTGCGTACGATTAAGCTGCGCGTTGCGTGAAATCAACACGACTCGCACGACCCGTATATGTTCCGCTGAGTCCTCACAATACGCTGCCGGACCGGGGGTACTCCCGGACGCAAACCGGGCAGGTGATAGATTTGCCACGTCGAATCCGCCACACACATGCGCGAAAGCTCTCACATGCAAGCCAGTCATTTGCAGGAATTAGTTGATCTGGAAGACAGCTATTGGTGGCACGTCGCCAAGCGTCAACTGGTCACGCGACTGCTCAACAAATACGCGCCGGCACCCGGCCGTTTGGTTGAAGGTGGTATTGGCTCCGGTCGCAACCTGATCGAATTTCGTGACATGGGTTACGATGTCAGCGGCTTCGACCTGATGCCCGAGTCGGTCGCTCACGTGCGCCAACGAGGCATCGAAGACGTGCACGTGCATGATCTCGGTCAGCCATGGCCGGTCGCAGAAAAAAGTTTGAAAGCCGTTGTTCTGCTGGACGTATTGGAACACGTTGAACACCCGGTTGAAGTACTAGGGCATGTGAAAAAGGCTCTGGCCGACGACGGCGCCGTCATTATCACTGTGCCCGCTTATCCGTGGTTGTTCAGTCGCTGGGACGAACAGCTCGGGCATTTTCGACGCTACACGACTCGGGAATTTCGCCGGCATGCGGCCGAAGCAGGCTTTCGAGTCAACTGGTTGAATCATTGGAACAGCTTCACTCTGCCCGCGGCGATGGCCGTGCGAGGTGTCGAGAAAGTCTTCCCCAAACGTGAGCACCCGGACTTCCCGAAGGTCTCGCGATTTACAAACAACGCCTTGCTTACCGCCGCCGCCGCAGAACGCTGGTGCATGGGCAAGCTGCCGGTTCCTGCCGGGCTGTCTTTGGCTGGAGTGCTGACCAAATGATCGCGCCGATGCACCATTTCTTGTCGGCTGACCGATCCGCCCTCGCTCGTAACCGCCAGCACGCTCGCGTGTCGGTGGTGATGCCGGTTTACAACGAAGCCGCAATTCTGCAACAGTTGACCGACGCCGTCCGAACGGTATTGAAGGATTGCTGCGCGGACTTCGAAATCGTCTACGTTAACGACGGGTCGAGCGATGACAGCCGCGAATTGCTTGATCAGCTTGCAGCCACCGATGACCGCATTATTGTCATCCACCTTGCTCGCAACTTCGGTCACCAGGCAGCCGTCCATGCCGGACTGGAACATGCCTCCGGCGATGCGGTCGTGCTCATGGATTCGGATCTGCAGGACGATCCGGCCGCGATTCCTCAGTTTTTGGCGGAGTGGGAAAACGGGTTCGACGTCGTTTACGCTCAGCGGTTCAACCGCAAAGAATCACTGCCGAAGCGCGTTCTGTTTCACACGTTCTATCGCGTCCTGAATTCCATCGCCGGCAGCCCGATGCCAACTGACGCGGGCAATTTTAGCTTGATGGATCGAGCCGTTGTGGACGCACTTTTGCAGTTGCCGGAATGCGAACGCTACCTTCCCGGACTGAGAAGCTGGATCGGCTTTCAGCAGACGGGCGTGAAGGTTGAGCGGATGGCTCGCCATGACGACCAGCCGCGAGTGTCTCTTGCAGGTTTGTTCAAACTCGCCAAGACGGCCATCTTTTCGTTTTCGTCGTTTCCGTTGACTTTATTCTACATCATCGCCGGCGTGTCTGGTCTGGTTTGCCTGTCATCGATCAGCTTTGTTTTGTATCACAAGGCGTTTTCAGGGCTTGCCATCCCCGGCTGGACATCAACGATTATTACGGCGTCGTTTTTTGGCGCATTGAATGCGTTGGGTATTAGCGTGTTGGGCGAATACGTGATCCGAATCTACGATCAAGTGCGAGCTCGACCCATTTACCTGACGAAGTCCAAACGCAACCACATTCAGCAGTCAACAATGACGTCTCAGGCGTCCGTCGCGGCGGCTCGAAAGTTATTGGAAGAATTGGATTCCGAGTACAATCACCCGACTGCACCGGGGCGTAGCGGAATTCGGCAAAACCCCTGATCAACGGGCCGCGGATCAAAACAGCACTGGGAACTCTGGCGAGTCCCACTCCCAAAACCGTTAACCGCTGCCACACGCAGCAGGATGAAAAAATGAAAGTGACGATGATCGGAACCGGTTACGTGGGACTCGTAACCGGCACATGCTTCGCCGAAAGCGGCAATGATGTGACGTGCCTGGACGTCGACCAGAAGAAGGTCGATCTCCTGAACAGCGGCGGCGTGCCCATTTACGAACCAGGTCTCACCGAACTGGTCAAACGCAACGCTGCCGCCGGTCGATTGGAATTCAGCACCAACTACGCCGAAGCAATCGAAGGTGCAAAATGCGTCTTCATCTGCGTTGGCACCCCTCAGGATGATAGTGGCGCGGCCGATCTGAAATACGTTCAAAGTGCGGCTGAATCGATGGCTCCTTATCTGGAACCCGGCGCAGTTGTGGTGTGTAAGAGTACGGTTCCCGTCGGAACGAACCGCAAGGTGCGCGGCTGGATTGAAGCGAAGACGGACACAAAGTTCTACTCCGCGTCTAACCCGGAATTCCTGAAAGAAGGCGCGGCGATTGACGACTTCACCAAGCCCGACCGAGTTGTCGTGGGCGTCGACGACGAAGACGCGGCCGACGTGGTTCACGAACTCTACAAACCGTTTTTGCGCACAGAAAAACCGTTCATCGCAATGGGCATCGAGAGTGCAGAAATGGTGAAGTACGCCGCCAACTGCATGCTGGCCACCAAGATCAGCTTTATCAACGAAATGGCCAACATCTGCGAGCAGGTCAACGCTGACATCAACGACGTCCGCAAAGGAATCGGCCACGATGCTCGCATCGGGTTCTCGTTCCTGTTCCCCGGTGTGGGCTACGGCGGAAGTTGTTTCCCGAAAGATGTGCGAGCTCTGGCGTCACTCGCCGCTGAACACGGTATTGAACCCCGAATTTTGCGAACGGTAGACGAAACCAACAACCAGCAGAAGAACGTTCTGTTCAACAAGATCAACACGTACTTCGACGGCGACCTGAATGGCAAGACAATTGCCATCTGGGGACTGTCCTTCAAGCCTCGCACCGACGATATCCGCGAAGCTCCGTCACTGGTGCTGATCAACAGTCTGCTGGAAGCGGGCGCGGTTGTTCAGGTTTCTGACCCGGTCGCGATCGAAAACGTACAGGCAGAACTCGGCGATCGCGTCACCTACTGTGAGCACCACTACGACGCCTGTGCCAACGCGGACGCTCTGGCAATTGTCACGGAATGGAACGAGTTCCGTACACCGGACTTTGACTACATCAAGCTGAAAATGAAGGCACCGGTTATCTTCGACGGTCGCAACTTGTACGACTGCAAGAAGATGGCTCGTCGAGGCTTCTATTATGCAGGCATCGGCCTTTCCCCGGCCGGCGCGTCTCAGGAGACGGTCGGCGCGGCGGGTGAATGAGCCGGATGCGTAGCGAAACGCTGGCTTGGTCGGGAAGGTAAGCGGCGGTCTCCGAGCATGGAACCGCGGCGCCCGCTGTCTGGTGGACTTCGCGTGACTGGACGGATCCACGGCGTGGCACGCATCCGAGTGGTTCGGCCGCAGAAGGCTTCGGTCGTAGTCTGTGCGACTTTTCGCTCTGCGCGAGACGCCCGCACTACTAAAAAGAGCCTTGTGGAATTGGGAGCGAGGAACGAGTGAACCCCCGGGGTTTCCTTCGCTTCGCTCAGTCCAAGCCCGGCCACACGCTAAGGGACGGTGTTCCAATTTTGCTGGGGGATTTATTTGGGTAGCGCCGTCGGTCGCAGCGGATTCCCAATTCCCGGCGTTCACACAACGGAAAACATGCGGACGTTGATTCCCCGGCAGTCGGCGATAGAATCTGAGATTCCGCAGGTGATCGGGCAATTTTGCCAGATGCTTTCGGACGTTCCGCGCGTAAAATAATACCGCACACCGTTTAGCTCGCATTTTCGGAGTGACCAACGGAAGCGTATTCGAGCGGTGGTTCGAATCACGCTGAGGCGTCGCCTCGTGTTAGCACTCTGAAATTCTGGAGTTTCGAAATGTTTAGTGGCCCTTGGGAATGGATCATCATCGGACTTGTCGTGTTGCTGCTTTTCGGCAACCGGCTGCCTGGTGCCGCAAAGTCGCTGGGACAGAGCTTCTCGTCCTTCAAGAAGGGCATCAAAGAAGGCTCGGAAGATGATTCGCCGTTTGACGACGACACGCCAAAGGTGGAACATGACCGCAGCGAATCCCGTAAAACGGCTTCAACAAAGCAAGAACAGCAGGTGTAATACGGCGCGGCTCAGCCTTGAGCTCACGCCGCAAGCCTCGTATTTCAAGTAACGATTTTATAGTGCAGCCAAGCCCATGTTTTTCAATCCCGGTCCACAGGAAATGATCGTCGTCGGAATCGTGGCGCTGCTGCTGTTCGGCAAGCGGTTGCCCGAAGTCGCTCGAAATCTGGGTAAAGGGTTCTCGGAATTCAAGAAGGGCATGAGTGGCATGCAGGACGAAATCCGAAACTCTGGTTCCGATAGCTATCGCCCCAACGATTACTCGTCCGACAACAGTTCAGAACTTTCCAGCCGACCAGTTCCGGACGACACCGACGACGACGATGACTTCAAAGCTCCGAAGTTCAACGTCGAAGACTAGTGCCGTCTCCGTTTCGTTGTGAACGGTTCGGGCTCGTGGGAAATAGCCTTCATCGTTCGAAGAGCTTATTCCGCGGCCACAAGTCAGTGAGATTCGCTGTTGTGCTGCGTCAGCAGTGAATGCTGGGTTAGCCAACGGGCGTTAAGCCCGGTTCATCGGCCCTCATCACATATCGGCGTTCTACCCGCAGCAATGCTTCCGGCTTACTGGCCGCCGTATTCGCACTGCAGGCAGGCCACGAAAAAAGCCTGAACGCGAAAGTGTCACGTTCAGGCTCAGCCAGGATTCAGTAGAACGGCTTGCGGGCCGTTCGCCTAAGTATCAACCAGCCACGCGTCTTTCGCATGTGGTCGTTTGAGGTATGTGCCTGATTAGAATTTCATTTCGCCAAGTGACGGCAAGCCGAACCAGCCATTCGATTGGCTCTTCTGTGGTCTGCGGCTTTGCGTTGTGCGGCGAGGTGCCTGACGCGGCGCTGGTCGGCTGCTGGTCGCAGTCGCTGGTGCGACTCGCTGAGGCGGAAGGCTGTTCTGCCGTTGCATAGAAGGCGATGACTGCATGCTGGTTTGCTGCAGTTGCGGCACCTTCAGAGGTGGCTGACTCGCTGGCTGCAGACTCGCGTCCTTCGCCTGAACGCTCACGGTCTTCCTGTTTGACGCTGCTTTTGCAGACACAGGTGCGGCCGCAGTGTTGCTGACCAAAGCCGTTGCACTTTCTGGCTTCGGCATTGCTGTTGAACGAGCCATCTGGCCAGCACCTTGCACTCGAGGCTGTGTGGCAGAGAAACCCGGCTGGCACGATGGGCAGTATCCGCCATCGATCACGCCGCCCTCATAAATTACAGGAGCCCTCATCATGACTGCCTGACTGCCGCTGGTGTAGCACCCTCCGCTATAGCGAGGATCGACGGGACAGATTCTGGCGTGGAAGTTTGAGGGATACGGCACGGGCGGAATCGCCGATGGATCGTGTCGCCACGTAGGAACGTTGGCGTAGCTGTAGCCAAGCTGAGCTGTGTCTGTTGGCTGGTACACCATTGGAGCACCCGCTCCGTAGCCACCACCCGGTGTGCCATACCACTGGCCTCGGTGATAGGCCGCGAAGCCGCTGTTGCCGTAGTTGACAGGCATGCGAGCGGGAGGAGACCAACCGGAATCGGCCGAGCCCTTCGTATCGCAGCACCACTTCAGGGTCTTTGCACCGGGCACGTTCCATCGTGCTGCTCGGCCAATCGGTCCGCAGCGATGAGTCCAGTTCATGCCGTAGGCCTGCCACGTGGTTCGCATATTGCAGCGGCCCGCTGTGTCAGATTCGGTATAGTCGGCTTTCCGAAGTTGGCGGCGATCTTTGCGGCTTAGTTTACCGCTGACCATGCTGCATTCTCCAGCCTTACCGCGGGTGGTTTTCATCCCGAAGGAAGTGCAGCCTTCCACTTCGCAGCAGCCTTCCACTGGGCAGGCTTCGCCGCAGCCACCGTCGGTGCAGCCTAAAGCTGCAACCTGCTGAATATCGGCTCCAAAGCTGTTCGCCGAAACCAGCGTAACCGCGGACAACAAGAGAAATCGAACGTTGTGTCGCATGAGATCCATCTCCTTCACCCGATCCGTTACAAAACGACGGTAATGGGCGAGCATAACTTTGCGGGTGATTCAAGAATTCGTTTTACCAGGTCTGGTGGTACAGCGGCTGAGGCGCGGACGCTCCCTGATAGGTGCCGACCGGGCTGATTCGGCTGGATGGTGTTCCCCAGCTGTAGTTGTAGGCTTGTCGCACATTCGGAGCCAATGGCACGCCAACCGGCACGCCGTAACCCTGAGCTCCGTAAGCACCGCCGTCACGCGGATCAGCATAGCCCGGCTGGTCAGCGTATGTGATGGAATACTTGCCAACAGGAGGGCAGCCCTGGCCGCCGCAACCCGATGGAACCATCCAGCCAAACAGTGTGTTAGAAAGTCGTTGGTTGCGAGCCAGATAATTCAGCTGCTGACCACGCCACCAGCGTTTTGGCCAGCGAGCGTTGTTGCAGGTTCCTTTTGGTGTGGCTCGGGCAAACAATCGAAGCACTCGATCGTTGTAGCCAGGCCCGTAGAAGCATTCATCGCAGTCGCCGTCTTTGCGGGCGCGTCGACGAGCTTTTCGGCTGCGACAGTTTTTGCAGTTCGCATGTCCGCAGGTACAACCTTCAAACCCACCGTCGTAGCAGCCTTCGCCGCAACCATCATCGCAGCAGTCGCCGATTTCACAGCAATCGCCGGTATCGCAGCAGTCATAACATTCTTCGCCGTAGCCCATCATCGGGCTGTAGCAATCGGCCGGATAACCGCCCATCATGTAGCCGCCAGGCGCGCAGTTGACGCCGTGGCCAGCCGTGTGATAGTAATTTGATTGACCGTAGCCGCCATACATCATGGGGTGGCCGCCGCCGTAGTTCATCATCGGAGCAGCATATGGCATGCTGTACGATGTCTGTTGAACGGACTTTTTCGTTCCGGACATGTTGACGACGCCTGCTTTGGTATCGCCGTCAGTGATCCGCGCCACGCCCTCTTCGGCCTTTGCAAAGCTGGATGTGACCAGCACGCAAACCGCGGCAGCGAACCATCTCTGTGTTGAGTTTCCTGGTCGCATTTTATGTTCCACCTGTTGTTCAAAGTATCGAGTATTCGTGGCGGTGGCTTCCCGCCGCAGTTTGTGTTGTTTGTCGCAAAAGAATGGTCCGGACAATTTCCATTACCGAATCACGGGCGGATGAAAGCGTGCCCATGGGCTGATGTGAGACTTGTACTTCACGTCAACCTGCGTGCCCTGCAGCTTCCAGTTTTCCTTTGACCACACGCCAAACGGAGTCACGATCCAGCCGCCGTGTACCTTGTAGTAGTACGGGCCGTACATCGCTTTGTATCGATGAGCGTAAAGCATCTCATGCGGATGCAGTGCGTGAGTTGGGATAGTTGTCCCGCCAACCTGCACCGGAATGCCGGGCTTTGGCGCGGGATACAGTGCCCCGCCCTGATTGCCACCAATCATGCCCGCGTTCATCCCACCCGCGTTAAAGGGGTGGTGCATTCCGTGAGCCAGAAAGTGGGGTCCGTGTTCGCTGTTGACCAGCCCTGGCAGAATGCGTCCGTGTGAAACGGCGTGCATGGGCATTGGCTGAGCGTAGTGAACCGGAGTCGGCTGCGGTGTGGCTTCGGCAGGTTGCAGTTCCGGAGTATCCGGACGGCTGCTGGTCTGACGAATCTCAGGCACTTGTTTCGCGGCGTCCTCGACAACAGCGTGAGTCACGCCGCCAGCCTGAGGGGCTGGTCGTCGGACAGGCTGATGATTGGGGCGACCGATATTCGGTCCGCGAAACAGGTCCAGTAGACCGCTCGATTTTTGGCTGTCCTGAGCCTGAATGCTGCCCACACTCATGACGCCAATCATGAGAGCCACAATTCCCTTGCGAAGCATTGCTTCTTCCTCCATGGCGTCAGTCAAACTTCGAAACGTGAACGGCTGATGCCGAAGACTCATGCCTTCTGAAACCAGCCATGTCCGAATTTGGCTTAGCGCTGCTTGTTGGTGAAAAGACTGCAGGGCACCGGCCGTGCCGTCTTCTGCCCCCCGGCAGATCCTGCTGTGGCCGTTGCTGGCCTACGTCGTAAAATTCGGCTTCTAACGGTCGTGAGGATGAATCAATCCCCTTTGTTGATACACCCGATACCAGTAGTTTGTATGGCAGCACCCGTGCATTCAAAAGAACCCGCAAAAGCTTCCTAACCTTCCCCGCTTTTCATTGCGGTTCCTTCAGACTGGCGCTTTGCCATTCGGCCGAAGTCCCTAGAATGCCGTTTCGACTGCGTTTTACGTGGTTTTTATCCTCCGACTGATCGAAAGGAAGCCCCCAGTTGGCCCGCAGAAAGTCATCCCGCAACAGCAGCGAAACCAGTCTGTTCGCGAAAACCGACGCGTTGGATCACGCCGGCAACGTGGAATACGTGGCCATCAGTTCCGAAACGCGCCGCCGTTATCTGAATTATGCGCTGTCCGTAATTTCGTCCCGAGCTCTCCCCGACGTGCGTGACGGTCTGAAGCCTGTGCAGCGGCGGATTCTGTACGTCATGTACAAGTCTCCGCTTAGCCTGCGAGCCGACAGCAAGACTCGTAAGTGTGCCAAAATCTGCGGCGACACCACCGGTTCGTTCCACCCACATGGCGACACAGCTGTCTACGACGCGTTGGTGCGGCTGGCTCAAAACTTTTCACTGCGTTACCCCCTGGTAATTGGCCAGGGAAACTTTGGCTCCATCATGGGGCTGCGACCCGCTGCGTCGCGATATACAGAAGCCAAACTCTCAGCGCTGTCCGAGCAGCTCATGAACGAACTGCGGTACAGCACCGTCGACATGCGTCCGACGTACGACGCCGCCGACGAAGAGCCCGCCGTTCTTCCCGCGCGATATCCGGCTTTGTTGGTGAATGGTTCGTCGGGCATTGCCGTCGGCATGGCCACCAGCATTCCGCCGCACAACTTAAATGAAGTCACCAAGGCGTGCGTGCAGTTAATCCAAAATCCGGATGCCACGGTCGCTCAGTTGATGAAGTACATCAAAGGCCCCGACTTTCCACTCGGCGGCCGCATCGTGACCGAGCGTAAAGACGTTCGCGCGGCCTATGAAACCGGCAAAGGAAGCTTCAAGACTCGCGGCGAATGGCGGCACGATAAAGAAGGCAAGAAGGAACTCAAAAATCGCCTGGTGATCTATTCGGTTCCGTATTCCGTGTCCACAGGGCCGCTGCTAAGCGAAATCGGCGACCTGATTGAAGCTCGCAAAATCCCGCAACTGGTCAACGTTAACGACGAAACCAACGAAGAGAACGGCCTTCGCATTGTGCTGGACATCAAGCCCGGCACAGATCCTGAAGCGGTGATGGCATTCCTGTTTAAACACACGAATCTGGAACAGAACTTCAGCTACAACGCGACGTCGCTGGTGCCCGATGATCGCGGTTCGCTGGTGCCGCGAGTGCTAAGCTTAAAGGAAATGCTGCAGCACTTTCTGGACTTCCGCTTCGACACGGTCCGCCGCCGACTGGAATTCCAGTTAGAACAACTTCGCAAGCGCATCCATATTCTGGAAGGCTTTGCGATCATCTTTGACGGGCTCGACCTGGCTCTCAAGATTATTCGAGCCAGCAGCGGCAAGAAAGACGCCGCTGAAAAGTTGATGAAGAAGTTTCCGCTGGACGAAGTTCAGACGGACGCGATTCTGGAACTGCAACTGTACAAAATTTCGCAACTCGAAATCGACAACATTCGCGAAGAGCTGGCCGACAAAAGGGCTCAGGCGGCCGAGATCGAAAAGCTGCTGAAGTCGAAGACGCAGATGTGGAAGCTGGTCCGCACGGAACTGGAAGAAGTAGCGGCTGAATTCGGCGACAAGCGTCGTAGCGATTTCGGTTCCGCTGATGAAATTGCTGAATACGATCCGTCTGCATACATCGTCAAAGAAAACACCAACCTCGTTGTCACGACGGACGGCTGGGTCAAACGAGTTAACTCGCTGCAGAGTGTTTCCAAAACGCGAGTCCGCGATGGCGACAGCGTCCTCGACGTGCTCCCCGGCAGCACTCTTGATAACGCCGTCTTCTTTAGTTCAGACGGAGTCGCGTTTACTGTGCCGCTGGATCAGTTGCCGGTGTCGTCCGGTTACGGCGAGCCGCTGGCGAAACACGCCAAGCTGCGCGACGGAGCCAAAGTGGTGTCTGCCATCACGACTGACCCACGCTTCGTGGAAGCGGTCGACGATGATTCCTCAGAATGGGGCCCGCTGCTGCTGGTGGGCACAAGAAATGGCCAGGTACTGACAATTCCGTTCCACGGGTTCCGTTTGCCAAGTACGAAGTCGGGCCGCAAATACTGTCGGCTGCGAGCAGGCGATGAAGTCGTTTATTGTCAGCTCGTCACAGAAGCAGAAACCGTCTTCTTTGCATCAGCGAATGCTCGCGTGCTCCACTTTTCGCTAAGTGACGTACCTATGCTGACTGCGGCTGGCAAAGGCGTGCGAGGCATCAAGCTGGATCCAGACGATCGGCTGCTTGGCGTTGTTCAGTTGACCAGGCCAAGCGACTGTTTGCGAGCGATCAACAGCAACGGCAAGGAAATGGTGTTCGGGCAACAGAAGTATCAGGTAACTTCACGCGGCGGCCGAGGTGTTCTCACCAGCAAGCGTGGATCGTTCGAGTCGATTGTCCGTCCGGAAATCCAGCTAGTGGACTGGTCGGAAATGGAAGAAGGATAATTCGCACGCATCCCACCGCTGCAGGATAAAAAAGAAGCCCGGCTTTTCAACAAAGCCGGGCTTCTTCTATGTGGAGTTCAGTGGTTGTTGCGTAGCCGCTCTAGCTGCGATTACGCCCCAATGGCGCGGGAAGAGAGATCCACTGCAGTGGAGCGTTTGCTTTGCGGGCGGAAGACATCTTCGTCGTGCGCTGGGGCTGCGAGGGGGCATCACCGGCCAGTCGTTTCAGCGAAACCACTCCGAAATGACTGCTGCGTGATTCGCGTTGAGTCAAAAACGAGTGCGGGCGACGCGCCTGTTCATCGCCTTCGTCAGGCAGGAACTCACGCGGTCCGGCTTCTGTGCCAGGGGCTGACTCGCCCTCGGTTGGTTCAGTGGTTTCTTCGATCGGTACGTTAATCGGCGGCTTGTTGGCACCCCGATCGATGACGCCACTGCCCGTTGCGTCGTCTTCGGGGACGACGGGCTTCTGACGACTATCGGGGCCGAAGCGACTGGGGTCGAAGGGTGGAAGGGGATTCGCGTCGAGGTCATCCGCGGGATTTGTGCTGTCCCGCCCTGGCGCCCATCCGCCTCGACCGGATGAACTACTTCCGCCCAAGCCGGAATCATCACGAGACCCAGGTCGCGTAAACCCGTCTGTCTCATTTCTGTCGTCAGCCCGTGGCGGAAACCTGTCGTCGTCATTTCGCGGGGCGTCTCGGTTCTCATATTCCAAGCGGTCGAGTTCCCTGAGTCGGCGTTCCAGACGCTCACGTTCGGTTTCTCCGGGGAAGCCAGGGTCGGGAGTGGGTTCTTTGCGAGTCTCTGTGGAAACGCAATCGCTACATCCCGCCGTTCCACAGCCAACAGAACCGCAACCTGACGAACAGCAGTTAGTCGCACAGGCATTGGTAACGCAGCACCCGGCCGATGCGCCGGAAAACACGCCCGCGTATCCGACTGACTGCATGCCATAGTCGGAAACGCCGTAAGACGCATACGACATTGGCGCGGCGTAGCCATAGGACGGAGCGTAGTTCATGGATGCATAGGCTGGTGGAGCGTAGCCGCCCCATCCGCCGCCGTAACCAGCGAAGGCCGGAAACCACGGGAACAGGCAGCAGGCGGATGCAGTTTGATTCGCCACCAGACATGCCAGCATCAGCAAAATCGAGCGAAACACGTTCATCTTTGCCTCCTTGAGGCGAGTGAATTCATCAGCAAAACATAGGGTCATGAGACTGTTTGTGCTGTTCACCAGCAGAAACGACCGTCCCAACCGAAACTTGTTATTCAGTGCTACCGTTTTACTCATCCCACCCGGCAAAAGTCAAATACTCTGTGTTCCTGACCGCGAATGGCAGCAAGATAGGTGGCATTTGGTGCACCCTGCACGGGTTGTCGAATTCGCGTGTGACGCGGGCCGCACCACGGCAGGACAAGAAATGCCGTCCCAGGAGCGGCAGAAATTTCCCCGGGCCGGAAAATTTTTCCGCGCCCGTTGCAGGCTCCTGAGCACAAACGCAGGCCAGCTACGAGTTCAGTCGCATTTTTGCACGCCAAACGCTGCATGGGGGAAACCACTCCGCAGCGCGGAACGAGATGTGCCAACCATGTGTCCACGATGGATTCGTACGGAAGCATCAGGACATATGGACGCACTGGTCAACTCAGCAACCTCATTCCAACATCCCGCCCGGATTTCGTCCGGCGGCGACGCGAAAACCGCGCGCGTCGCTGAAACACATGACGACGACGAAGCTGGAGAAACGTCAGTCGACATCATCTGGCCAGACAAAGCGTTTGAGTTCGCGTGGCAGCAGGTTTTGTCGCAGCCAGGCACTCGGACACCTGCGCCCCAGGTTCAGGCAACAGTGGACTCCGCAGCCGTGACAGCAGACTCTGCTGACGCACAAACGGAAGTTGCGCAGCAGGGTTTCCCGGATTTATTAACTGGTCAAGTGGCAGTTCCAACGTCCGAAGCGGCGAACGCAATTTGGTGGGATCAAAATTCGATCGTAGAACAAGCTCCAGGGGATTCAAATCAACCACCAGCCACAACGAGCGGTGACGCACCAACATTTGATTCGCTCGCGCTACTTGATTCTGTAGACATAGATCTGCAACTCCGACCGGTCCCAATCGTTCCAGAAGACCCGATGAAGTGGAACTCAAACGCGAGTCCACCATCACTACCGACCGCCACTGACGGGGCAACTCTTCAGGCCGAGGACTTCGCTGCCGGCAATCCTTCGTTGCAGACGGATGCGGCATCGTTTGGGGATTCCACGTCCTCCAGCCCATCGCCTGCTGTGCCGCAATTGTCAGCACAAACAGAATCTCCCGCAGTGGCGACCTCGTTAAGCAACGCGAACTTCACGTCGCAACCGCTGACAACTCAGGTGCTGACCGCGCTGGCTCAACGCCTCTCGTCCGTTGTCGAACAGACGGCTGATTCTCTGACGTTGCGGCTTGATCCGCCCGAACTGGGTGAAGTCGACGTGCAGTTTCAGCGGTTAGACGACGGCATCACCATTCGCGTGACCGCGAAGGAGGCCGTGACGATGGAAATGCTGATGTCGCGCGGTGCCGAAATCGAACGGCTGCTACGAAATCAAAACCCCGACGTGCAGAAGTTTGAATTTCATCATCCAAACGCGAACGGTGAATCGAACTTCGGCGAAAGCGCAAACCAGTCTTCACGACGCGACGCAGAAGCACGCCACAACGGATCGAACATTGACGGAAATCAACACAACGGATCGGCGGACGACCAGCCTGTGGCAGCGAAGGTTCGCCGCGACGACGGTACGGCGCGTTCAAGGATTCGAGCGTAGTTTACACAGCGTAGAAATGATGAAAGGAATCGAGAATGGCTGAAGAGTTTAGCGCCGAACTGGGGCGTAGTCAGTTTTTGCAAATGTTTGTTGCTCAGGTCCAGCACCAGGACCCACTTTCACCGATGGACCAGACCGAAATTCTGGGGCAGCTCGCCCAGTTTTCTCAGGTCGAGTCGCTTGAGACGCTGAACAGAAATTTCGATTCGTTCCTGCAACAGGAACTAGCCGACGACAACAGCAAACTTGTTTCTGCCAGCGAGGCGGTGCTGGGCAAAGAAGTGGAACTCACCACCGGCGGCGGTGGCCTTGTCGACGCGGTTCGCCAGGAAGATGGCCAGGTATTGGTCGAGATTGACGGGCAACTCATGCCGCTCGCCGACGTCAGCGCCATTTCCCGCGTAGAACCCGACAGTGATTTTCTGTTCGGTCCACTACTGAACGGCATCTAACTTTCTGCTTTCCGTAATCCGTCCACTGCCCTCAGCTTTTTTACTTCGGATTTATCATGGCCAACTCACTGCTCACCGGTATCTCAGGACTTCGCGGCCATCAGAAGATGCTGGAAGTCATTGGAAACAACCTTGCCAACGTCAACACGACCGCCTTCAAGACGGCTCGCACGCTGTTTGCCGACTTGATGTACGAAAATAATCGCGGCGCGTCTTCGGGAACGACGGGTGTGGTCGGCAGCGTGAATCCGTTACAGGTCGGTACGGGAAGCAAAGTAGCTAGTGTCGACCGGAATTTCTCACAGGGCAACCTTGAAGAAACGGGCGAACAGCTCGACGCCGCTATCGACGGCAGTGGCTTCTTTATTGCCAGCAATGGTCGCAACCAGGTCTACACACGAGCGGGTGCGTTTAGCATCGACGAAAACGGGTTTCTGGAAGATGCGTCGACCGGGTACCTGATTCAGCGGTTCGGCACTGTCGGCGAAGATACCAGCGAAGGACCCGCGTTTCAGGAAGTCGGCGACAACAGAATTCAGATTCCTATCGGCGCCAGCCTGTCCGGCAGCCCAACGACTCAGATTGCGTTTGCCGGTCAGTTGGGAGCCGACGCGACTGGCCCGCAAAATCGTTTGATCACAAGTGTGCCGCTGGAAGTCGCCGGGGTACTTGCGACTGGAGGCACTCTGCTGAACGATCTGGACACCAGCCTCACACCATATGAACTTGGCGACCGTTTGCAGTTTACATGGCAGCGGCCATCCGGTGAGCAACAGAAAACTTTCCTGGACGTGGACGCTGCCACTACAGTACAGGACGTGGTGGATCACCTGCAAACTCAGTTCGACACCGATGCCACGGTCACGTTTGTCGATGGCAGAATCAACGTCGAAGCCACGGCCAGCGGTCCGTCCGAGATCTCCGTAAGAATTGACGACGACCCGGAAAATACGGGGGTGAGCAACGGGGACTTTTCAACCAGCTTTGGCGTCGAAGAACCTGGTCGCAACGCCACCGTCGTTCGTAACTCCGCTCACATTTTCGACGAGCGAGGGGCCGAACACATTCTGGACTATACGCTGGAGAAACAAGTCGACGATTCGTGGACTCTGTCCGTCGAACTGCAGGGGACCAGTGGTCAGGTGCAGGACGGATTGGTCGAAGGCATTCGATTCGCCTCCGACGGCTCGCTGGCTCAGATTACCGGCACCGGCGAGGGCGACCAGGATATCCAGGTACTGTTTTCAGATTCCACGGTGGCTCAAATCATCGAAATTGATCTTGGCCGACTGGGTGACGTCAACGGGTTGGCGGAAATTGGATCCGGCGTCGACACGACCTACGTGACCGACGGCTACAGCCCGGGCAAACTCGCGAAGGTACAGATTGACGCCGACGGAACGCTGTCCGGTATCGGTAGCAATGGAGTTCGCTTTCCGCTGGCTCAGCTGGCGATTGCTACTTTCCGAAACCCGGACGGCCTGTCGCTCGCAGGCAACAACTACTACGAAGAATCACTGGCCAGCGGAACGGCTGACATCGGTGAGGCACTGGTCGGAGATCGTGGGGCGATTCGAGCCAGTCAGTTGGAAGGCTCAAACGTCGACCTGGCGCTGGAGTTCACTCGACTACTGGTCGCGCAACGAGGCTTCTCGGCCAACGCCCGGACGATCACCGTGACGGACGAAGTGCTGGAAGAGTTGACGAACATCATTCGATAGCATCGTTGCTTTGGGCTGATGACGTGGGGCCTCGGTGTACGCTCGATGGCACTCACGTTAAACCGTTATGTCGTAGCGAGTCTCTCGCGGCGTAAATTAAATTTAAACCGTGAGAGACTGACCTACGTGGCAACGTGCGTTCGGTCTCGGACCAGTCGGCTGATACTTTTGAACTGGTCCGTGCCAGCGACTTCGCACCATTCGAAGGCCACGCTTTCGGCCGTACAGACCACGCCGCCACAATCGCGAATTCGCTTCAGTGCGGTGTCGCGATCGGCCACGTTGCGGCTTCCAACGCCATCCGCCACCACGAACACTCGCAATCCTGCCGCGATCAAATCCAGCGTCGTCTGCAACACGCAAATATGAGCTTCAATGCCGACGACCACAACCTGATCACGGCTGCTGCGTTCGTCCGACGCCGACCGCGCTGCTCGCAAGCCTTCCGCCGCGCTGAAGCGTAGCTTCTCGAATGTCGTCGACTGAATATCGTGCCCAGCGATCGCTGGTACGGTTTTACCCAACCCTTTTGGATACTGTTCGGACACGAACGCAGGCACCTGCAGGATGTTCGCCACGTCCAGCAGAAAGCCGATGGTTGCCAGCAGTGGATCACCTTCGGCGATGACTGGCAGCAGCTTTTCCTGGACGTCGACAATCAGCAACTGCGAACGCGGAACGGAGAGCAGTTCCGGGCTGCGTGCGTGGAATGTCGGGTTGGCCGTTTGTTCGGGCATAGACATTATGCCGGAGGATTTTCGTGCCGCAGCAATGGGAAGAAAATGACGTCGCTAATGCGATGACTGTTGGTGAGCAGCATCACCAACCGATCGATACCGATTCCGAGTCCGCCGGCCGGAGGCATGCCGACTTTGAGTGCTCGAATGAAATCGTGATCCATTTTCGCCATCGAGTCTTCATCGGACATTCCGGCAAGCTGAGTCTGGAACAGATCTTCCTGCAAACGCGGATCATTCAATTCCGTATAAGCGTTCGCCAGTTCCATGCCTTTGACGAATAACTCAAAACGTTCTGCGATATTCGGATCGTCCTGCTTACGTTTCGTCAGAGGACAGATCGACGCGGGATAATCGGTTACGAACACCGGTCCCTGCAGATGATCTTCGACCGTCGCTTCGAATACTTCATTGATGATCACGTCTGGATGTGAACCTTCCGTTTCAATGCCCAGGCTCTTCGCTTTCGCCGCAACTGCTTGTGAATCCTGCATGTCGCAGCCAGCGTGTTCAGCAAACAGCTCGCCGTATGTCTTGCGCGGCCACGGTGGTGTGAGGTCGATTGTGTCACCATCGTCACCCCACGGCAGCACGGTCGAATCGCTGACGGCTTTGGCAGCGTCGACAACGATCTGTTCTGTTAGGTCCATCATCGAACGGTAGTCGCCGTACGCCTGATAGATTTCGATCATCGTGAATTCAGGGTTATGAGTCTTATCAACCCCCTCATTCCGAAACACTCGCCCAATTTCGAACACACGTTCAATACCGCCGACCATCAAACGCTTCAGGTGCAGTTCCAACGCAATGCGCAGGTACAGTTCCATATCGAGCGTGTTGTGGTGAGTAATAAACGGTCGCGCGGCGGCTCCGCCAGCAATGGCGTGCAGCACTGGGGTTTCGACTTCATGAAAGCGATGACCTCGCAGCGTCTGGCGAACGGAATCAATGATTGACGATCGCTTCAGCATGTTTTCGAGGACGCCGTCTCCGTAGATCAGGTCCTTGTACCGCTGACGCAGTTTCGTTTCTTCGTCTTCCAGCCCGTGGTACTTTTCCGGCGGTTGAGTCAGCGACTTGCACAGCACGGTGAGGTGTTCAACCTTCACCGACGGTTCGCCGCTGTCGGTACGCCACGCAACACCGTCGATGCCGATCAGGTCGCCGAGGTCCAGGTGCCCCATCAACGTCCATTGTTCTTCAGAAAGATCGCCGCGCGAAAACAGAAGCTGGATCGTTTCTGTTTGGTCTTTGATCACGTAAAACCGCAGCTTGCCCGCTTTCCGGCGGTTCATGATACGACCTGCCACGCGAACTGTTGGCCCGGTTTCGCCCGATTCCGCAGGAACTTTCGCGCGTGCTTCGGACAGCGACAGATGATCGTCGAATCGTTGACCGAACGGATCCAGTCCCATTTCGACGATCTTGTCCAGCTTATCCAGCCGTGCCTTTTCGAATCGATCGGGCTTCTGCTTTTTTTGCCCCGCGTTTCCGCCGCCCGCCTGCTGACCGTCCTCTGACATACCTGTGCTGTTTCCTCGAAGTATCTACGACAAATGTTATGGCCAGGGCCTGTTTGCGCCTGAGTTCCGGAACTTCTCGCGGCCGCCGATCAAGTCAGTCAGCTCTTGTGGCGGATGATAAGCGACCGTCTGCCGACGAACTACCGGCGACGCATCGCGAATCGCGTTTTGGCGGACGTAAGAAGCGATTTTTCTTTTCCAGACTGTCGGAAGTCGTTGAAATGGCAGTGGTTGGCAAAGCCGCAGAATGGCGAGCCTGCTTGTACTCGCCGCCAACGCTTTACCAGAATAGAATGACGTCGGAGACTCACCGCCATTATCTGTCTGAAGCCTGCAAAAACTGGCAGTGGGAGTGTGCCGTACGCGTGAGAAGCCTGCATGTTGAAACGCCGCAAACGTCTGTTCCGCCTGATGGCCGTGGTGCTGGGGCTATTGGTCTTCCCGGTCGCGGAGGTCCTGTGCCAACTGGCGGGCTGGGGAGCGGTTGCCACCTCGACGAACGCGTTCTCTGAATTCGCTGGCGTGCGCCCGCTGTTCGAAAAATCGGACGACGGCGAGCGATTTGTTGTGGCGAAGAACCGGCGAGCCTTCTTTGCTGAAGAATTTTTTCCAGCTCGCAAGCCGGTTAACACGCGGCGGATTTTTGTGTTTGGCGGATCGACCGTGCAGGGGCGACCGTATTCGATTCCAACGGCCTTCACTACGTTTTTGAAGATCGGTCTACAGCACGCGGACCCGTCGGTGAATTGGGAAGTCGTCAACTGCGGCGGCGTGTCCTACGCCAGCTACCGTTTGTTGCCGATTCTGAAAGAATCACTGAACCACAAGCCAGACCTTTTCATTGTGTGCACGGGACACAACGAGTTTCTTGAGTGTCTGACGTACGGAGAAGTTCGGACCGCGTCGCCTGTCGTGAAAACAGGCTACGGCTTGCTGCGAGATTTTCACAGCTTTCGAGTGTTGCAGCGCGCACTTCAACCTTCTCAGGAGCCAGGTAACGCATCGCCATCGGCAGTGCTGCCGGAAGAAGTCGACGCCATTCTTGATCACCATGGTGGTTTGGAAGCGTACACTCGCGAATCGCTAAGTCGATCTGAAATCGTGAGCGCCTTTGCAGACAACCTGAAGCACATGGTCGCACTCGCCGCCGCCGAAAACATCCCGTTAATGATCATGCAGCCACCGTCAAATCTTCGGGACTGCCCTCCGTTTAAGTCGCAGTTTGCGGCGAACACAACTCTGGAAACTCAGGCGCAGATAGAGGCGTTGTTGTCGACCGCCAGCGATCACATGCAGCATCACAAAGACAAGGCTGTTGCGCTGCTAAAGGAGGTTGTTGCTTTGGATGATGAATTCGCGTTTTCGTGGTACCAGCTGGGTCAGGCTTACCTAAGCGTCAATCGGCCTGATGATGCGGCAGCGGCTCTTGTGCGAGCTCGCGACGAAGACATCTGTCCGTTGCGGATGACGTCTGAACTTGAAGGCGTGATGAAGCGGATCGTGGCAGAGCACAGTGTTCCATTCATTGACTTGCATCAACAGATGGCCGGGCTCTGCCGCGACAGCATCGTGGGGGACTCAGTGCTGGTTGACCATATCCATCCGTCGTTTCGCAGCAACCAATTGATTGCTCTGGGGATCATTCGTTGGATGCACGACGCGGGCTGCGCGAATGTGTTGAGCAACGATTGGCAGCCAGCGGCTGAGACGGCCTTTCAGGAGCACTTGCTGTCGTTGGACGATCTCTACTTCCTGCGTGGTCGGCGTACACGACAATCGCTTGCAGCGTGGACGCAAGGCCGAGCCGACGGGCCACCACTGTCGCGCTCCTCTAAAATGGCGCCGCCCGTCGCTGAGTAATGCCGTTGAGTAACGTAGAGTCGCTTGGCGACTCATTCCGGCGTGGAGCATGGCGCGTTCAGCCGTTGATCCGGCTCATCGTTGAAAGACAGTTGCAGCACCAACCGGCATGAACTCGGTAGCGTTTCTGTGTTCGGCTAGAACGAGCGTTGCAGCTTCGGTTCGGCCGGAGGAGCGTCCGCTGATAGCTCCATAGAAACCAGCTTGCCGCAGTGAGGGCATGGAACTCGGAAGTGACTGGTGACACGAGTGATCGCTCGCAGATCAGGGTTTGCCAGCGTCAGATTGCCGAGCTTATCGAAGGCGAATGCAGATGTACCGCGCGGCGTGCCAGCGAAGCGTGATACATGTTCGCGATCAGATGTCGGTCGCACCAACATGGGCCGTTGATCGGCGTCGTTGGCCAGAGCCAGGACGAAGTCTTTCGGGTGCATTGTCAGCCGAGTCGCATTGCCTGGGACAAAGCCAACCGGCTTTGTGTTGTCGGCAGAATACACTGCTACGAGCTTTCCAGACTTCAGTAACACGACCACATTGCCAACTTGGTCAACAACAAGGTCGCGGACTGGTTCGGACATCTTTGCCAGACGTGTTCGTTCGCGTTCTGGATTGATGGTGAAAATCTCACCGGTCGCGGCGTTCGCGGTCAGCAGGTTGCCGTTGCTGTCAACGCCCAATCCCGCCGGGGCGAAAGGCAAATGAGCGATCTCTGACTGGAAACCGGAATCCGTGATTCGAAGAACACGACCGGATTGTTCCTGCGACAGCAAAACGTGAGTGCCCAATCGCGGCGAATCCGTGACTCGGCAAACGCCGTCCAGATCTTTCGCCAGAACACTCGCGGTACCGCTGGAATCAACTCGGAATAGAATTTTGCCAGCTCGATCAGCCACCAAAGTGTCGCCGAACTGCGTGACGGTGACATCGACAGGATCGATCACACTTAGCGGAATGCGTTCAATAACAGGGCGAGACCGGACCAGCAGCGGTGCGTGCGAGTGGTCAGCAGCGTCGCCAGCGTGAGTTGCGCCAGCCAACAGCACCGAACTTAGCAGCATCAGTCTGGTCAACAGTTTCGACAAAATCATCGATTCCTTTGCTGTGTTAAGCTCGTTCGAACGCCGACATTGTCACACCGGGTACGGCGGTGGTCAACAAAATCCCGCAGAACTCATAACTTCACTCATAGATACAACGTACAAACTCAGCCAAAACCGCACGCACAATCGCGGCGAAAGATGCAGATTCTGCCGATTGTTCGTATCCTGCACGGTGATAAGCAGTTACGTCGCAATCTGCGGCGGGTTGTGAGCAAAATAGAACTGCTTCTGATCTGTCGTTTGCCAATTCGCGTACTGACGTTTTGCAATCGGGTTGTGAGCCGCAGAATGCGTTGACATTGGCGTCTGCTGTTCGCAAGATTATTCTGTCGCAGCGATTGCGGTCGACGCAAACCATTGGAGTTGAACGTTTTATGCCCGCTAGTGAATCGGACAAAGCCCTCGTTAAACGAATCCGGAGCGGTGAAGGCGAAGCATGGCAGGCATGCATTGATCAGTTTGAAGGGCGGTTGCTGGCCTTCGCTCGCAGCCGTTTAAACGACCAGTCATCGGCTGAAGACATCGTGCAGGAAACCTTCATGGGCTTTCTAAAGGCACTGCCTAACTACGATGACAGCACGCCGCTGGAATCATTTCTGTTTTCCATCGCGTCGCACAAATTGATCGATGCCATGCGGCGCATCGGGCGGCGTCCAACCGTCCCGCTGCTGCTACAGGATTCTGCCGGCGGCGTCCGGCGCGAACCCAGCGGAGGTGGCCGGGCGGCTTCCAGCATGATGCGAAGTCACGAAAAGTCGTTTGCCGAATCGGCGGTTGTGGAAGCCTGTCTGGCAGACCTGATTTCTGATTTTAAGCAGTCAGGCGCCTGGGAGCGGCTGCAATGTGTTGAACTGATCTTCGTGCTGGGCTGGGCGAACAAAGACGTCGCCAGACGCCTCGGCACCACAGAACAGGCCGTCGCTAATCACAAGTTCTTCGTCGTTTCCAAGCTGAAAGAGTCCGCCAAGAAGGCGCGGTTGCAGAATGTGAATCTTGACGGCATGGGCCTGGAATAGACTGATGCCGAAACGTCAAAAGACGGGGCTTCAATTCGAAACGGAATTGAGCTGGTTCATACTCGTGGGGGCTCTCGACGTATTCATGACGTACCTGATTCTGAGGTACAGTGCTGAACAACGGACTCACAACGTCATGATTGAAGGCAACCCGATCGCTCGCTGGGTGCTGCATCGTTGGGGCATGCAGGGCATGGTGATCTTCAAGTTTCTTATGATCGCAGTCGTGGCCACCATTGCTGAGGTGGTTGGCAAAGTCCGCCCTAGCGTCGGTCGTGGCTTGTTGGTATTGGGAACGCTGGTAGTCGGAGGCGTCGTGGTCTACAGCTTTCTGCTGCTGCAACGGAATCTGCTTTGACGTCGCGTTTTTTGCGAGCCTATTTGCACAGTTCGATAACAACGACCTGGCCATCGCCACAGACGGCGTGAATTGGCTGATCGCTTCGCGACTGCTTGACGGGCAGCATGATGAGCGCGGGAAATCGATCAGCAGTGGCCGTGGAGTGCGAAGTAATCTTCGGCAGGTCCGAAGGGCTTTCAGCATCGGCTGTCTGCACCGCATTGCAGCGAAACAGTTTGCGATTCACGTGCCCCATAGCGTCGATGCGGGCGATGGGTTCCTGCCCGAGGTAACACCCCTTCGTATAGGAAATCGCCTGTGCAACTCGATTGGCTTCCGGTGCCAGATTGTCACTGGAAACATCAACGCCGACGACGGGAAACCCTTCCCGAATACGTTGGTGCTCGAAAATTGTCTGGCCGCTCGGAACAGCACCGGCTGCCAGCAGCTTATTCCACAGTTCTTGCGGTTCATGCGTTGCCAGCAGTACGGTTGGTGTCTCATTCCACGCGACATGGATGACGGTTGCGGCTGGCGACTGTGAGCAAGTCCCCGCCGCAGCGTTGCTGTCTTCCGCGATGCCGGACGCTTTCAGCATGGCTGGTGCCTCAGGCCCTAGAAGCGCGAAAAACGAAACTTCGTCCGCGTCTGATTCGATGGCCACACCTTCGGTGATGATGTAGCGGTTGAGGTGATTGACCAGCGGCTGTTCGTCGTCGGTCAGTGTCCAGATTTCGTGGCATTCGTCCGTCGCCGCGATCAGGCCATGAGCGATAATCTTCGCCTTCACGTCGGTGAAGAAGGCTTCACACACGTGCCCCTGTGCGAGTTCTTTGATGTTGTTCGTGCAGAAATTATGCAAATACTTCGCTCGATCATTCCCCGAGACGCGAATGCGGCGCAACTGGGAGATGGGGCAGACGACGGCTGACGATTCGAGCGCATCGAGTTCGCTTGCGAGGTTTCCGAAGTGCTCAACGAACGCGCCGCCTTCGGAGGACGTGCCTAGCACCGGGTTGAGTGCCTGCAGGGTTTCGAGGAATTGAGTGGAATTCATCGTGAGGGGTCTGGTTCTGCGCTGGTGTAACGAATGTGAATTTGGCGAATTACCTTGGGATCATAGCGACGCAGCGGAAGAATACTCCGCGCGTCCTGAAAGTTAGGTGTCGGAGGAAGGTGGTGGTACAGACGTCGTCCTGAGTTCGGTTGGAATGTATCGCCCTTCCGCGAATTTCTTCAGTTCTAAGCGGGCTTGGGTGAACGAAGTCGGCGAGGCTGCTAAAACACTCGCTTCCTGCGGGGGTCCCCCTGTGACGGGGATGCTGAAATTACAGCGTGTTACGCTGACTTGTGGCCGCGGCGAACCGTCTTCGACAGCAAATCGCCTGTTCCACGAGCCCCACGCGGCCACGTGTTTAGGTAAACTGCTCTAGTTTGCGGGTTTCCCGCGTGAAAGCGACAACTGGATGACTGCTCCTTCAATTTGCGTACTTCGCGCTCCAGGAACAAACTGCGACCTCGAAACCGCTCATGCGTTTGAAATGGTGGGCGGAAAGGCGGATCGAGTTCATCTGTTTCGCCTGCTTGAGAACCCTGCTCTGCTTAAAGATTACCAGGTCCTTTGCGTCCCCGGCGGATTCAGCTACGGCGACGATATTGGAGCAGGTGTGATCTTCTCGCGGCAGCTTCGCGGCCAGCTGAATGACGCCATGCGGGAATTTCTGCAGGCCGACAAACTGGTGTTGGGCATCTGCAACGGCTTTCAGGTCATTCTGAAAGCTGGTCTGCTGATGCGTCGCGATGTCGATACGGCGGAAGACCGTAAATTCGAAGACAGCGTGACTCTGACATGGAATAACAGCGGCCGCTACATCGACCGTTGGGTCCGGCTAAAGGTCACGTCGTCCAACAGCGCTTTTCTGAAGGATATGGACGAGTTCGAAGTTCCGATCGCTCATGCCGAAGGTCGTGTTGCTATTGCGAACGACGAAACTCTGAGCGAACTGCGATCCGCTGGCCAGCTTGCGTTGTGCTACTGGAACGACAAAGCCACGACGCTGGCCGCAGCATCTGGTGATCCGACAGATATCGGCATTCTGGACGAACCAGACAATCCAAACGGATCGGTTGCGAACATCGCCGGCCTGTCTGATTCGACAGGGCGAGTGCTTGGCTTGATGCCTCACCCGGAACGATTTCTGTTCGCGACTCAACACCCACAGTGGACTCGACGGAAGCTGACAGGCGACGGTCAGGGCCTGCAGATTTTCCGGAACGCGGTTGAGTACTTTGGCTAACCGCGCCGCATGAAAAAAGCCGCTTGGTCGCGACGACCAAACGGCTCGAATGTGGTTGCTATTGAAACGATTTAGAACTGATCAGCACTCAGAGGACTTTCAACAGCGATGCCGTTGCGAAGTCGAGTACCGTTTGGCGTGATCAGCTTGATGTAGACGCTTTCGTCAATGTTTTCGCTAATCGTTCGAGCAGATCCGTCACACATCGAAACGACAACGATTCCCGGGTGATTGGAGTTCAGATATGGCCGTTGGCCTTCTGGTCCGGTTTTCGCTTCATTCGGAAATGCTGGATAACGCTGTGACGTCGAAGCGTCTATTCCAATCATGTTGTGGATATTCTGCAAGCTGGTTGCGGCTGCTGTGCCATTTACTGTTGCGGCATCAACAGGAACCATGAAGCCACACGCTCGTGTCCGAGGGTCGGCCCAATTGGTGCCGCCGGCGTTCAAGTTCTCTCCAAACATCAGCGTATTACCCGAGCCGTCGTAGATCTTGCCAACCGTGGCGCTTCCGTTTCGAGTAGCTGTGACAATTTGCGGCTGTTGTCCAGTCGTATCCGCGCCCGAAACTTCAAACTCTGGCCAGAATACGCCGGTCGCCTGTGTAATCTTGGCATCGTCAGGATCGTAGGTGCCCGCAAGATAGTCGCAAACAACGCCGTCGCCGTCCCAGTCCATGCTCTCAGCAGAAAAACTGTGCTCGGGAACGGCAAGATTGTTGGTAATCACCACACCGTCGCCAAATCCTGCATTTGCGACATAGCTAAGTCCACCGGGAGTCACGTAGGCAGATTCATCGTTGGGGCAGGCAAAAGCTTCGATGTACAGGGTGGAAGCGAGCTGCAAGTTAGGCGCCGCATCAAACGCCGCATCCTTGTTCCAGCGGTCATACGTACCCTGCTGGTCCATGTACGGCAACATTTCCAATGCCCAGCTTCGGCCCATGATTCTCGCTGGGCCCGAACCGGTGCTTACCGTAGGAAAGTATCCCAAGGCTGGCAGTCGGCTTTTGTTAGACGAAGCAAAGTTCAGTGCCGCCACGGTGACGTTGCGAAGGTTGTTCAGACACTGAGTTCGTCGGCCTGCTTCGCGAGCGTTCTGGATCGCGGGCAGAATCAGCGACATCAGCGTGGCAATGATCGAAATCACCACCAGCAATTCAATAAGAGTAAAGCCGCGTCGTTTTTTGGGGGACGCTGCTGTGAAACGACGTGACTGCATAGGAGTTCTCCTGAGAATTGATTGCGTAGTGGCAGAGGTGAATAGACGGGAAGTGTCCCTGACTGAACAGGGACCAATCTTTCAGGGTGCCGGAATCGACGATTTGTCCGGATTCAGCACGCCTGTATTGTGGCGGCGTCCCTGCACAATTCCAGTAACGCAAATTCTGGGGCAAATCCGGCGAAAAGTCTCCAGTATTTGTCGGATATCCCAAAAAACTTCCTAAAACCAACGCTACCAATGGGTTGCGATGTGCTCTGCCGGTCAGGCAGGAATGTTTACGATCGGCCACACCCCGCTGGATTCCCCGCGCTTTGCAGCAATTCGAAGCGCATCAATATGCAACATGCCGAGCCGGTACGCACCGGCGGGCGGTTGACGTGGTGGGCGAGTGAGCGGGACGGAAACCGAAACGCCAGTGTTGTTCCCGCTGGTCGCTGGGAGTGGTGCGTGACAAATTACTGCGTCAGTTAGCCTTCGCCAAATTCGTCGCTGTAATCGGCCATCGCGGCCTGAATGACTTTTTCTGCGTGGGCTCGGTCGTAAATACCGTCGATGGAAACCGTTTGAGACGTGTCGCCCGGCATTACCTTATAAGTTGTGAAGTAGTGGCGTAATCGCTGCACGATGGCCTGCGGCAGTTCGTCAATATCTTCGACATGTGACCAAATGGTGTCGGATGCCAGAACGCCGATGATTTTGTCGTCCGCTTCTCCGTCATCCACCATCGGGAGCCCGCCTATGACTCGCACGTTGATGATAATTTCGGATTTTGTGATCGGCCGTTCGCTTAGCACGCAGATGTCCAGCGGGTCACCGTCGCCTCGTTTGGCTCGAGGCATCATTGCGGCCACTCGCTTGCCACAGTAGGTCCTTGGAATAAAACCGTACAGAGCGGGCGGCTGCGAAGACGTGCGTTGAGGCCGGTCGACTCGAAGGTAACCCGTCACCTTGTCGACTTCGTATTTTACGAGGTCAAATGGGGAAATTTCGATAAATGCATGCACCATTCGAGGCGGATCGGGGCCCACTTCGAGGCCATGCCAGGGATGCGGTCGCCATTTGTAAAACGGCTGAGGAAACTTCATTGTGGTCTGCCGGTTGTGTCCAGAGAATCGCCGCGAACTGATCTTCGCACCTAAAAATGCGATACCGGACTCTAGGCAATTCAGAATTGCAGCGATACCCATTTCTGAAGCCGCCCAATAGCGGGCTATTTTGAAAAAGTTGTTTTCCCGAATCCGCTGACCACAGCGATGTTCCGTTGTTTTGCCTATCCTGTGATTTCCCGTTTGTGCGACCACGTGAGATTGCAGAGTCATGCCTCAGCTGCCGACGATTGACGATACGTTTGCCGAAGCCTTTCCCATGGTCGGCACACGCCTGATTATCACGGCAATCGATTTGGACATGGCGACGCTGGCCGCTTTGGAATTCAGTGGCAACGCCTCCAGCGTAATCGGCTGCGATGCTGAAATCGCAATCGAACGCGGCCTCAACGAATCGCGAACACCGGATGGCCGACCTGGCATCTCTGTGCTGGCGTTCGCCTTCAATAAGAAGTCGCTCGAAAAAGCGGTGGCCAGCCGCATCGGGCAAAACGTGCTCACGTGTCCCACCACCGCCTGCTATTCGGGCCTTCCAGAAGCGCCGAAAGATAGCTGCATCAAAGTGGGAGCTCAATTAAGGTACTTTGGCGACGGGTTTCAGATCTCCAAAAAACTGGGCACGCGACGGTACTGGCGGATGCCCGTGATGGACGGTGAGTTCCTTTGCGAAGACGTGTTTGGAACTCAGAAAGGAATCGGCGGCGGAAACCTCTTAGTGTGCGGACGGTCCCAGGCCGAAACGCTGGCTGCCGTGCGAGCGGCCGCAACGGCGATCAACGATCTGGAAGACGTGATCATGCCCTTCCCGGCAGGCATCGTTCGCAGCGGTTCGAAAGTCGGGTCGAAGTATCCTCAGCTAAAGGCCAGCACCAACGACAAGTGGTGCCCCACGCTAACCGGACAGACGGAGACCGAATTGCAGGACGGTGAAAAATGCGTCTACGAAATTGTGATCGACGGCTTTTCCGAAAGCGCCGTGGCGAACGCGATGCAAGTCGGGTTGGAAACCGTTTGCGCAATGCCAGGAGTATTACGAGTCTCTGCAGGGAACTACGGCGGCAAACTCGGCCCACACCACTTTCATCTGCACCGCTTGAAGGAGCAGATTTGAGATTGGGGAGTTCGCCTCTCAGCGACCGCGCTGCGCGAGCTGAACCTGCTGTCGCCCCATTCGGGGCTGGTGCGTCGTTGTTATCCCTTGCTTCCGTTGGCTTACACCGACGGCTACGTGCTTCGGCCTTGCCGGGCCAATCGCAGAGTCACAGTTTGGGATCTCATGCTGCCACCTATGTGTACTGGAGCAACCAGCGACACATCGCCGGCGCTTCAGCCCTCGTCCTGCTCAATCGCCTGCCACGCCAATCGGCCGACGGGCCTACCCGTCAAAATGTTTGCAGATGGCCGATAAGCCGGGTTTTGTCGGCGACGACGCAAGCCGTCGCGGGCGTTCATTTATCTACGATGCCGATTACTCGACACCTGCAGCAACATACCCGAAGGTCAGACGATCCGGACAAGATCGTGAGTACCCGAAGGCACTCTTCCTTCTGCTTAGTCTTGCTCCCAAATGGGGTTTACCTAGCCGACTCAGTCACCTGAATCGCTGGTGCGCTCTTACCGCACCGTTTCACCCTTACCTCGGAAGCCGTTGCCAGCTTCTCTTCGCGGCCCCTTCGGAAAAGAACCGTTCAGGCGGTCTGCTCTCTGTTGCACTTGCCCTATCCTCGCGGACGGTGGGCGTTACCCACCATTGCGTCCTGTGGAGCCCGGACTTTCCTCTCCGCCATTTCTGACGCAGCAAACGCCTGGCCATCTGCAAACAGCTAAGGCAGTGTAACGATGACACGGCTAATGCGGTTAAGTTTGAATTCCATTTGTGATGAGAATACGCAGCTGGCTAAAGCAATTTACGTTTTGTTGTGGACGGGCCTGGCTCGTGGGAACCGGCCCACGTAGGACAAACACCGATTTCCGCGGTTACAGTTCAGCGTGAAACGCTGTATCTCAGTTGTCGCCGAATCCAGTGCTGGAGGATCACGATGCAGCTTGGCGTATGGGTAATCTGCCCTGCACACACGGCGTCGAACGCTTCGCGAGCCGTCATTTTCACGCAGCGGATCTGTTCGGTGCCTTCCGGATTCGCGTCCTGAAAGCTCAGGTCCGTCGCCAGAAACAAGGTCGTCGGCGACACCACGCTGGCCGTAAACGGGTCGACGGTCGTCAGCTCTGTCCACGAATCGGCCACGATCCCCAGCTCTTCTGCCAGTTCACGTTGGGCGCATATCAGTGGCGGTTCGTCGTCTTCGCGCCCGCCGCTGACGGCTTCAATGGTGACTCGGCCAACGGCGTAGTGAAATTCTTCGGTTAGAAAGACGTGGTCATCCTGAAACGCTAGCACGCAGACGCCCGGTTTTATTGTGACCACGCTGTGAGTTCCCGGATTGCCGTCCGGTCGAACCACGTCGTCAAATTCCACCTTCAGCCATGGGTCTCGATAGGCTTCGGTGGTTTTCAGAATCTGCCATGGTCCGTACGAACGGCCCGCTTCGCGCTGCATGAAGTTTCTCGCTGTCTGGGGGTGCCTTTGCGATTGTCGTCAATCCTGCGTCGGCTGTTATCAACCTGAGCGGCCGGCGGCCAGCCCGAACCGATTATGTGATCGGCTGTCGTCGGGTGTAAGTCTTTCATTATAAACGAGTTAGGTTTTTCGTGGGCTGGCGAGGCGATTTTGGCACCGCGTTCGCTTCTACAGAAAGCAGCAAACTCAAACGGATTTGAGATCACATATATACGAACAATGGTTGAGGTTCCGGCAAGGCGTCTTCTGACCTGCCGATAGTCGGCCTCACCTTAATCGTAGTTGCACATAGCGGTCACTGAAAACTCCCTGCTTTCGCGGCAGGCTCCGCCTGACTCACCACGGAGCATTGGCTTGAGTCATTTCATTTACGACGGGTTTGGGCCTGTCGCGAGGCAGGGAGTTACTCGGCCGTCTTTCTCTCTAAATCACTGTCAAGGACTACACTCATGAAACGGACCTTCTCAATACTTCTTGTGGCGAGCGGAATGTTGTTCGCCATCGCTGCTGTCGCCAACGCTCAGGGCCGTGGCCACCGCGGTCATTCCCACTTTAGTTCACGTGCTCGAATCGGATCCTACTCGAACTATGGCTCTGCACACCGCCGCGGGCCAACGGTCGGCTACGGACGCAGTGCTTACGGACCCTACATTTCTCGTAGCTATGCACGAGTTTCACCGGGGCCGCGTTTCGGAAGCCGTTCGTACTCGCAACGAGCCTACGGCAATTATCGCGTTCGCAGCACTGGGTTTGGGCGGAGCTGTCGGTAACGTGGCCCGCGTTAGTTAGCTTTTCATCGGGCGAGATTCGATCTCGCCCGGTTTTCGAGGGCGCGGTATCCTTAGCGTTTCCTGAAAGCTGATAGCAATCAGCCAGACGAAGCCGGTCTTCACTCGAACCCGAAATGCGAATGGATTCGCAGCACACAAAAAATGAGACGATGCCCTCGACGTCCAGTGAACGACAACGGAACCTCGTTGTCGTCTTGCTGATTGTTGTGCTGCCGTTTGTTGTTCAGGCCGCCTACTTTAACGGCGGCTTCTACTACGACGATGACTTTCACCTGGATCAGTGCCGGCTGATCGATCAGGGCGAAATTTCGCTCAGCGATTATGTGACTCTGCCTCACGGTGAGCATCTGATTCCGCTGTGGAAGCTGATGTTTTACGGCTGCTGGTCACTGTTCGGTGACCATTCCGCCGGCTTCCACTTTTTCATGTCGGCGTTCCATGTCGCGTCGGCTCTGTGCCTGTTAGTGCTGCTGCGCACTTACGTCCAACATCGAGCGGCCGCAATCGCCGCCATTCTGTGGGCCGGCGCCGCCGTTGGAGGGTGGGACGGACCGTTTCTGTGGATTGCCGCGTCGCACCTCGCCGTTGGCGTGACGTTCTTTCTGGCGGCCATGCTTTGCCTCACGCGGTTCAGCGAACACCATGACAAACGATGGGCCGCACTGATGTCGTTGCTGCTGTTGACGGCGTTGCTGACGATGCATGCACTCATCGTGTTAACGCCTGTCCTCGTTCTGCAGTACCTGTTGTTCGAACGGCGGCCAAACGAAGAACAGGCAAAACGGATTCGCTGGGTGGCTGCTCTCGTTGTGCCGTGCGTGATTCTTACTGTGCTGCACTTTACCTGGGTTAAACCGGCGATTGAGAAACTCGACCGGCCACCGACCAATCTTCTCGCCGGTCTACAAATGCTGGGCGGCGGGTACGCAGCGTCTTCGTGGAACCTTGTGTTTTGGAAGGGGTCCGCCGTTCTTTGGGGGCGAGTCGCGGGGGCCGCAATTCTGGCGGCACTGCTGCTGCGAACCAGCCGGAACGCTCAGAAAGTCGGGCTGTTGTTCTTCTCACTATCCTTCTGCTTTAGCGTGCTGGCGTACATGGCTCGATCGGGCTGGGACGTTGACCACGTGCTGATGTGGGGGCGGTACCGGTACCTGCCGACGTTGTTCTGGGTGGTGCTGCTGGGGCTGGTACTGGACCGAGGACTTGCGCACATCGCCGTTCACCGGCCGCAGATTGCGAAGTTTGCTCCGGCAAGTTTCCTGTTGCTGTTCGTGGTGGCTCAATGCCGTATCGCGGCAGAATCGGCGAACGTCTTTCGCCAGCTTTCTTCAGAATCAAAACACGCCACCGCGCCGGATGAGAAAACTCAGGCGTCGGTTTTTGGCGTAACTGGGATCAACATTGACAGATCAGCGGCATTGCGGATTCAATGCGAGTCGCGTGTAATTGCAGAAACTTGAAAGGAGTCAGGTTCGGTGCGAATTGGCTGGGTTGGAGTTCACTCGGAAGGCATTCCTGCGCTGGCGGCCGTCTGCGCGGCAGAATACGACGTTGTCGGCATGCTGACCCTGCGCCGCGACAAGGCGGAACGTCGCTGCGGTTCCGCGGACTACGAGACCATCTGCGAGGATTATGACATCCCGCTGCACGAAGTCGACAATATCAACGACGAGAGCAGCGTTACGCTTCTGAAGTCATGGAATTGTGATCTGCTGGTTGTGCTGGGCTGGGGCCAAATTCTCGGCCCGGACGTTTTGAATACTGCTCGCGTTGGAGCCGTGGGCGCTCACGCTTCGCTGCTGCCTCACAACCGAGGCAGTGCGCCGGTGAACTGGGCCATTATTCGCGGCGAACAGCAAACCGGGAATTCGTTAATCTGGCTGTCGGAAGGCGTCGACACTGGGGAACTTATCGATCAGCGAGCCTTCCCCATTACCCCCTACGACACGTGTTCGACAATCTACGACGAGGTGGCAGCGTCGAATCGAGACATGCTGCTGGATTTGTGTTTTCGTCTGGAAGCCGGTGAACGTCCCGGCGAACCGCAACCTCACAGTGACGAGGACGCGCTTCCGCGTCGACGCCCTAAAGATGGGTTGATCGACTGGAACAGACGCAGCAAAGACATCTACAACATGGTGCGAGCGTTGACGCGGCCATATCCCGGAGCGTTCGCGGATCTCAACGGTCAGACATATCACGTCTGGAATACCGCAATGTTGCCGCTGCCGGCGGCTGTCGCCCTGCCCGGTACGGTGTTGGGTTCGGTTTGCTGTCCGGACAGCAGTGCCTGCGGACAACTGGTTGCAACCAAAGACGGGGCGATCCTGTTGCTGGAAGTTGAGGACAAGCACGGCCAGGTGCTACGTGGGCGTGAATTGAGCGAACAAAACTGGACCGCCAGAACAAGACTGCGCGATGCGGCGTAGGCACTCAGAATCGCAATCACTTTTTTCAAAAACTCTTCCATACACAAATGACAGCGTCGAATCGAAAACCCCGGCAAGTCCTCGTCATTGCCGCTCATCCAGATGACGAACTGTTGGGCTGCGGCGGCACGGTGGCGTTGCACGCCGCAAATGGCGACAACGTCACTTCTGTGATTGTTTGCGAAGGCGAATCACTGCGTTACGGCGAAGACGGTGTGGGGCAGTCGGACCATATTCAGGTCGCCGCGAACACGTTAGGCGTTCAGGATGTGCACACTCTTAAGTTTCCCGACCAGAAGCTGGACACGTTTACTCTAACGGACATCATCACGCCGCTGGAGAAGGTGGTTGAAGAAGTTCAGCCGCAGGTCGTCTACACGCAGTACGGCGGCGACATCAATCGAGACCACGAAATCTTATTCAAAGCCATGCTGGTGGCGACTCGACCGATGGAAGAATTCATCGAAGCCATCTACGCCTTCGACACAGCCAGCAGCACCGAATGGGCGTATCCTCGCACGTTTATTCCCGACACATGGGTCGACATTACATCTACGTTGGAGCAAAAGCTGGCTGCCATGGCTTGCTACAAAAGTGAAGTGCGGCCGCATCCTCATCCGAGGTCACTCGAAGCGTTGGCTCACCGAAGTGCGGCATGGGGAAATCAATGCTGCATGGAACACGCGGAAGTCTTTATGACGATCAGAAGGACGATCAGAAATGGCCAAACGCCTGTTTGATATCGTGGCCGCTGCGACCGCGTTGATTGTGCTGGGGCCGATCATTCTGCTGGCGGCAGTCGGAGTCCGTTTGTCCAGCAAGGGGCCGGCGTTCTATTGCCCGCATCGCATTGGTCGTGGTGGGAAGCGGTTCACGCTGTTTAAGCTTCGTACCATGCACGTCGACCATGGCGGCAACGCCAGCGTCGTGACCGGCGCGACAGACGCTCGCGTGTTCGCGTTCGGCAACATGCTGCGGAAACTAAAACTGGACGAACTGCCGCAGCTGTGGAACATTCTGAAGGGCGATATGAGCGTCGTTGGGCCGCGACCGGAAGATCCAAAGATCGTGGAATTGCACTACGATGAACTCGGCTGGGAAACGCTGGCTGTGCGGCCGGGGCTGGCCGGAGTCAGCAGCATTTACAATTACACGCACGGCGAAAGAATGCTGACCGGCCCTAACCCGGAACAAATTTACGTTCGCGAATTACTGCCAATCAAACTCGCTCTGGAAGTGGTCTACCTACGAAACGCGTCGTTGGTCTACGACGCGAAACTGATCCTGCGGACGGTCGCCGCGATCGGGCAGATCGTGTCCGGGCGCACGGAATTCGCCGATCCGCCAGAGATGCCGGAAGCTCGAACGCTGCTTGCCGCGAGCTCAGTGGCCCTGCAACGAGCAGCGTGAGTCGGATAAGGATAAGGAGGAACTTAGCCTCCTCCTTATCCAGCACCGCCGGGGCGGGACGGCCCGCCATCCGGTTGGAGCTGACGCTCCGAATAGAACGCGTCGTTCCCGTCGATCACTCACCATTTGCAACACACGACACACCCCTCCAGCGACCAACGGGAGCACCGCCGGCGCTTCAGCACCCGTCCCGCTCACCCGCACCCCACGCCAACCGCCCGCCCGCCGGTGCGTACCGGCTAGCGGCTTTGTTCTGGCCAGTCGTCGGTGCGGAACGGTGAGGCGGGGATGTTGGCGGCGTTGTAGAGGCTGAACACCGGGTTCGCTGCCCAGGCGTATCGCACGGAAGCCGGTTCGGTCACTTTGTCACTGCTGACAATGACTTTGTCGCCGTCAATTTTGGCATCGGCCCAGACAAACTTTTTGTCCGGCCCGGCGATGGCAAATCCTTCAACCTTGTCACCTTTGGCTCGCAGCCCGTCAGAGTGGTCAAATTCGATGATTACTTTGTTGCCGTCAACTTTCGAAGTTCGATAGATCGGGCCCATGGGGAGCATGTCTTTTTCGTAGACGCTGGCCAAGGCCCATTGAGCTAACCGTTGGCCGACCGATTGTTTGTCCTTCGGATGAATGTCTTTCGCTTCGCCCACGTCGATGGTAACGGCCATGCCGGTGTTTGGCAGTGAAAGAGTTTTCAGCATGCCTTCCTGCACCTGTACCCAGCCGTCGGTTTGGGAAGGTTCTGTTTGAGGCGACCGAAAGTTGGGCAGCTGAACCCATGCAAACGGAAAGTCGCCCTGCCCCCAGCGAGTTCGCCAGTCGGTGATGAGTGTCGGGAGTTGGTCGCCGTACAGATGCGAGAAGCCTCGCCCCGAACTGTTTTCCCCCTGATACCAGATGGCACCTTTGATCGTGAATCCGACAAGTGGATTAATTTTGCCGTTGAACAGATTAGCCGGGTAGTTGCGGTCGTCGCGAGGTCGCCCAGCCAGTTGTGGCTTACGCGGGGCTTTCTTGCCGTCGGCGCGAGCGGCCTTGGCTTTCTGCGTCCATGCGGCCAGTGATTTTTCGTATCGCGCTTTAGCGGCCTCTTCGTCGTACGCGGTGTCTGATTCTTTCCAGGCATCCAGTCGTGGCTTGATGGCGGAGACGGCTGATTGCGCTGGCATGCTGGTCCATGATTCGACGGACGTGCCGCCGACCGAGGAATTGATCAGGCCGATGGGGACGTTCAGTTCTTTATGCACCCGCCGTCCAAAGAAGTACGCGGTTGCAGAAAAGCTACCGACGGTGTCTGGACTGCATACCGCCCACGAACCGTTAGCATGTTGCTGAGGTTCTCGAGCGTGGCCGGAGGTGACTTTAAACATCCGGATCTGCGGGTAGTCTGCCGCTTTGGCTTCCGCATCGAAGTTCTTCGCGCGGTTGACGGTCATCGCCATGTTGGACTGTCCTGAGCACAGCCACACTTCGCCGATCAGCAGATCCTTCACGGTGATCTCGCCGCCGTCTCCCGCAACGGTCAGTTGATGAGGGCCTCCGGCGGGCAGCGGTTTGAGGTTCAGTTGCCAGCGACCGTCTGCATTGGCCGTCGCTTTATGTCGCTGGTCAGCGATGGAAACGGAGATGTCAGCACCAGAAGTCGCCCAACCCCAAACTCGCACCGGTTTGTTTCGGTGCAGGACCATTGCGTCAGAAAACAGGCTTGGCAGCTTCAGTTCGGCATTCGCGACGTTGGACAGACCAGACAGCACCGCAAGCGATATCAGGCAACAATTCCTCATTATATTCATTCTGAAAATTCTCCGATTGAGTGGTTTGTTAAACTGAACTGGTGGCGGGGCTCGCTATTATTCCGTGCGATCTGCAAGACGCTCACTTTACATGGAACAACAGACTGATGACAACCAGGACAGTGGAAACCGGGATCTGCCGGTTCGATCTCGAAGACCGTGGCATTCATGGCTACATGGCTCGCATTATGCGACGTGGCGAGTCGCATCAGCACTTCTTTTCGGACAGTGTCCACGGTGGTAAACGGAAGGCACTGAAGGCTGCTCGCGAAAAGCGGGAAGAGTTGCTGGAATCGCTGCCTGAGCCGAAACCGCTGCGAGGCCGACTGACGAAACGAAATTCGACCGGCATCGTCGGCGTGCATTTGACTCAGGACACCGACCGCCGCAACAAAGGTTATGAATACTCCTACCGGTCGTACGTCGCGTCGTGGCTGGACGAAGACGGCAAGCGAATCAACGTCCGGTTTTCATGGAACAAGTACGGCGAAGAGGCCGCGCTGGAGTTGGCGAAAATTGCGAGGAAACGGGAGCTGCGGGACCGAGATCAGATTGTCAAAATCTACGAACGCAGCGCGGCCGCCAAAAAGAGACGCAAGAAAGCACCAAGTGCAAAGGCGAAGAGCACGAAGAAGAAGGCGGTGAAAAAGAAAGCGCCGGCCAGGAAAACGTCCGCGAAGAAGAAGTCGGTCGCCAAAAAGAAGGCAGTAAAGAAAGCCGCGAAGAAGAAAAAGTCTCGCAAGAAGTAAGCTCAATTCGGCGACGAATCGAGGATGCTGCCCGGCAGCAACGCCCAGTCGCCTGCCATTGCGCCCGGCTATTTTTGGAAAAATCGGTCCGCTGCCAACTTTGCATGCTGCCTCAGCTTGCGCATTAGTTATTGTCCGGTAACTAACTGTTGAAGTGCGAGGAGGGCAGCGATTGGCTCGGCCGAGGACCATATCTGACGAACTGATTCTCGAAACGGCGCGCGAGTGCTTTTTCGAGCATGGGCCTTCTGTGTCGACGGATCTGATTGCCGAGCAGCTGGGAGTGTCGCCTCAGGCGCTGTTTAAGCGGTTCAATAATAAGCAGGAACTGATGCTGGCCGCGGTGGCTCCCACGGGGCAGGCTTCGTGGATTCCTCTGGTTGAAGCGGGGCCGGACGACCGTTCTCTGGACGAGCAATTGACGGAAATTCTGCAGGTGCTGGCCGACTTCTTTGTGGACATTTCCCGGCGTATGTCTGTACTCAGGTGGAGTGGTCTGGATCCGAAAAAATTATTGGACAGATTCGACGAACCACCACCGCTGGTCGACATTCGAGTTTTGGCAGGCTGGCTGTCACGGGCGGCCGACAAAGGCCTGATTCGACCGGTCGATTTTCGCGCCACGGCGGTGATGATGCTGACGTCGATGCATGGGCCGGCGATGCTGACCGACATGCTCGGCCAGCACCCGACAGGCCATTCGCGAGACGAATATGTGGCGCTGATGGTGGACGTTTTATTACAGGGCATGGTGCCGCGAGATTGATGAGAAAAGACCAAGTGAAGACAGCTATCAATATTGTCGTGTCCCTGATCGTTCTGGTGGCAGGTTTTGTCGGCTTAAGAATCTTCGGGCAGAAGCCGGAGGTGCCAACTCAGGACGCGAAGGCGGAAGACACTGGCGTGCCCGTTGAAACTGCGAAGGTGTCCGCGTGGAATCGTCCTTTCAATATGACGATCGACGGCGAAGCGTCCACCTATCGAATCGTGACGGTCGGGTCGGAGGTCGAAGGTCGCATCGTGAAGAAGGCTGAGGCGGCTCGCAGCGGAACTTACATTCGCAAAGGCGATTTGCTGTTTCAGATTGACTCGGAAAAGTATCAGCTTGAGATCGATCGATTGAGGGCGCAGCTGCAACAGGCGGACGAAGAAATTTCTGCCGTCGCCGTCGATCTCGAGAATACGGCCAGCCTGATTTCACTGGCCGAAGAAGACTTGAAGCTGCAGAACAACCAAATGGAACGCATGCGAATTCTGCTCGCGAAAAGAACGGCGAATGAGACAGAAGTTGAGGCGGCCATGAAGCAGGAACTGGTCGCCCGCAACGCATTGCAGTCATTAAAGAATCAAAAGAAATCGCTGCAACAGCGAGCGAAAACGGAAGCCGCCGATAAGGCTCTGGTGCAGGCAGAACTGGATCGTGCAGAACTGGATCTCAAACGCTGCACGGTGACGTCCACACTGGAAGGCCGCATCGTGGACGATATTGTGGAGGAAGGCGACCACATTCAATCGGGAGACGACCTTGTCCATATCAGCGACGGCTCACGTATGGAAATCAAATGCCAGCTTCGTGGCGAAGAACTGGCGTGGGTGTGGACTCAGGCGGTCGCTCCCGACAAGAACGCGAATCCGGCTCTGGCCGATCCGCTTAACCTGCCGCCCGTGCCCTGCGAAGTGGCGTTTGAGTTTGAAGGCGTCGAAACGATCTGGGATGGCTACATCGCTCGGCTTGAGGGCACTGGCATTGACCGTGACACGCGAACCTTCCCGTGCCGCGTGCTGGTAGAAGAACCTCATAAGTCACGCATCAACGACAGCGGCGGCGGGCGTCCTGTGGTGTCGCCGCCTACGTTGCTGAGCGGTATGTATGTGAACGTGCGAATTCCCATTCAATCGATCAGCCCCTTGTTGAAGTTACCACTGGAAGCTGTGCGGCCGGGTGGGCAGATTTGGGTCGATCGTGGTGGCAAACTGGACGTGGTGGAGGTTTCGCTGGCTCACAGCGAAGGTGACATGGCTCTGGTAAGGCAAAGTGGCAGCGGGCTCAGCGATGGTGACCGCGTGATTGTGTCGCCGCTGGTTTCCGTGCGAGACGGCATGAAGGTCACAAGCACAACTCAGGAGGCGGCAGAATGAAGGCTGCTGTTGCCTGGGCTATTCGTCAGTCTCCCGCCATGAACACAATCATGGTGGCAGTGTTGGTCGTCGGAGTCTTTGCCGGGATCACTCTGCGGCGCGAAGAGTTCCCTCAGTTTGAACTGGAAATCGTTCTGGTGTCCGTGCCCTACCCCGGCGCGAGTCCTGAGGAAGTGGAAAGTGGCATCTGCCAGAAAATCGAAGAAGCGGTTCGATCAGTCGACGGCGTAAAAAAAGTTACGTCAGTGGCGGGCGAAGGTGCCGGCAACGTCGTCATTGAAGTGAAGAGCGACGTGCCCAGCGTTCAGAAGGTGCTGAACGAAATTCAATCCGAAGTCGACCGCATCCCCAGCTTTCCGGACCTTGCCGAAGAACCCGAAGTGCAGCAGGTCACGTTTCGCAATTCGGCCATCACCGTTGGCGTTGTCGCTGACGAATCCGACGCTGATGATGCCGAGTTACAGCTGAGGGAAATCACCGAACGAGTGCGCGACGACCTGCTGCAGATTCCTCAGATTTCTGTGGCTGACATTTCTGGCGAACGTGAGTATCAAATTGACGTCGAAGTGCCGGAAAAAACGCTGCGAGAATACGGCTTAACGCTGACCGACGTCGCGCGGCGTGTTCGTCTACGGAACCTGGAACTGCCTGGCGGCAACATCAAAGATCGCGGCGAAACTTACCTGCTGCGCGGAAAGAATAAGCGGACTGTTGGCGAAGAGATCTCAGAAATCCCGCTGATTACTCGCCCGGACGGCGTGGTGCTGACGGTTGCTGATTTGGGCGAAGTGAAAGATGAGTTCGTCGACACAGTTTCGATCAGCCGGATCAATGGCAAGCCGGGCCTCGCGATTTCCGTGAAGGCGGCGGCTCGCGAAGACCTGTTGGCGATGGTGGAGGCCGTCCACGAATACATCGACAAAAAGGAACTTCCGGCTGGCTACCACTTCACAACATGGGGTGATAGTGCGGTGAACGTGCAGGATCGCCTGGACCTGCTGAAACGCAACGGAGCTCAGGGACTGCTGCTGGTGTTTATCGTGCTGGCTCTGTTCCTCGAGTTTCGACTTGCGTTCTGGGTGGCACTCGGAATTCCGATTTCGGTTCTGGGTGCGTGCGCTGTGCTATGGCAGTTTGATCAAACGTTGAACATGCTGTCGATGTTCGCGTTTCTAATCGCGTTGGGCATCGTTGTCGATGATGCGATCGTGATCGGTGAAAATATCTACGCTCATCGAGAACTCGGCAAGCCTTTTGTCCAGGCGGCGGTGGACGGCACGGTGGAAGTGATTCCGTCTGTCGCGACGTCTATCGCAACGACAGTCTTTGCCTTCATGCCGATGTTCTTTGTGTCCGGCGTGATGGGGAAATTCTTCGCGGTGCTGCCAATGGCCGTGATCGCGATGCTGGTGATCTCGCTGGTCGAAAGCATGTTCATACTGCCCTGCCATCTGGCTCATGGAAAGAAGGAACCGTTCTTTCTGACGGCGGGGTTAAACCGAGTTACCAATCGGTTTCTGGCCTTCTTCATCTTTCGCATCTACACGCCGATGGTGCGATTTTCTGTGACCAATCCGGCGATCACGGTCAGTACGGCCGTCACGATTGTCCTGTTGTCTGTCACGCTGGTCCGCAACGGAACCGTGCCAAGCGTGTTCTTTCCAAAGCTGGATGCTCCGGAAGTGGTGGCCAACGTGATCTTTCCGGACGGGACTCCCAGCCGAATTACTGAAGCGGCGACGCTGAAAATTGAAAAAGCGATCCAGCAGGTTAACGAGAATCATTCGACCGACGCCGGGCCGCTGGTACGCGTCATTCATCGGCTGGTCGGTTCGGTCACCACCGGCGGCGGCCCTGGCGGCGGGGAGACTTCGACCGGCGGTCACGTGGGTAAGGTCCACGTGCAGCTTGTCGATAACACCGAACGAGAAATCACCAGTCAACAGGTCGTCGACGAATGGCGAGCCGCAGTCGGCCCGATTCCCGGCGTGGAAACGGTGACGTTCAGTACTCAAAACAACGGGCCTGGCGGCAAGGCCATTGAATTCAAACTACTGGCTCCCGCCAACGACATGGATCAGCTTGAGCTGGCCGTCGAAGAGGCCAAGGAAAAGCTGCGAGGCTTTAAGGGAGTTTCTGACATTGCCGACGATTCGCGGCCCGGCAAGTGGGAACTGCAGCTCACCGAAAAGCCGGGCGCGGTTGCGTTGGGTGTGCCGTTGGACAACATCGCCAGGACCGTTCGAGCATCCTACTACGGCGAAGAAGTGATGCGGCTGCAGCGAGGGCGGCATGAAGTGAAGTTGATGGTTCGCTATCCGGAAGAGGATCGCGATTCACTGGCCAACTTTTCTGACATTCGAGTCGACGGCGGCGACGGAATTCAACGGCCCATTACGGAGCTGGCTTCTGTCAACATTCAACGCGGATTCTCGGAAATCAACCGCATCGATCAGCGGCGGTCAATCACGGTTTCGGCAGACGTGGACGAAAAGGAAAACAACGCGAAGCAGATTGTCGAAGAGCTTCAGGGACCGAAGCCAAGCGGCTTCAGCATCTTTCGGGATAAGGTTCGCGTCCTGTTTGGTGGCAAACCAACGCCGCCTCAGGACGCATTCATCCCGGCGTTGCTGGAGAAGTATCCATCGCTGCGAATTCGCTGGGAGGGGCAACAGGAACAGGACACCGAGAGCATCGGGAGTCTGTTCACGGGGTTCGTCATTGCAATGCTGGCAACGTTTGTGCTGTTGACGGTCGAGTTCAATTCGTACGGTCAGCCGCTGGTGGTGATGGCGGTGATTCCGTTCGGAATCGTTGGAGCGATCTGGGGGCACGCTTTCATGGGACTGCCGCTAACCCTGTTCAGTATGCTGGGGCTTGTGGCGTTGACGGGCGTTGTGGTGAATGATTCGATCGTGCTGGTCGACTTTATCAACGCCAGAGTCCGATCCGGTTTACCCCTGAAAGAGGCTGTTATCGAGGCGGGACAACGTCGTTTTCGTCCCGTCCTGTTGACGTCGCTGACTACGGTCGCGGGCCTGCTGCCAATCCTGACCGAAAAGTCGTTTCAGGCCCAGTTGGTGATCCCCATGGCCACCAGTCTGTGTTTTGGCCTGATGCTGTCGACGTTGCTGGTTCTGGTTCTGGTGCCGACATTCTTCTTCATCTACGGCAGCCTGTTTGGCGTGCGAGCTGCTGAAGAAACCGTTGCTGTTGCAGAACCGACAGACAAATCTGCGGCTGTGGCGACTCCTGTGGGTTAAGTGCAGGGTTGAGTCCCGCAGATGGCACCCATTCAGTGAGGAGACAGACGCATGGCCGACCTGCAAAACCCACGTCTGATTTACCTGAAGGGCGCGTTGTTTCTGCTTTGCGGAATACTCTCCGCGGCAATCCTGCTGGCTCAGTCGCCGCACTGGCAAACGATGGTGCTGCTGGTCTTGACGGTTTGGAGTTTCAGCCGCTTCTACTACTTCGCGTTTTATGTCATCCAGCACTACGTAGACGACAGCTTTCGGTTTGCCGGGCTGTGGGATTTCGCGAAGCACTGTTGGCATTCACGAGCAGGCAAAGTGGGGCATGGCGAATAGCCCCATCTCTCCCGCGCAGGTCTTGCACATCGGGCTACCGGAGGGTGGCACTACTGCCTCACGATATAAATCCCGTCAGCCGACACAGCCAGCAGGTCTGCGTCGTTAATTGAAGCCTTGCCCGTGATCACCACCAGCTGCGGTTCCTCGACGTCAAACAATTCGCGGCTGTCGATCCCAATGACTTCGCCCTTGTCATCGTGGAAGCGGACTTCGGCCAAGTAGTCGTTGATATTGCGGCTGCAGAAAGGGCACGTGTGAGGGTTGTGGTCCTTCTCACCTTCGTGCCCCGTTGCGTCCGTCACGATAAAAGCGGCCTTGCCTGTTTCCCATGGCGGCAGATCACCGGCTGTGATCCGAGCCAGGATGGTGACATCGATTTCGTCCGCAGCGCCGTCTTCCAGCAAACTCGTGCGAATCTTTTTCGTCGATGTCGTCTGCTCTGGTCTGTCCTTAAGCACAAGTTGCTCGCGGAGTGCCAGCACCTCCGCATCGACAGACTCACCACAGCCCGTCAGGCAGGCTGAAAGCAGCAGCAAACCCATCGATGTAACAGCGAAGGCTTTCACGTGACTACTCCTTCTTTTCGCCGGCGGATGGCTTTTCGTCGTGGTCATGGTCGTCATCTTTGTGTTCACCGTCATGATCGTGGTCGCCATCTTCGTGATCGTCGTGGCCATGATCGTGCTCGCCGCCTTCAGCTAGTGGGCCTGCCGCGGTGCCAATGGCAGCTATCGCCGCATCGATTTTTTCTGACACTTCGCTGTAGTCTGATCCTTCTTCCGGGTCGTGCATTTTGTCATCGACCGCACCGAAGGATTCGAACAGGGTGTCGACATTTGTTTTGATGGTTGCCTTTGCTTCGTCAGACAACTCGGCCTTATCCGCCAGAACCTGCAAATCTTCCAACAAATGGCCGACATCATGCAGCGGGCCATGAGCCGCATCTGCATCTCCTTCCTTAAACGCATCTCGCACAGTGTCACGCAGCGCAGTCACCTGAGCATACGCTCCGGCCAGTGTTTCCGGATGACCCTGACCGTGCCCGTGGTCGTGTCCATGATCGTGGCCGCCTCCCATCACGGGTGGTTTGGGTGTGGATTCTCCATCCGTACACCCGGCTAACGAACAGGCAAACATTGCGGCAGCCGCAAATCCGGCGAAACGTGAGATCATTGTATTTCCTTTTGAATATCGAATTGAAACAGGAGCGGAACGCCGCGAATTGTAGCGTCCGTTGCTGCCAACCACATTATCGCGAGCCATATGTTCCGATCTACGTCTTTTTGCCGCCGGATGAGGGACCGAATTGCAGCAGAAAGGCTTTCGACGGGCCTTTACAGCGAATCTCGCTGACTTGTGGCCGCGGAACAAGCTGTTCGGACGACGAAGGCTGTTTCCCACGAGCCCCAACCGTCCACGACACAAGGGAAACTGCTCGAGTTTTACGAGGTCGCGAGTCTGCCGGCCCCCACCCACGATACTTGCTGCCGTCTGCCATTGCAGAGAGTGTTGTCGGTGGGCGCTGAAGTGGACCGCCCGCGAATTTGCAATCCAGATGAAGCCGCCGGCCGGCGTGAAATCCAAGCGATGCGGAGCCGAACCGGTCAGGCTGACCGGTTTCGGGTTCACCTCACTGGTTCGGCCGCCTGAAGACGATCAGTTGTCCGTTTCCTTGCTCTGTTTGTCCGGTAGCCGTCCGGCTTCTTTCAGCGCCTTTCGCAGGACAAAATCCAATTGACCATTCGTACTGCGCAATTCGTCCTCGGCCCACCCACGCAACGCGTCCAGGATTTTTGGATCTGTTCGCAATAAGAATGATTCGCGCGCCATGTCGTGTTGACATCCTTTCTGGCCGAAACAACAACCGCAGCCGCGAATTCGCCTCACGCCTGCGGCTCGTCCGTTCCTGATCTAGCTGTACAACGTTCCCGTGTTCACGACTGGTTGTGTGTGAGCTCCGCTACACAGCACGACCAGCAGGTTCGAAACCATGGTGGCTTTGCGGTCTTCATCCAGTTCCACGATCCCGTCTCGCTTGAGATGGTCAAGCGCCATGTCGACCATTCCGACGGCTCCTTCCACAATCTTCGTGCGAGCCGCCACCACGGCCTGAGCCTGCTGACGCTGCAGCATGGCCGCTGCAATTTCCTGAGCGTAAGCCAGATGGCTGATGCGAGCTTCAATGACATTGATACCGGCCTTGTCCAGACGTTCCTGAATATCAGCCTTCAGTTGCTCACAGACTTCTGTGGTGTTTCCTCGAAGCGACACCTGTGAATCGTCACTGTCGTACGGATGCCGACTGGCCAGAACTCGCAACGCCGCCTCGCTTTGCACCTCCATGAAATTTTCGTAGTCGTCCACTTCGAACATCGCTTCCGCAGTGTCAACGACCTTCCACACGACGACCGCGGAAATATCGATCGGATTGCCGTCACTGTCGTTAACCTTGGAGGGCTTACCGCCGGTTCGACTGCTCTTGGCAACAACCTGTCCGGCTTCATTCTTCTTTTCCGGCGTTGTCATCGAGCCGGTCTCGAAGTTTCGAACTCGCAATGACAGCTTCTTCTTCGAGTAGAATGGGTTTACCCAGAAGAAGCCCGAATCTTTGGCTGACCCTTTGTAGGCACCAAAAAGAAGCAGCACACGCGACTGATTCGGCGCGATGGCCATAAATCCGCAGCAGCAGGTCAACGCAAAAAGCAGCAGGCCGATTCCGGACAGAATTTGAACGGGGCTCTCCTTACTGGCCCCGACAATCAGCAGCCCTAATCCAGCAAAGAACATCGCAATAACGCCAACAAGAGCGGGCCAGCCCGACATGGGGCGATACGGTTTTTCTGTGTGCATGACGTGTTTCCTTTGACCAAAAGGGTGATTTCGTCGCGATACCGGTATGATATCACTTTGATATGCTGCGTCAACGGAGGTTTCTCGCCGACGGATCACCGATTTCTGGAGGAATTTCCAAACCGCTCGCTGGCTCTGGTGTAGCTCACTGTTGCTGAATCGAGCAATTCCAGCCGCGAAGACACGCCAGTTCGCGTTCCATGACAAAATCTTCTAACGCTGTCCCCAAGGATCAACTTCGCACTCCCGCCCCCCTCCCGCGACCAACGGGAGCACCGCCGGCGCTTCCGCCTTCCCCCCTGCTCACCCGCCCGCCACGCCAACCGCCCGTCGGTGCGTACCGACAATTAGTTGCTTAACCAGGCCGCCAGCGTTTCGGTTGGATCTTCTTTGGGCTCTGTCGGAATCAGATCCTTCTTCGCCACGTTGGTCAGAGTGGCCACGTATTCCATGGTGCTCTTCAAAGCGTCGGGAGTCGCAGTTGCGTCCAGCTTGCAGCAGTAGATCACCAGGTAGTCGCCGTTCGACGCTTTCTCAATCGTCCACGCTCCCATTTTTGTGCGAGCACTCTGCTGCAGCAGTTGGGTTAGCACGTCGACGCCAGGCGCTTCTTTCAACGTTGCGGCCAGAGCCCATACTTTCCGCACGTCAGCTCGGCCGTAGTATTCGATTTCCTTTGTGACGAAGACTGCCTGTTTCGTTTCGTCCTTTTGATCGAATGAAACTTCCATGTGGCCACTGTCGTGTTTGGTGAACGTGAGTTCGGCTTTCTCCAGAAGTTCATCAATCGGCAACGGAGCGGGCTTCCACTGACTTTCCAGAAACGATTTCACTTCTGTGATGTCAACGTTGTAGCTGACCAGTCGAGCTTTTGGTGAAATCGATTGAGCGATCGCAACCAGTTCGCCGTCGCTATTGACGACGGGGCCACCGCTATCGCCGGGGTTGATCGGCGAAGTTGTTTCGACAACCTTGAAGTCGTGTTCGCCAGCGCCGGTGCGAAACTGCTTTTGATAGGCCGACCGAACGGTTCCCGACGTGAACACCCACAGTGCGTCGGATGATCCGGAGTTCCCGATTGACTGGACCTGAGCTCCCGGACTAATCGTCTTGCGAGCCATGTCGATGGCTTTGGTGCCTTCGGGCAGTTTGTCGAGTTCCACCAGTGCGAGATCCCGCTTGCGATCGACTCCCAGCACGCGGCCGCGAATGCCAAGTTTTCGAACGTTCTTGAGATAGTGATTGCGATCGTTGATGGGCTGGCCGTCCTTCATCTCCGGGAAGAAAATCACGGCCGCTCGAGCATCACCGACCACATGAAAATTGGTCACCAGCAGTTTCTTTTCTGCATTGACCAGGACGCCTGTTCCGCTGGACGTCGAACCGCCTGTTTTGGCCAGCACCCACGCCGTGGACTTCAACGTTTCGTTGTAGATTTCGACATCGGCCAGAGCGGATTGACTAAGGCCAGCCAGGGCGACCGCACAGGCCGCGAGTCGAACGATTTGTGGCTTGATTGAATACTTCATGGGATCACCGTTTGGGAATGTGTTTCAGGTTGGCAAAAAAGCGGGCGATTGGTGACGCCTTCGCACTATCCCTCAGCGAGAATCCGTCGAATTTGTTACAGGATGAAGGTGAAAAACACACATTCGAACCACGAATGGCGGCCACGATGTTTGGCCCTCATTGCAACGTTTCTCCCGAAACGCTGGTGTTTTGCGAGCGGCAAAGAGAATCGTCTACGCGTCAGCGGCAATTCTTGATCCGTCGGTGCCGGCAGCACCCGCCATTGTGGCTCGACTTTCCAAGTCGAGAAGGGGCAGCACGGCGCGCCTCACCGCAGCGGTCGATACCTGTTGAGCAAGGTCCAAGGGAAGCTATTTCCTGAACGAGCGTACTCGACTCGGAGCGTCGAGCCACAAATTCCACTTCAATCGACATCTGCGAAAACCATACTCACGCCTTCGTGAAGGCCAGTGCTTTTGTCTTATCAGGTGTGAATGTGAACGTCGTGGCGGACGTCATTTTAATGGTGCCGAACAGCTTCATACCGTCAGTGCCAGTCATCGTGAGGACGCCGGACACGATTGCGAAATTGCCGCTGGATTTCGTCTGCTTGCCGTTGTTGACGAAGACCAAATTGAACTGCCCATCCGCCGAGAATGCGATCGCAAACGCCTCAGTCGCTGACCGAGCGGCAGACCACTTGCCGACAAGGCTGGTCGCGTTGGCAACCAGCGTTTTTTCTGCCGGTGGCGTGGTTGGGGCTTGCTGCTGCGTGGTGGACGGTGCTTCTGAATGATCCCAAATCGCTTCATGTCGCTTTGCAACGGTCGCCATGCGGTTGATTTCGTCCCTCAGGATTCGTCCGGTCACACCGTTGTTCCTAAGAACGCAATACAGTTCTGTGCGTTTGCGGATCTTGCTGTAACCGAATACAGCGGGAGCCTCCTGTTGGTTGACCTGCATCATCTTCAGCAACGTGTCAGCGGAAAGCTGGCTGCTGTCTTCGATGGTTTGAAGGCCCAGCATGATGGTGATGTGGTCCTCATCTTCGGAAATGGCTGCCAGAACAGGAAATTCCCATGGATTGAGATCCTTCTGAGCCGCTGCGCTGCGGCTGCCAGCCACCTTCCCATCGAAGCCCGCTGACTTCAGTAATTCACGCAGTTCGGCGGCTTTGGTGATTCGCTTCGCCAGCAGATTGGCAGGATTGGTCGCGGATGACGGTCCTGGTGAGCTTTCGAAGACAGACTTCGTGCGAACGCTGGAAAACAGGTCGTCTCCGTCTGCAAACGCAACGCTGGTCACGGAAACAAAGACTATGGCAAGCGAAATCGTGGACTTAAACATGGCAGCACCTGTGAACGGCTGAGTTGATTCTCAGAACACGCGCCGACGGATTCTCGACGCTCCATTCACCGAAGCGTGCTGGTTGCAGATTTGTTACAGAAGAAAAGTACGAAGACGGCTATCGGCGGCAAACCAGCGAACGGCCGCTTCGCACATGCAGCCCACGTACACGTAGCAGCGTCTCTCCGAGACTTTGATTGCCGCCAGCTTTCGAGTCTCGGAGAGACTCGTCTACGTGGAAGCAATTACGCGAAGCTACCCTTCCGCATCGGCCAAAATCTCATGCAATTGCTTCATCGTGCGAGTCAGCATCACTCGCACGGCGGCGTCGGACTTCCCAAGCAAGTCCGCGATTTCTTTGGACGGCTTGTTTTCAATGTACTTCAGCCGGATTGCTTCGCGCTGCTCGTCTTTGAGTTGCAGCATGGCTTCCTGCAGACGCACTTCTCGAGCGTTTCGCGAAAACGCCGCGCTGGGTGTCGTCATGCTTTTGACCAGCATATTGACGAAACCGATCTCCTGTCCGCCCGGCGACTTTGCTTCCAGTGCTCGTTCTTTGCCGGCGTCTCGTTTTTGAGCATCAAAGAAATGACGATGAGCGTCCACGATTTTGCGTTCGGACAGATGGCACAGCCAGGAAAACGGCTCACGGTCGCCCGGCCATTCCGGGGTGAGGGTCTTTATCGCTTCGGCACTGACTTCCTGAAAGATGTCTTCGACTTCGACTTTTTTCCGCAGCGATTCGCCGAGTCGCCGGCTGATAAACGCCATTAGCTGCTTTTGGTTGACATTCAGAAAAGCAGCCAGTGCGTCGACGCTGCCTTCGCTGATTCCCTTCAGGAGTTCCGGGTCGTCTTCGTGCATTTTAGAGTGTCCTGTGCTTCAACTGATGTGGCTGGCAGTTATGGTATCCTTCCCGCCGACCCAAAAAAACTGATGACGGCCAAACCATTCATGAGTCCTTCCAGCGATCAGCCTGACAGCCAGCACGACACGCATCAGCCGACGTCTCAGGCGAGCAGTTCCGACGGTGTCGATGCTGTCGACTGGGACCGGCTCGGCAGTTATGTGGAGAGTTTTCTTGAGGCATGGGAAGCGGATGGATTCGGGCCGCTGCTGAATGAACATTTGCCGCACGATGACATCGCGCTGCGTCGGATGACATTGATCGAGCTGATCAAAGTCGATCTGGAATACCGCCACAACAGCGACGGCGCAGCGCTTCGGTTGGAAGACTACCTTGCCGAACACCCGGAACTGGGCCAGCCCGATGGCATGCCGGCGGAGTTGATTCACGAAGAGTTTCACATTCGTCGGGCTGCGGGCGAATCCGTCAGCGGTCAGGATTGCCTGAAACGTTTCCCGGACAAGGCGGCTGAGATTGGTCAGTTGTTTCAGCTGGAATCGACCAGCAATATGGAACCGTCCGGCACGACGTTGACGGAAGCCTTTCAACCCGGCGAACGGGTGGGCGACTTCTATTTGATGTCGGCGCTGGGTGCCGGCGCGTTCGGCAGTGTGTTTCTTGCTCGCCAGGAATCCATGCAGCGGCTTGTGGCATTGAAAATTTCCGGCGACCGAGGCAGTGAAGGCCAAACGCTGGCTCAGCTCGATCATCCGCACATCGTTCGAGTTCACGATCAAACCCGCCTGCCGGAACAAAATCTACGGCTGCTGTACATGCAGTTTGCGGCTGGCGGAACATTGCAGGCTGTCATTAAAACGGCGAATTCTGCGGAGCTCAAAACTGGTCGCATCGTGGCAGAATGCATCGCCGCTGCCGTCGAAAAAACGGGCGTGCTGTCGGCTCAGAGTATCCCTCTGAAGGGTGGCATCGCGGATAAGCCATGGAGTGAAGTCACCTGCCAGCTGGGCATGGAACTGGCTCATGCTCTGCACTACGCTCACGGTCGCGGCATTCTGCATCGCGACATTAAGCCGGCCAACGTCTTACTGGAAGCCAATGGAGCCGCAAAGCTGGCGGACTTCAACATCAGCTTTAGTTCGGCCACCGAAGGAGCAACTCCAGCCGCGTACTTCGGCGGCAGTCTGGCCTACATGTCGCCTGAACAACTTCAGGCCTTCGACCCGACACACGCGACAAAGCCGGAAGACCTCGACGCCCGCGCGGACGTGTTTTCGCTGGGCGTGCTGCTATGGGAACTGTTCTATGGCAAACGCCCGTTCGACGACGAAGCGATCGGCGGAAGTATGTCGGACATGCTGTCGGGAATGATCAAATTGCGGCATGACGGCGGCAGTGAACCACCTGAGCGTTCTGCGAATGCGGTCGAACAGCAGCTATTTCGAATTCTGAGTCGGTGTCTGGCTCCAGACCCGGACGACCGCTATCAAACGGCCAACGAAGTCGCACGCGAACTGGGCCTGTGCCTGCAACCGCGAGTCGCTCAATTGATGCACTGCAGCCAGGCGGGCTGGCGACGTCTGGCAATTGCCTGGCCGTTGGCTGCCCTGCTCTTCGCCGCCATCTTTCCTCACGTGCCGGCCGCGATGTTCAACTATGTCTATAACGAACGAGCCATCGTTAAGCAGCTTTCGGCAGAAGCGGAACCCGTCTTCACACGTTTCGTAATCGCGATCAACGTGGTCGCATTTTCGATCGGATTCGCCTGCTGCATCTGGTTTACACGCCCGATTGTGAATCGCGTCCGAAAGCGGAACACGCGGTCAGGGCTCCCAGCCACAACGGCGTCCTCCGTGCCCGCAAACTCTGGTGATGAAGGCTCATTGTCGAGCATTCGAGTTCGCACACTGCGCTACAGTCGCTTCGTCACGATTCTCGGCATTTCAGAATGGATCATCGCTGGCATGGCTTATCCCATCGCACTGAACGCGGCGGAGGGGATGGACTTAAAATGGCAGGCTCACTTTTTTGTGTCGCTGTTGGTGTGCGGACTTGTCGCGGCGGCGTACCCATTCTTCCTGACGGCAACGTTGGCCATTCGAGCCTTCATTCCCGCACTCATTCGCAACGGACAGCTAACGGCACAGGACCAGTCAGAACTCCATCGCCTGTCGGAACAATCCATCTGGTCGCTGTACCTCGCTGGCGGCGTTCCGGCCGTTGGCATGATGATCCTGCTTTCGACTCAGGACACCGCCGCCAGCAAATTTCCGTTGCAGGTATTCAGCGTGCTGGGAGCCGTCGGTTTCGCCTTCGTGCTAAGCCTTGCGAAGTCGCTGCAATCGGATATTGAAGCGCTGCTGGAGTCGGCTCGACTGTTGGCGGAAGATGCGGCGGTTCTCAATTAGCTGCGGCGAAACCGATCTCGGTCATAATTGCGGCAACGCTGCCTTCGCCAGCTCGGCTTCACATTCCTTGATGGCTTCTTGAATCGCCGATTCTCCTTCAGCTTTTTGATCTGCATTGATCTCCAAATCAGCGGCAGAGAACAGCTTCAAGCCAAGCTCAAAATGGTGTTTCGCGTCGACGAAAGCCCCATCATTCATTAGTGCCGCAGCTAGAAGAAGGGTGGCATTGGGATGCTCAGGCGCAAGGTCAAAGCATCTTCTAGCCCGCTCCACCGCAACGGGGTGGCCGCGTTCGACGAGCTGCGATGCTTCTTCTGCCCATGCCGCCATGGCCGTCGCACGAACAACGTCGGGCGTTGCTCGCAGCGCGACCAGTAGATTCCCTCCATCGGTTGGCCGGTTGTCGTCGGGGATGAAGCTCCTTAGCTGACCAATGTTAATCATCCCAAACAGAACGCTCGCCGCCTTGACCTTGACGGGATTCTCAAACATCAGCCCAAAGACGATTGCCACCACGCCGACGACGACGCACAGTCCCGGTCCCGCGATGCTGATCATTGCCTTCCGCCACTTCCAACCATCGAGCGTCCACGGCGCTGCCCATACGCGACCGCCGTAGCTCCGGCCAAACGAAACCAGCGTCTCGCCAATCTGAAAACTGAAAACTTCGTCACCGATTCCAAGCTGTATTCGAAAAACTCTAAATCGTACCGCCAGCGCCATCAGCGTGTGCCCCAGTTCGTGAATCACAATCACGATTGGCGACAAAGCAGACTCCATCCAATTAGGACCAGAATAAACATCGGTACCCTGTTCCCCAAACCTGAAAGTTCGTCCGGCCGAATCAACTCATTCCGCCGGGCCGTATTCCGCAACCACCGCAGCAATCACGGCTACGGCGCACACAACTCCTGGCAGGATGAGCGGTAGGGCCAGTGCTTTGAAACCGCTAAACCGCGACAGCGGTCCGGTGACGAAAATGCACAACATCAGCGGAGCCGCGGGAAGCAGTAAATAGCTGATCAGTGGAACCTCGCTGAAGGATTCCACTCGACCGATCAGCAGGATGCCCGCCAGTAGAATCGTAAACGGCAGGGCGAGACCTTCGAAGGTTTGATCGTGCCGTTTACACGCGGTAAGAAGTCCCATGCCCACGAGTGCCCCGGCTCCGCAGCCGGCGACTTGGCAGAACAGCAAACTTCCCGACAACAGCAGTACGACCGATGCGGCGACCATCGTCATTCCCAACACGACCGAAACCAGCCAGCTCGGCGTGTGTTGCGTTGAAGGTTCCAGAGCCAGCAGCACCGGGATCACAAGAACGAGCCATGCGATGCGGTGCGTGGCGGCAGACGGTTCCAGATGTTCCCAGCCCGGCACCAGTTGCCATGCCGCGAATCCGGCGACCGCTGCCGCAATCGCGATGCGCATCGGTAGATGTCGCTGCGGGATTGCTGAGGCAACGCCGGCTGCCAGAACCGTGTACGGCAGCCATTCGCGGTAGACTTCGGGAATATAGGGCCCGAGTTCCAGAAGCCAGTACCCGGTAAGGAAACCGGCCGTCAGAGCCAGTGGAGCCGCAGTCGCACGGCTGACTTTTTCCGAAAGCATGCGGCAGAAGACGAGCAGCACAACCGCCGAGACGACTGCGGGTACGGCAAATCCATAGGCGAGATCATTGAATGTAAATGGCACGACTTAGCTGCCGATTGTGACCATCATCTGCACATCATCCTCAACCTTGTCCGGACCGTATTCCATGCCGAAGGCCGTGCGCTGAATTGTGAATTCCGCATCCAGCTTCAATCCGTCTTCGGTAGAAACCGTGGCAGGAAACGAAATGGTTTTCGTGGTGCCCAGCAGCGTCAGGTCACCCGTGACGACGACCTGGCCCGCTTCGCCCGCTTCGATTTTTGTCGCCGCAAACGACGCTTCCGGATGCTGATTCACGTCGAAGAAGTCGGGGCTTTTCAGATGATTTGTCAGCTTGTCCTGTTCCGTGGTGATCGATGTCGTATCGATAGCCACCTCCAGCGATTTTAGCTCACCGCCTTCAACGATGGCGGTGCCGTCAAACTTTTCAAACTGTCCCGTGCGCGCCTTGGGGTCGGGCTTTTCGTCGGTGACGTGTGAACCAATGAATGCAATCGTGGTGTTATCTGGTGTCAGCGCGATGCTGTCTCCATCCGCCGCTGTCGCATCTTCGTCGGCACTGGCCATCCCGTGATCCGCATCGTCGAGATCGTTTTCCACGTCCACCGGATCGGTTTCAGGAGCTTCGGAACCGGTGCAACCAATCAGCAGCATTGCCGGGAAAATGGTCAGGAGTACATAGAGTTTCATCGGAGAAATCCTTTATTGAATTCGTTGAAGAGCAACTGGGCTTGCAGGCAGGCGACTGATTATCTTAGCCGACAACAAATCGGCCGTC